>JBGPNN010000264.1:0-4427 GCA_041487495.1 bacterium
CGCGTTTACCGTCTACCAGAAGCGCGGATACACGCGCGACCTGTGCCCGGTCACCGAGCAGGTCTACTCCCGGATCATGATGCTGCCGGTGTACGCCCGGTTGACCGACGCTGAGGTCGACTACGTGATCGGCAGCGTGACGCGCGCGGTGAAGAAACTGCGGTAAGTCGATTGGGAGTAAACGGGTGACCTCTCCGAGCCGGCCTTCTGGAGCGCCCTGGTGCGCGGTGAGGAGGATTCGTTTGGCCGGCGAGGGAATGGCGCAGGACACATGCCCGACACGTTTCGGCTTGGAATCGATATCGGCGGTACGTTTACGGACGCGGTCCTGATCAACGAGCGGTCGGGCGAGATCCGCGTCCTGAAAGTCCTCTCGACCCCTGAAGCGCCCTGGCAAGCCGTGGTCACGTCTCTCCACCGGATCACCGCCGATCAGGGCATCGCGCCGTCCTCCATTCGGTATTTCGTCCACGGCACCACCCTGTCGACCAATACCGTGATCGAGCGCACGGGCGCCCGCACCGGGCTGCTCGTCACAGAGGGCTTCAAGGATATCCTTGAGATCGGGCGCATGCGGGTGCCGGATTTCTACGACCTTTTCACCGTTCCCACGCGGCCGCTGGTCGAGCGGGCGGATGTCGTCGAGGTCCCCGAGCGCGTGCTGGCCGGTGGACGCGTGCGGCAGGCCATCGATCCAAGCGATGTCGCCGGCCTGGCCGGCGAGCTCGTCAAAGACGGTGTGCAAGCGATCGCGGTTTGCTTTCTGCACGCGTACTCGCACGCTCAACACGAACGCATCGCGGGAGACGTCATACGCCGAGAGTTTCCGTCCATGTACGTGGCGCTTTCCAGTGAGGTGTGGCCCGAGCTCAGAGAGTACGAGCGCGCGGTCGTCACCGTGATCGACGCGTATGTCGGTCCGCGCATGGCCGAGTACTTCACCGAGGTCGAACGCCACCTGCGCCGGGAGGGCGTCGTCGCCCCGATTCTGGTCACACGCTCCAACGGCGGCATCATGAGCGCCGGCACCGCGCGGCGCTCCGCCGCGCAGACCCTTCTGTCCGGTCCGGCCTCAGGCGTGATGGGCGCGTCGTACATCGCGCACTCGGCGGGGTTCTCCAAGGTCATCGCCCTCGACATCGGCGGCACCAGCGCTGACATCGGCATCATCGACGACGCGCCGCTGGTGAGCACCGAAAGTCAGGTGGGCGATTTCCCCATTGTAATGCCGGCTGTTGATGTGACGTCGATCGGGGCCGGCGGGGGCTCGATCGCCTGGTGCGATCCGAGCGGCGTCCTCAAGGTCGGCCCGCGGAGCGCCGGCGCGCGGCCGGGCCCGGCATGCCTGGGCCGCGGCGGGTTGGAACCGACGGTGACCGATGCGTACGTCCACCTCGGCATCATCCATCCCGAGCGATTTCTCGGCGGCCAGCTGCCGCTGCGGCCGGAGCTCAGCGAGACCGCATTGAGCCGCCTGGCCGGCACGTTGGGCACGTCGAGCCTGGAGGTCGCCGAGGCCGTACTCAACGTGGCCACGGCGAGCATGTACGCCGACTTCATCCCGCTGGCGGCCAAGCGCGGAATCGAGCCCAGCGACTACGTTTTGCTGGCGTACGGCGGCGCCGGACCCACGCACGCGTGTCTGTTCGCCGAGGAAGCGGGATTGAGGCGCATCATCGTGCCGTCCTCACCCGGCACGCTCTGCGCGCTCGGGGCGCTCACGATGGACGTCAAGTCCGACTACGTGTGCAGTCTCCTGCGCCCGATTGAGGAGTTGACGGCCGAAGACCTGTCCGGCGCCTACGCGCAGCTGGAGCGCGCCGCCACGGCGTGGCTGCGCGAGGAGGCCATTCCGGTCGATGAGCTGGATCTGCGGCGGTCCGCGGAGATGCGCTACGTCGGGCAAGGATTCGAGATCAACGTCGCCTGGCCGGCCGACGCGTCGGCGGTCGACGGGCCCCGTGCCCTGGCGGAGGCGTTTCACGATCGCCATCAGACGATGTTCCGTCACAGCGACCGGCAAGCCATGGTCGAGATCCGATCGGTGCGCGTCTCGGTCGTCGGGCGCACGCCCAAGCCGCCGCGCTTGCGGGTCGGTGCGGCCGGGCGCACGAAGCCGGCCGGCGAGGTGCGGCGCGTGTTCTCCCGCGGCGGGTTCCTGGAGTGCGCGGTGTACGACCGGGGATCGATCGTGCCGGGAAGCCGCCTGCCGGGACCCTGCATCATCGAGCAGTACGATTCGACCACGTTTGTGACACCGGGCTTCGACGTACGATGCGACGAGTTTGCCAACCTGATTCTGGAGCAAGCCTGATGACGGCGCAGACGCGGGCCCGACAGCGCCTGGATCTCGACGTGTATGCCAGCCGCTTTCAGGCGATCTCCGAAGAGATGGCCTACGTCATCCAGCGCACCGGATTCACCGTCTACGTCAAGGAATCGCTGGATTTCGGGGCGTCGCTCGTCACCACCGATGGCGAGACGGTGTCATTCTCACAGCGCCTGGGGGTACCGGTCCTGCAGCGGTCGATGCGGAGCGCGCTCGACGCCTGCGCCCCGTACGACGAAGGCGATGTCGTCATCGCCAACGACCCCGCCTCTTCTGGGGGATTGGCGACGCACCTGCCCGACGTGCATGTGCTCAAGCCGGTGTTCTGGCGCGACGAGCTCCTGTGCTTTCTCTGCTGCTTCATTCACGCGACCGATGTGGGCGGCCGCGTGGCCGGCAGCGTCTCGCCGCGCAACAGCGAGATCTATCAGGAAGGGCTGCGGCTCCCACCCATCAAGCTTTACCGTCGCGGCGCGCTCAACGAGGACGCGCTCAAGATCTACCTGCTGAACTGCCGCATCCCCGAGCAGAACTGGGGGGATCTCAAGGCGCTCCTGGCCGCGATGAACACCGCCCAGGAGCGGCTGCACCGCATGGTCAACCGGTTCGGCGTCGACGCGGTGCGAGGCGCGACGCGAGAGGTCCTCGCCTACGCCGAGGAGTCGGCGCGCCGTGCGATCGATGCGATTCCTGCGGGGACGTATCGATTCGTCGACCTGCTGGACGACGACATGACCACGAGCCAGCCGATCCGTATCGAGCTGGCCCTGCGCGTGGGCGACGGCGCGATTACGCTGGACTTCACTGGCAGCGACTACGAGGTACGGTCGGCGTTCAACGTCCCGGTCTACGGCCAAATCCATACGTTTCTTGCGCTGCCGTTTGCGATGTACATGCGCACGACCCAACCCAGTTGTCCGCTGAACGGCGGGATGCTGCGGCCGCTCACGGTCGTCGCCGAGCCCGGGTCCATCCTGCACCCGAGCCCCACAGCGGCGGTCGGCGTGCGCATGGCAACGGTGTTCCGTGTGCAGGACGCGTTCTTCGGCGCGCTGGCGCGGGCGACGCGAGATGTTATCCCGGCCGCGTCCTCCGGGGTGACGTTCGTGCCGCTGGTGGCGGTCCCCGACCTGCGCAGCGGCCGCATGAAGGTCAGCCAGGTGCAGCCGATGATCGGCGGCTCGGGCGGCCGGCCGGGCCGGGACGGCATCGAGGGCCGGGGCCTCAACGCCGGATCGCTGCTGATGAACGTGCCGACGGAGCGGCTGGAAGTCGACATGCCGATCGTCGTGCGATCCTACAGCCTGGTCACGGACAGCGCGGCGCCCGGAGAGTTTCGGGGAGGCGCGGCCGTCAGGCTTGAGTTCGAATCTACCAGCCCTGGGGCGGTGCTCACTGCCAGGGGCATGGATCGGGTCCGTTTCCGACCCTGGGGCCTGGCCGGCGGTCAGAGCGGGTCGCGCGGCGGCACCGTGCTGCGCCGGAGCGGTCGGGCGCCTGAGGAAATTGGTAAGATTGACATCGTCGAGCTGGAACCGGGAGACGTCGTCGCTTTTACCAGCCCGTCGGGCGGCGGCTTCGGCGATCCGCTCCGCCGGCGGGTCGAGATGGTGCAGCGAGACGTCCGCCAGGGTCTGGTCTCGCCCGCGGCGGCCGCCGACCAGTACGGCGTGATCGTGAAGAACGGCGATGTCGATGCTGAGGCGACCGCGGCCCGACGCGGAGAGCTGGCGCGTGCTAGATCTCCGCTCGAGATCGACTTTGGCCCGGAGCGTGACGCTTACGAGATGGCCTGGCCGGAGGCCGCGCGCCTCGAGCTTCGCCGCATTCTCGCGGGCCAGACTCCGGGCCTCCGGCCGTACCTCCGGCAATTGATGTGCCAAAGGCTGGACCAGCAACTTTCTGTTCGTGGACGTGTGTCACCCGAAGACGTCCACTCGACGTGGAACGCGATTTGCGAGCTCAGCGAGATGCGAAGCGCCACATCGCAGGGGGGAGCGAACTCATGAGACGTACCGGCTACATGATCGCGGTGATACTCATCATCGCGCTGGCGATCGGCAATCCTGCCACCAGCGCGCCATCGGGGCCGAAGGTC
>JBGPNN010000265.1:0-4393 GCA_041487495.1 bacterium
CGTGGCGTAAGACAGCACCAGGTTCAGGCCCGGCGCGACGTTCCCTTCGAGGTCGACGCCGTATCCGCGGCCCGTCGCGCAGTCGGTTCCCGGGCACGTCCCCGCGTCCGCGGCCGACGCCGTATCGGCCCGATAGTTCAGACCGAGGATCCAGCCTCCGGGTAGCGATGCGTCGGCGCGCCCGCCCAGCACGCGCCGGGTCGTCGTCCAATCGGTGAGTGCCCACTGCATAAACGCTGTCAGACGGATGGGGCCCATTGGCGGCAGCCATACCTGCACTCCGTCGCGCCGGTCTTCGTCGTGGAGGACCTCATCTAATAGCAGCCCCACCGGGCCCAGCCTGATCGCATCCCGTCCGATCCGGAAGGTCAGACCCATAACCCCGAGCGTGTTGCGCAAGTCGAGGTGCAGTCGTTCGATCTCGATAGCGGTCCCGGTGTCGGAGGTGGATCTGGTGTTCACGTCGGCAAAGAGACTCACGTTCCGGGTGAGCGTCAGCGTCATCGCCAGCTCGAGGCTCCCTTCGTGGACCGTAGGGTTGTCGACACTGGTGCCGTTGTAGTTTTCGTCGCCTGCGGCTGCCGGCATAGGCGCGTGCGTGTACTTATAGGTGAGAACTCCGGAGACGCGAAGGTTGGTCGGTTGATTCTGACCCGCCTCGGCTCTCGCCTCGAGGGTCGGCGCGCTCGTCGGCCGGATGAACGGCTCGGGCCAGAACGGTGCGGACGCCGCGCTGAACCCCTTGGAGGTGCTCGCCGGAGATCCGTCCCCCGCGACGCTCGGGGGCACCCGCGTTGTTCTCCTCCCTGCAATAAAGACAAAGAACCCCTGCGTGGTGTGGGTGTCGATTGAGAGTACTCGCCACATGACCACGTACGCACCCGGCTCCTGGTCGGGCTTGAGTTTGATAGTGATGTCCGTGCTGGTGCGAGTCGTGGTACTCAGGCCGGCATCGGCCCGCGCCGACTCATCCCCGCGCTTCTGAAGAACGTCCGAGACAAGAGCGCCTCCCGCCGCATTGAGCCTGCGTATCTCGGCGCCGGGATCTGCGTCGAGGCGATACACTTTGAAGATACTGAACCGAGTCTCCACGGGCTCGGTGAACGCGAGCCGGACTTCCTTGGGGAGACTGGCGACTGTGCTGTCCTCCGTCGGGTCAGAGGTCCTGAGAAAGGCGTGCGCAGACACATCGCCGGCGAGCATCAGCAGCACAATCAAGACGCCCAACGACTTCATCACATCGACCTCCCTGTTGAGGTTCAGGAAACGTCCCAGGGTCGCGCCGAACTGGCGGCTCACTTTACGGTGACAGCGGCCGTCTGCACTGGACCCATGGGCTTGTGCGTCTTCGTCTCGGCCCAATGGACGCGGATAGTGTGCGGGCCCACCGCGACACTGCCCAGGTGATACCGGTAGCGATTGGCGCCCAGCCGGACGATCTGATTCATCGCAGGCATGTCTATACGCTTGTCGATGTCCACGTGCAGGTGCGGCGTCTGCGTGGCCATGCTGTCCTTGCCCATCGTCATCTTCGAGACGTCGGCGCTCGTTTCGAACACAATCGACACCGGGCTGCTGATCGTGGCGCCGCCGGTGGGCGAGATGATCTTTAGCGGCGGCAGAGCCATCGACCCGGGCGCGATCGCCTGTGTGCCCGTCATCCCCGCGCCCTTCGCCGCGGCGATGGTGAACCGAAACGACCCTTTTTCCACGTCTGCGTCGTCCGCGGATACGGCGGTCCACCTGACCGTGTACGTCCCGGGCCCGACCGCCTTCAACGTGGCCATCAGGGACTTGCGGTCCATGTCGCTCAAGTCAACGCCACCCTTGCCGTCGTCAACCCGTTTGCCTTTGGCATCCCAGACGGTGATCGCGCTTCGCTTGGTTTCCAACTCTTCGTTGAACCACGCGCGGACGACCTTGGGGGGGCTTGCCACCGTGGTGCCGGGTTTTGGATCCGCGCGCAGCAGCTTCGCGTGCGCGAAGACTACCCCGCCCTGAGGCGCCACGCCCATCAGGAAGGCGACAACGGCGCCGACGAGGAAGCACATGCGGTTCGTCTTGATGATCTTCACAGTGTCACCTCGGCAACATCTTATTCATGCGGTGGTGCCTGCGTCGTCAGCACGCCGGTCACGAGAAAGACGGCGACGAGCAGCGCAGCCTCGATTCGAATCATTCGGGCCATGCCGGCCGAGGCCCCCGTGCGCTCGACGCGAGGCAGAAAGACCCAGCGATTGGCCCCGGCCACAGCCAGGGTCACTCCTACTAACGCGAGTTTAACGATGAGGGTTCGGCCATATGCTGACCCGGTCAGCGCGGCCAGGCCGGACAGGTGCACGCGCGCCGCATAGATGCCGCTGGCCACGAGCACGAGCACGCTCACCAGGCCCACTCGTGAAATTCGCCGGAGGGCCCGTACTAGCGGCTCGCTGGGTTCGCGGACCGGCGGCCAGACCGGCGCCACCGCCAGGTAGAGGAGCGATCCCCCCCAGACGACGCCGGCAATTTGATGGGCCAGATCGGCGATGATCCCCGGGGTACCGGCATGGACGCCCGTGTGGCTGACGAGGCTGATCGTCCCGAGCAGGGCCACGCCCAACGCGCCATAGATCGCGCGGCCCGGTCTGGAGACGCGGGCGGCGGGGGCGCCGGCGAGCGCCAGCGCCGCAACGAGCGCCAGGCGCATCAGGACCGATTGCCCGTGGCGGCTCAGGGTCATGTACTCCCAGAATTCCGACAGCGGGACGTCCCCAAGGGCGCGATGCACGTCCAGCACACTGCCGACGCACAGCAGGATCCCTCCGATGATGACACCCAGCCGGAGGCGCGCCGGCGCCCTGCCATCGAGCGACTCGGGTCCGATCCAGCGTGCGTACGTACCCCCACCGAGAAACAGCGCCGCCCCGAGATGGACCATGGCTTTGAACACCGCGTCCATCGAGTCACCCCGTCTCATGCGTCGCACGATGCCTCGGGGAGCGGCCAAAAAAGCGCCGCCTCACCGACAGCATTGGACTGTTGCGGCTTGTGTGAGGTTAGGACGCGCGGGGTGGTGGTTCCGGTAAGGACAGTGCTGGTTCGAGAACAGAAACCCGGGTCGGCAGCACGAGTGGCGCGGATGCCAGAATCGGGGGGGCCAGCATCGGACTCGCAGGCCCGATGGCCGTGCCGGGGGCCCCGAACACATCCGCGCCGGCGCTGCTTCCATCTCTGACAGAGAGAACGCGCACCTGGCCGGCTACCCCAACCGGGCAGACCCCCCGCGCGGGCGCCGGAGGTTCGATCGCGTGTGCGAATGGTTCCACCGAGGAGTGGTCATCACGCTGATTCAAGTGCGCGGACAGCGCGCGGGCTTGATCGCGGGCGGTGCCGCCAATCACGACGTGCCCGTGCGCGGGATCCCATTCCACGGAATGAGGAAACGCGGAGGAAAGCACGAAGACTGCGATCACCGCCCCCGTGGCGGCCAGCCGCATCATGGTTCTATCCTCTTCAGCCCGTGTAAAGAGGTGATATCGGCCCGCGGGGTCTGGCCGCTGCTCCCTTCGGGTACAGTGCGAAACGGGAGGAGGTCTGTCTCCGAATGCGAACAGGGATGGCGGTGGTGGTCCGCGTACCGGGGATACGCCTCGCGTGTGTCCTGCTCCTCGTGGTCGCCCTGACCTCGGGATGTGGGTCGGTGTCTCC
The DNA here is from genome assembly GCA_041487495.1 of bacterium. Taxonomy (GTDB): domain Bacteria; phylum Sysuimicrobiota; class Sysuimicrobiia; order Sysuimicrobiales; family Humicultoraceae; genus JBGPNN01. The sequence goes on from JBGPNN010000265.1 coordinate 3,691, forward strand.
CCGCGGTCGGCGCGGAGGTTCCCAGGCACCGGTAACGGCGCCCACGGCCTCCGCCTCCGTCATCATCGAAGTCTCCGGCACCGATGGTCTACGCTTCGAGGGTTCTTACGGCGAACTCGGCGACACGAAACCCGTCTCCGGCACGGTGCCCGCGCGGCTGACGTTCAAGACCGGGGTGGGCTTCTCCGTCGCCCTCCAAAAACGGACGCCGCAGGGCGAGCTGGGGATCAGGGTCACCGTCGAAGGCAGGGTCGTCAACGAGGCCAAGACGGTCAAAGAATACGGGGTCGTCACCTACACGCACCGCATGCCCGGCAAGTAGATGATCGCCGACTATCTGGTTGGCTGGCTGAGGGAGCGGGCCGACGAGGCCGGCGCGCTCGGCGCCGTCGTTGGGATCTCGGGCGGTGTGGATTCGGCCACGGTCGCGGCGCTGTGTCTGAGGGCGTTTCCCGCGACCACCCTGGGCGTACTCATGCCGTGTCACAGCCAGCCGCGGGATTGTGATGACGCCAGGCACGTCTGCGACACCCTCGGGCTGCCCCACACTGTCGTCGTGCTCGATGCGGCGTACGATGCGCTCCTGGCAGCGCTGCGGTCGTCGGAGCACTTCACCGACCACCGGCTGGCGATGGCCAACATCAAACCCCGCCTCCGGATGACGACCCTCTACTTCTTTGCCAACCGGCTGAACCGGCTGGTC
>JBGPNN010000266.1:0-4390 GCA_041487495.1 bacterium
CATGATGCGCTTCCCGATCGCACCCTGGCCGTCCCAAACGGCAACGGCGCGATCCCCCAGGTCACCGTGCTCTGTGGTAGTCGCAACGCCGTCTTCTCCGCGTTCTTCCCCTTTTGGGTTGACACTGTCACCGCGCTGCGCCAGCGTCTCCCGGGGGCCCGCCTCCGGTTGGTCGTCTCACCCTACGTCGCGCCCCAGGTCAAGCAGGCCGTCGTCACTCGCTGGCAGCCCAGTCTCGATGCCGCCGGCATCGAAATCACAACAGGCGGCTGGTCCAGCATCCTTGGTTCCGATCTGGTGCTCACGATTCCCGGCACCAATACGCTCGAGCTGGCCGTCATGCGGCTGCCGGCCATTGTGGTGCTGCCGTTTGACCTGGCGCCGAAGTTTGCGATCGAAGGTGCTGGCGAGTGGCTCACACGCCTTCTCCCTTTCGGGCAAACGTTGAAGCGACTATTTACACCCATGTACCTGAGGCGGCACCGTTACGTGGCGCTGCCAAATCTGCTCGCGAGGCGCCGGATCATGCCCGAACTCGTGGGTGACATCACGCCCGTGCAGGTGGCTGAAGAATGCAGCCGACTGCTCCAGGATGATGCGGCACGGCACAGACTTATCGAGGACCTGATGGTCGTTCCGGATGAGACCGGCGGGGCCCGCGCTGTGGTGGATGCGATGCCGCTCGCGGGCGCCGGCTGATGCCCGTCTCGGTGATCATCGTCGGTAACAGTCCCGGCGAGGTTGCGGGGTGGGCGGTGCCCATTGCCACCGAGGCCCGCCGCCAAGCCGCGCGCCAGCGGCGTGCGCTCGACATCACGCTGTGCCTCCCACCCTGCCAGTTTGCCAGCGGCCAGGAGGAGACGGTGGCGACCGCCTCGGGTGTCTTCGATCGTATCCTCGACCCCGCCGCTACCCTCCGCGCGAGCCTCGGCCTGCCCGCCTGGACGCCCGCCGCTCCCACCGTGCTCCTGCATGTCGGCGGCAGTTTCTGGTACAGCGGCCGCCTCGCCCGCCGCTGGCGCGCCCGCGGTTTTGCCTTTGTCGAGCGCGCGCACGTCGCCCGGTCCCACCGCGCCTTCGAGCGCATCTTCGTCCCCACCACCGACCTGGCCGAGCGTCTCACCCGCTACGGGGTCCCACCCGCCAAACTCCTCGTCACCGGGGATCCCCGTCATGACGCGCTTCCCGACATCTTGCCGCGTCGAGGTGACAGCGGCAACGGCACGACAGCCCAGGTCACCGTCCTCACGGGGAGCCGCGACGCCCTCTTTTCGGCGCTCTTCCCGTTCTGGGTGCAAACCGCCTCCGCGCTGCGCCAACGCCTCCCGGGGGCCCGTCTGCGATTGGTCGTCTCGCCGTTTGTGACGCCCGCCCTCTGGCAGAGGATGGTCGCCCGGCACCGTTCCGATCTTGACGCTGGGGCTGTCGAAGTGGCTTGCGGCGGGTGGGATCAGGTGCGCGGATCTGATCTCGTGCTCACCATTCCCGGCACCAACACCCTCGAACTGGCCGTCATGCGGATGCCGGCCATTGTGGTCGGACCCGCGAGCGTCGCCCTGGCCGCGCCCCTCGAGGGCGTGGCGGGCTGGGTCACCCGGATCCCCCTCCTGGGTGCGGGGCTGAAGCGGGTGATGCTGGCGGTGTATCGCCGCCGGCGGCCACCATACCTGGCGCTCCCCAACATGCGCGCGCGGCAGGCGATCATGCCGGAACTGGTCGACGACGTCACGCCGGTTGTGGTCGCGGACGAGAGCGCCCGGCTGCTCCATGACGGGGACGCTCGGCGCCGGCTCGTTGAAGCCCTGGGGGTGATTCCGCGCGCGACCGGCGCGTCGCGCGCCATCGTCAGGGCGATGCTGCCTTGGTCCAACGATGATTCATACGCCGGTGCGTGACGAGGGGCGCCTCACCGGTGCGCGACGCCCGAGCGACGCCGCGCGGCTGGCTGAATACGTCATGCGCTACCGGCTGCACGTGGCCGGCGCCGCCCTCGGCTTGGTGATGATCAACGTCGTGAACCTGGCCGTGCCGCGCTACGCCGGCGTGCTCATCGACAGGCTGGTCGGAACCCAATCTGTTGGCGCGCTCAACCAGGGCTCCCTGGTGATGCTGGCACTGTTCGGCCTGCGCAGCCTGGGTCTGCTCGTACAAATCTACTTCTCCTTCTACCTGAGCTATCGGGTCACCGCCGATCTGCGGCAGGACCTCTTCACCCGCATCCAGCGGTGGTCGCTGGACCGGTTTGCGACCTGGCAGAGCGGCGACGCGATCGCGCGCAGCCTGCAGGACACGCAGGTCGTCCAGACGCAGTTGCTGATGGGCTTCGTCGACGGACTCTCGTCAGCGGTGATGGTCGTCGGCACGATCGTGCTGCTGGTGTGGATCGACTGGCAGCTCGCACTGGCGATCGCGGGGGTCATCCCCGCGGTACTCTACCTGGCGCGGCGCTTCGGCCGGGAGATCCAGGGAACGACCGTGCGGGCGCAAGAACATGTCGCCGGGCTCGCCAGCCTGATCCGGGAAGCCTTCACCGGCGCGCGGGTCATCCGGGCCTTCACCGGAGAAGACCGCGAGATCAAGAGGTTCCACGAAGAAAATGACCGGGTGTTCGTGGCCAACGTGCGCATCGCCTGGATGATCGCACTCCAGGTGCCTGTGGTGAGCTTCTTGACCGCCTTTGGGATTGTGTTCGTCCTGTGGGTTGGTGGCCAGCGCGTCACAGCGGGCGTCCTGACGCCCGGTACCCTGGTGGCCTTCCTGACCTATATTGGGCTGGCGGTAGAACCGGCTAACGGCTCGATGCGCCACTACGCCGAACTGCGTCAGGCGATGGGCGCGTTCGGGCGCGTCCGCGCCCTGCTCGACGAGCCGGATGGCCTGCACGATGCCCCCGGGGCGACGTCGCTGCCGACGATCACCGGCCGGGTACGATTCGACCACGTGTCGTTCGCGTATGCCCCCAACCAGTGGGCGCTTCGGGACCTGACCCTCGACGTGGCACCAGGCGAGCGGGTCGCGCTGGTCGGCCTGTCCGGTGCCGGCAAGACGACCCTGGTCAACCTGATCGAGCGATTTTACGATCCTTCCCAGGGGCGAGTGGAGATCGATGGCCGGGATCTGCGTACGGTGACAGTGCGCTCGTTGCGGCGACAGATTGGTCTGGTACCACAGGAAACGGTGCTCTTTCGGGGTACTGTGCGCGACAACATTGCCTTCGCCCGTCCCGACGCCACTGTCGACGACGTCATGGCGGCCGCGAAGGCTGCCAATGCCCACGGGTTCATCGCCGCGCTGCCCGACGGGTACGAGACGCGGCTGGGCGATGACGGCATGCAGTTGTCGGGCGGACAGCGGCAGCGGTTGGCGATCGCGCGGGCGCTACTCAACGACCCGCGGCTGTTGATCCTCGACGAGGCCACATCGGCACTCGATAGTGAGTCCGAAACCTTGATCCAGGAAGCGATGGACCGCGTTGCGCGGGGCCGCACCACCTTTATCATCGCGCACCGCCTCTCGACGGTCCGGCGGGTCGATCGGATCGTCGTCCTCGACCAGGGCGCGGTTGTGGAGGAAGGCCGTCACGACGACTTACTGGCCCGCGACGGAACGTATGCGCGGCTGCTGCGCCTGCAGATGCTGGATACGACCCCGTCCGAGCGCGCGGCCACGCCATTGGCCCCATCATCATAGGATGGTGGCGTCCGAGCTCCTTCCCCGCGTCTCGGTCGTCGTCCCTGTCTACAACGACCCCGACAACTTGCGCGACGCGCTGGCGCGCTTGAGCGATCAGACGCTCCCGCGTGACGAGTATGAAATTGTCGTCGTGGATGACGGCTCGACCGATGCGACGCCGCAGGTCATCGCGGCCGCGTGCGCGGGGCCAGCGCGGGTACGCGCGGTCCGGCTCGACCCGAACCGGGGACGAGCGGCCGCGCGCAACGCCGGGATCCGGACGGCGCTGGGCCCGATCATCGTCTTCGTTGACAGTGACGTCCTGGTAGCGGACGACTTCCTGGAACACCATTTGGCCATCCACGCCCCGGCGGGCCGGCCTGTGGTCGGCCGCGGCCCGGTGGCGGTCATCCCGTCGCGGGATGTGCCGGCGCGGCCGCCGATGACGCGCGTGTCCACCGCCTACCTCGACACGGCCAACGCCTCGATCCCGCGGCAGGCGTTGATCGATGCCGGCCTATTCGACGAGGGCTTCAGGGTGTACGGCTGGGAGGATTTCGACCTCGGCATGCGGTTGCAGGCCCGCGGGATCCCCCGGGTGTTCTCGCCGGCGGCCCTCGCCTACCATGTCGTGCCGCCACCGACGTTCGAATCGTTCAACCGCCACCTGATCAAAGAAGAGGAACGAGCCCGGACGGCCCTCTACCTGCTGCGCAAG
>JBGPNN010000267.1:0-4373 GCA_041487495.1 bacterium
GATGAAGTCGTCCGCCTCACGCGCGATCTGATCCGCATCCCGAGCGTCTACCGCCCGGGCGATCCGGCAGGCAACGAGGCTGAGACCGCAGCGTTCCTGGCAGCGTATCTTCGCGAGCGCGCGTTTCGCGTCTCCATGCATGACGCCGCCCCGAGCCGCCCCAACGTGGTCGCCGACTGGGATTCGGGACGCCCCGGACGCGGTCTGATCCTGGAAGGTCACACCGACGTCGTCACGGAGGGCGACCGCGGCACCTGGACGCACCCTCCCTTCGACGCGGTCATCGATGGCGGCTGCATTTACGGCCGCGGGGCCTGCGACATGAAAGGCGGGCTGGCCTGCGCCATCGTGGCGCTCGACGCCGTCCGCCGCGTGGCGCCCGACCTGCCGGGCCGCGTGCGGATCGCCGCGGTCGTCGACGAAGAGGCCATGATGCTGGGCATCAAAGCCTTCATCAAGGGTGGATACGCTCAGGGCTTCGACGCCGCGTTGATCTGCGAACCCGAAGAGAACGAGATCTGCCTCCACCAGAAGGGCGCCATGCGGATGCTCGCCACGTTCCGCGGCAAGATGTCGCATGGCGCGATGCCGTACGCGGGCGTCAACCCGATCGTGCAGGCCGCGCGGTTCGTGCTCGTGTTGGGTGAAGTTGAAGCGCGCCAGCAACAGCAGCACGGCGCCCACCGTTTCCTGGGGCTGCCGTGGATCACGCCGACGACCATTCGCGCGCCCGTGCACGGCGAGCCGCAGTTCAACGTGATGGCCGGGGAAGCCCATATCACCGTTGATATCCGGACGGTTCCGGGGCAAGACCACGCCGCATTGCGCGGCGCCCTCGAGGCGATCGCCAATCGCGTGCGCACCGCCGACCCGCGGGTCGAGATCGTGCTGGAGCTCATCGAAGACCGGCCGTGGACGGAGACGGAGACGGCGGCGCCGATTGTGAACGCGGTCGAGCGGGCCGTCCGGACCGTGACGGGCGGCGCGCCGCGCTATGGCGGCGTGCCGGGCTCGACCGACGGCACGTTCCTGCACGCGTGGGCGGGGCTCCCCATCGTCACCATCGGCCCGGGAACGCGCGACGTCCCGCATCAGGCCGACGAACATGTGGGGATCGCGGAACTGGTGGAAGCCGCCAGGATCTACGCGGCGGCCATCGTCTACTTCCTTGGCGGAGCCGCGTGACGCGGATTACAGGAAGGCGTAAAAACTCCCAGGCACAAACTCGATCGGCTCGATGACCGCGCCGTGGGCCGCCGCGAGCGCGCCGGTCCGTTCCGCGTGGGGATGGAGATTGCTGTTTCTCTGATAGGCGACCAGCAGACGCCTCGCCCCAAACCAGCCCCTGCCGGCCACGTCATCCATAGCCTGTGGGGGACTCTCGCTCAGCGCCCAGGTGGACACGAACAGATCCGCCGAAATCGAGACCCTATCGATCAAGCACACGGGGAGGATGTTGATCTTCCCGGGCTGAATCGGTGCGCCCGGCTCCAGGATCAAGGCGACCTCGTCATCCCCAAAGATCGTCGCGAGATATAGCCACTGGAGACAGGTCAGGAGCGGAAGATCGATGATGAGATAGGTGGGCCGGCCTCCGTGATACCTCCGAAAAATCTTTGCCAGGTTGCCGTACCCGCCACCCCATTCGACGACGGTCGTGAGTTCGTTCAGCGCGCACCCAGTGGTTTCTGCGAACCGCTCCAGATGATACAGGTGGTGGATCGTGTTGTGCGACGTCAGATAGGGTGTGCGCGCAAGCAGGGGATCGCCGGCGCAGTCCTCGTGGAGCAAGCGGCGAAGCGTCTCCTGAGAAAGGCGCGCCTCGAGCAAGGCTAGTTCCTGCTGCAGCCAGCGGCCGCCCATCGACACGAACATCGTCTTCATGATCATGGGGTCGTTGAGAAAGCCAAATGGCGGGGACGGCAGCAGCGTCCTCGCGAGCCGACCGTAGAAGGCGCGCCACACCGGGCTGACGAAACGTTGGACGTCACAGTCCTTCAGGGCATCGTGGTGCGCGGCAAACGCCGCCTGCAGCGGACCGAAGGCTTCCCTCTGGGAGCCCCTGGCCTGCGCCAGCAGCCGGTAGCTATCGCGCATCTGCAGGCGCGCAACAACGTGGAGTGGATTGGGGATCGACACCGAAGACAGCATACACGCCTTTAAGGAGGGCACGTGCGTGGGCTACGAGCAGATGTTTCGACTCGACAATCGGGTCGCCGTCGTGGTGGGTGCCGGTTCAGGCATCGGCGCGGCGTCGGCCGCCGGGTTGGCCGCGCATGGGGCGCACGTGGTCTGCGTCGACGTCCGCCTGGACGGCGCGCAGGCGACGGCCGGCGCGATCGCGCGCGCGGGAGGATCGTCCACCGCGCTGCAGGTGGATATCACGAATCCCGCGAGCGTCAACGACCTCTTTCATACGGTCGCGGGACAGCACGGACGGCTGGACGTGCTTGTGGCCACCCCAAGCATCAACGTCCGCAAGCCGATCGTGCGATATCAAGATGAGGAGTTCGACCGAGTCATCGGGCTGAACCTCAAGGGATCGTTTCGCCTGCTGCGCGGGGCCGGCGAGGTCATGGCGACGCAGGGCCGCGGCAGCATCATCGTCTTCTCGTCGATCCGCTCGCAGGTCGTCGAGCCGGGACAGGGAATCTACGCGGCCACGAAAGCCGGTCTGGTGCAGATGGCCAGGGCGCTGGCGGCCGAACTTGGACCGCAGGGCGTGCGCGTCAATGCCATCGCGCCGGGCGTGGTGGATACCCCGCTCACGCAACCGATCAAGAACAATCAGGAATGGTACCAGGCGTATGCCGCGAAGTCGGCGCTGGGCCGCTGGGCGTCGGCGGACGAGATGGCCGGCCCGGTCGTCTTCCTGGCCTCGGATGCCAGCAGCTTCGTCACCGGCGCGGTGCTGTTCGTGGACGGTGGGTGGACGGCGATAGACGGGAGGTTCACCCCGCCGTTGTGAGCGGGGCGAACCTCCCGTGAGCGTTCGAGTTCCGTGAGTGCTCTAGTTGGCCTGACAAGTGATCCCGGGGCGGCACCAAATCTCGCCGTCAAGGAGAAATCCGGCCGCGGCCCCATAGTCATAGACGTCGACCATGATTACGTTGGAACTGTGCGTCACGATCGCGTCCGTGACGTCGTAGGTCTGGAACTGGCGCCAGTCGGCCGTGGGGAGGAACCGCCTGAAGACCTGATCAAACGTCGCGCCGATCTTCTTGCCGTTGACGAAGAGGACGTAGCCATTATCGGCCGTAATCCGAATGATCGCGCGCTCGACGTTGTAGCGCGGAGTACCGGGGCCCAGATACCGTTCGAAGCGGATGACCGTCCATTCGTTCGGGTCACGCACGCGCCCGGTGTTGAAGTCGCCGGCGTACACCCAACTGGCATCTGTCCCTGGGATCACGGAGCCCCAGGGCCCGCTGGAGGCCGGCCGCGTCACCAGTCGGAGCGTCGGGATGCCGGAACTCCAGGGTTTCCAGTTTGCGTCTGAGCGGACACGGACACACTGCCCGATCGGTCCAAGATTCGGGCATGAGTTGACGGTGAAGGCGGAGGCGCCCGGCAAAGCTGTCAGCATCATCAGCAAGACGAGAGCCGGGACGCCAGATCCGAAGGCCATAAGTTTGATCACGCGAATCATACGGTGCCACCCCCCTCTTGGTAAGTTTTTCTTTCCCAGGGGGAACCGGGACTAGACCGAGGAGAAGCCAGCATGCCCGAACCGTGCATCGTCGCGCTGGGAGGAGGCGGGTTCAGCATGGAACCCGACAATCCCCGGCTCGATGATTATGTCCGCTCGCTGGCCGGCAAGCTGCGGCCCAAAGTGTGCTTCGTCCCCACCGCGAGCGGGGATTCGGACAACTACATCGTGCGCTTCTATGATGCGTTCACCGTCGAGCGGTGCGAGCCATCGCATCTCCGCCTATTCAGCCGCAAGATCACCGATCTCAGAGCGTTCGTCCTCAGTCAGGACGTGATCTACATCGGCGGCGGGGCCACCGCGAGCCTACTCGCGGTTTGGCGGCTGCACGGTCTCGATGTCATTCTTCGCGAGGCATGGGACCGTGGGATCGTCCTGTCCGGCGTGAGCGCCGGCGCGCTGTGCTGGTTTGAGGCCGGGCTGACAGACTCGTTTGGGAAGCCTCTGCGACCGCTCCACGATGGGCTGGGGTTTCTGCGTGGGAGCTTCTGCCCGCATTACGATGGTGAAGCCGACCGGCGGCCGGCGTTTCAGCAGATGATCGCCGGTGGGACCAGTCCGCCCGGCGGGGCTAGTCCGCCCGGCGTCGCAGCCGATGACGGGGTTGGGCTGGTGTATCGAGGCACCAACCTGGCGGAGGTCGTGTCATCACGTCCGAATGCCC
>JBGPNN010000268.1:0-4370 GCA_041487495.1 bacterium
ATCTCCTCGGTCACCTTCTGGACACTGGCCGCGACGTCTGCGTAGTACTGATTCTGCCGCACCGTCTCGGCATCGACGGAGAGGTCGGGATCGGTCAACGGTGTCACAAAGTCGGCCTTAGGGTCCCGGGGCGGACCGAACAGCTCCTCAAATTTCTCATTGAACGTACGATTGACCGAGTAATGGAAACAGAAGTAGCTCATGTCGAGCCAAAACGACCCGTCGTTCTCAACACGGATCACCTTCCAGACCTTGTCCACGTAACGCGGCTCGCCGTAGGGCGCCATGCCCATGACCTTGTATTCGCCCTCGTTGACCTCAAACCCCAAGAACGCCGTGAACGCAGAGTAGAACAGACCTAGGGAATGCGGGAAGCGCACCTCACTGATCGTCCGCAGGTCGTTCGTGCCGCCATCCTTCCATGCCGCCCGAGCGTGGCCCATCGTGGCGGTCGCCCATTCGCCCACCCCGTCGAATGTGACCGTCGCTGCTTCGTCGAACGGTGAGCAAAAGAACGCGCTAGCAGCGTGCGACGCATGGTGGTCAACAAACAGGATCTTGTTTGCCGACACCTTCAGGTGCTCTTGAATGTTCCGCTTAATCCACAACTTGTCCTTAAACCACGTAATCATGGACTCCCGAAACACGCCGGACGAGCGCGGAAACGTGGCGAGGGCCGTCATGAGAATCCGATCGAACTTCACAAAGGGCTTCTCGTAAAACACCACATAGTCCAACTCGCCGCGATCAATACCGCCCTGTTCCAGACAGAATTGAATCGCATGCACGGGAAACCCAAAGTCATGCTTCTTTCGCGAGAAGCGCTCTTCTTCGGCCGCCGCAATCAGCTGCCCGTCACGGAGCAGGACAGCCGCGGCATCGTGATAAAAACAGGAGATCCCGAGGATGTGCATCAGAACTGCCTCCGGGCGGTCTCGAGACTGTCCGGTTGCACCGGTTTGGGGATCCAGGTCGACGATCGAGACGGAGGTTTCAGGCTCAGTGGGTCCCGAAACACCTTCAGCAGCAGGGCCATCGGGCCCAAAATGAGAAAGTAGAGGACCGTCAAGATCACCCGCGCTTGAAAATCGCCGATCCGTTGCGCCAGTACTTTCCATCTTGCCCAGAGCCTGCTAAGCATCTCTATTCCTCTCGCCACCCATCCTTCGGACCTCCGGAGTGTTCTCGTTCTTGCGCTGCGAAAATGCCAGCGTGTGAAATGGCAGCAGTTTCCCCGACGCTGTAGACACCGGCTCACGCCGCACGACTTTGATGGTCTCGGCCTGCCGCCACATCGGTGGAGCCGGGCGGCCGCGGGCTGAGGGACTGCGCAGTTCCTGAACAAACCGAACCAGGAGCTTTTCTTCGTCGACGTCCCCGACAGAAGGGCTGACAACTAAGTGCAACCGGGTCAGATGCTCTTCGTCTTCAACCTCCAACAGCTGGTAATCGATGCTCCGCCCCCCGAATTCTCGGGGCAATACCTCCTCGAGAATCCGCACGCATTCCGTGCCCAGGACCGTGACCCCTTCCCCCGTCAATTTCGAGAAACTCCTGATGCCAGAGAGATGGGTATGGAATCCGAGATCGTCCCACAGGCACCCGCACCGCCGGACGGTGATCCGACCGAAATCGTCCGCATCGAGATTCAGCACAATCACAGGACTCGTGGACAGTAATGTCGTGATCATGAACCCTTCCGCCGATCCACCATCTGGTTGGACCCGCGGGTCGGGAATGAGCGCGAAACTGTCCGCGATAAGGTGCACATCGTCTACATCGTCCGGATGGCCGCACGCGCCGCCGATGGCCCCGACCTCGGTGATGTTGTACCGTACGCCGACGCGCGCCCCGGCGCGCGTGATCTCGGCATGCTTCCCCGGCGTGAGCGGCTCACCGCCGACCACGAAGGCGATGCGCTCGAGGTCTCCCCGTTGCTGGGATGCAAGCCCTGCGAGTCTGGTGGCCCCACTCGGGCTCGTCACAACCGTGCACCCGCCGTGGCGCGCCCGCGCCTGCACCACAGCCTCGTAGACGACGGCCGCTCCAGTGAGTGGCACGTGCTCGATGAAGGGCAGGCGGAGGCCATGGGCTACGCCGATGGCCTGACCGAACCTGTACATCAATTGGTGCAGCCGCGGCGCCCTCACGATCGTCAGGTCGGTCATGCTGAACCACCGCAACGTCGCGCGGTGCATATGGGCAAGGGTCAGCCACCACAGTAAGCCCGCTTCTCTCGGCATCCAGATAATAACCGGCCATTGCCCTCCCCCAATCGCTTCGACGGTCAAACACCATGTGGGGGCGCGTTGGTCGGCAAGGTAGGTGAACGTGGCCGGAACCCGGTCCCCCTGACTCCGTGTCCCACCTGTGCGGGTCTCGAACACCGGCAGGACGCCCGGATTGTCCGTGCTCACCTCGGTCCAATCCAGCTGCCGCGCGCCTCGTTGAATCGGCTTTCGCTCCTTGAACTCACCGTGACTGAGATAGACCCCGGAATCGCGTAGTGACACCAGCGTCGCTTCGAGACCCTTCTTCCGCACCGCATCGTCGAGGGTGTCGTAGGTCCATCCGGCCCAGGTCAGCAAATGATGATAGGGGCTTCGAGGATTCTGCCAGATCGCCTCACGCACCACCTGGAGAAACAGCTGATCCCTGATAGCCAAGCGTCCCCGGAGGAGCGCTCGAGCGGATTCGGGCGTGCAGGGGCGCCGCATCAGTCCGGAGAGCCCTCCGGCCATCTGGACAGCCTGTCTGAGATCAGATATCAGCGGCATGAACCCTACCTTCAGCGGCCGGGCCGTCGCTATCTGGGGTCCGTGGCACCCTGCGGCCGGGCCACTTGCGGCGGAATTCCGCCACCGCGGCTCCAGCCCACCGCCGGGCGGCGATCAACGCTATCACCTGTGGCCGGCGCTTCCACACCACCAGCGACTTGTCAGAGCGGAGGGCGGCGGCCCATCGCTGCTGCTTGTACGCTTCCCCGCCACGCAGAAGGTCGTACTCGGTGGCACCTTCAGCGATCGCGTCCTGGATCGAATGACCTTGGAGAAGCGTGCTGACGCCAAAGCGGGACCATTCAGGGTCAAATCCGGTCTGCAGATCGGCTACCTTACCGCCCAGGCTCAGACAGTACTCGGCGGCCACGTATCGATCTCTCACCCGCATGAGGTACAGTCGCAGCCAGCCGCGCTCGGCGGCCCGCTGCAGGAACACCCTGTGAAAGGCGAGAGCGCGTCCGGTCGTGAAGGCGCTGCGGCCCCCCATGACCTGCCGCCGCTTCTCATGGAGAGCGAGCAGAATGCTCCACGCATGGTCCAACTCGTCTACCGTGTGCACCCGTTCTATAACCACGTCACCATGCTCGCGAAGGCGACGCCATCGACGCCCCAGGTCCTTCCGCGCATCCGAGCGCAGCGTGCGTAGGTATTCCTCCCAGGACCCCGGGAGCGGTATGTATGGGCACACATCGGCCGTCCCGGATATGCTCGCAAGCCTGCGGCCGGAGGCGCTCACCGCGCCTTCCAGCCATTGGGCGGTCTCGTGCTCGGTTCTTGGGAACTCCAGCACGTCCCACCGATCATCTGCTAGAAGGCGCTCTGCCAGCGCCGCACGCGTTTGCGTTTCAAAGCCGCGGCGCACAAGCACGGCGAGATGGTCGGCGCCGACTCCGGCCCCCATGAAACCGAGAGTGCGCACCGCCAGCGGTCCGTATGACGTCGTCTCGTAGAACGGCGCAAGACCCACCAGCTCTCCGTCCGGTCCGCGCCTTGCCATGAGGACCCGCGGCGTCGCTCCCGGGCGAAACTCCTTCAGCCACGTCGTCATCCATTCCCAGGACATGAACACACTGGGGCGCGCCGTGTCCAGCAGCAGGTCGGTCCACTCCTGGCGAAGCTCAGGCAGACCCACCCGGTCGGTCACCAGCGTGACCGTCACATCGTTCACGCGCGCTGCTCCACAGTGATGTGCGCCAACCCCTACCGCGATCCCGTAGCGACCGTCATCGTGCCGGAACCCTCGGCGGCCGGCCGGCGCGCGCCAAGATACGCGATCCACATGAAGACATACGGAAAGATCTGCACCCGCTGGCGAGCAATGATCCCAAAGTTGGCGACCGCAGAAAAGATGTATATGAACATCAGGGCATAGAGCACGGACAACAGCAGAAAGCTACTCCGCGGCGATCCCAGGAGCGCCGCGGTGACGCTTCGACGGCGGTAGACGATGAGCGCCAACAGACCGAGGCTTTCCACGGCCGTAATCATCGCGTTGGCGTTGTGCGCCTCCCAGGGGAACGGTCGGAACAGCACCGTCGGGATCAGAATCGCCAGCCCCAGGGGGCTGCTCGTGTCGATCGGCTTGAACGC
>JBGPNN010000269.1:0-4360 GCA_041487495.1 bacterium
ATTGGCGATGCTAAATGTCGTGAGCGCGCCGCGCGTCATCAAGAGCTGCTTGCCGATCTCCACGACCTCGATCAGCTTCGTCGGGTTGCTGTCCAGGTCGACCATATTTGCGGCTTCGCGGGCCGGCTGAGTGCCGGTGTTCATGGCGACCGCGACGTCGGCCTGCGCGAGCGCCGGGGCGTCGTTCGTGCCGTCACCGGTCATGGCGACGAGATGCCCGTCGGCTTGGTATTTGCGTATCAACTTGAGTTTCTCTTCGGGGGTCGCCTGGGCCAGGAAGTCGTCGACGCCGGCCTCCGCCGCGATGGCCGCTGCCGTCAAGGGGTTGTCCCCGGTAATCATGGCGGTCCGGATGCCCATCCGCCGGAGCTGCGCGAAGCGTTCGCGGATGCCGCCCTTCACGATGTCTTTCAAGTGGATCACGCCGATGAGGTCGGCGTTGTGGGCTACGCCGAGCGGCGTGCCGCCCGAGCGGGCGATGCGCTCAACGACCACGTCGAAATCGGGCGGGACGACACCGCCCAAGGCACGCACGTGCGCGACGATCGCATCGGGCGCGCCTTTGCGGATCGTCTGCCCGTCGAGGTCCACTCCACTCATGCGTGTCTGGGCACTGAACGGCACGAACCGCGCGCTGCGTGGGGCCTCCGGACCGGACCCAACGGTCCGTTCGCGCAGCCCGTACTGCTCTTTGGTCAGCACGACGATACTGCGGCCTTCCGGGGTTTCATCCGCCAGAGACGCGAGCTGACTCCACTCGGCGAGCCGGCGCGCGTCTCCGCCATTGAGGGGCACAAGCTCCACTGCTTGCCGGTTGCCCAGCGTGATCGTCCCGGTCTTGTCCAGCAGCAGCACGTCCACATCGCCCGCCGCTTCCACCGCGCGGCCCGACGTCGCGATCACGTTGCGCTGGATCATGCGATCCATCCCCGCGATCCCAATCGCGCTCAGCAGACCACCGATCGTGGTTGGGATCAGGCACACGAGCAGGGCGACCAGCACGGTGATCGTCGCGGCGCGCCCCTGGCCCGCGGCCGCCACGCTGTAGGCGGACATGGGCAGCAGCGTCGCGCACACGAGCAAGAAGATGATGGTGAACCCGGCCAGCAGGATGTTGAGCGCAATCTCGTTCGGGGTCTTTTGCCGCTTTGCGCCCTCGATCAGACGGATCATTCTGTCGAGAAAGCCTTCACCGGGATTGGCCGTGATTCGCACAATGAGCCAGTCTGAGAGCACCCGCGTGCCACCGGTGACCGCGCTCCGGTCGCCTCCCGACTCACGGATCACCGGTGCGCTCTCGCCTGTGACGGCACTCTCGTCGACGGAGGCGATGCCTTCGATGACCTCGCCGTCCGCGGGGATGACGTCGCCGGTCTCCACCAGGACCACATCGTTCTGCCGCAGGTGTACCGAGGACACCGTCTCGGTAGGCGCTCCGCGCTCGGGCCGGCGCAACCTCTTTGCCGTAGTTTCGCGCCGCATGCGCCGCAGCGCTTCCGCCTGCGCTTTGCCGCGGCCCTCGGCGACGGCCTCGGCGAAGTTCGCGAACAAGACGGTGAACCACAACCACGCGGCCACCCACCCAATGAAACCAGCCGGCTCCTCGCCACGCCCCAGAAGCGCCTGAACGAACAGCAGTGTGGTCAACACACTGCCGACCTCGACGACAAACATCACTGGGTTTCGGAGCTGCACGCGCGGGTCGAGCTTCGCAAAGGCATCGATGACCGCACGGCGGAGCAGTCCCGCCGGATACGCCGATCGCCGCACCGACTGAGTCGCCATCTTCGTCCTCCTAGAATCCGATCCCGCGGGCCAGCAGCAGGTGCTCGACGATCGGTCCCAACGCGAGCGCCGGGATGAAGCTCAGCGCCCCGACGATCAAGACGATCCCGATTAGCCAGGCCACAAACAACGGGGTGTGCGTCGGCAGCGTGCCGGCGCCGGCGGGGACGCGTTTCTTGCCCGCCAGCGACCCCGCGATGGCCAGCGCCGGGATCGCCAGCCAGAACCGCGCCAACAGCATCACGAGCCCGCCGACGATGTTGTAAAAGGGCGTGTTTGCGTTCAACCCTGCAAAGGCGCTGCCGTTGTTGTTGCCCATCGATGAAAAGGCATAGAGGATCTCGCTAAACCCGTGCGGCCCCGGGTTGAGGATGCTCGAGCGTCCGGCGGCCGTGGCCACGGCAAGCGCGGTAGCCCCCAGGACCAGCGCCACAGGGATCAGGATCATGAGCGAGGCCATCTTCATCTCAAACGCCTCGATCTTCTTGCCGAGATACTCGGGCGTCCGGCCGACCATCAGGCCGGCGACAAACACGGCGACGACGACGAAGGCGAGCATCCCGTACAGCCCGGAGCCCACGCCGCCGTAGATCACCTCGCCGAGCTGGATCATCCACATCGGGATCAACCCGCCCAGCGGTGTGAAGGAGGCGTGCATGGAGTTCACCGAGCCGTTGGACGCCGCAGTCGTCGCAACGGCCCACAGGGCCGAATTGGAGATGCCAAAGCGGACGTCTTTACCCTCCATGTTGCCCCCGGGCTGGCCGGCGTTGGCCCTTTGATCGACGCCGAGAGCGGTCAGCGCCGGGCTTCCGCGCTGCTCTTGGAGCACGGCGACGGCCAGGGCCCCGATGAAGACGATCGTCATTGCCGCCAGGATGGCCCATCCTTGACGCGTGTCACCCACCATCACGCCAAACGTGTAGCAGAGCGCAGCCGGGATCACTAGGATCGCCAGGACTTCCAGGAAGTTAGACCAGGGCGTGGGGTTCTCAAACGGGTGGGCGGAGTTTACGTTGAAGAATCCGCCGCCGTTCGTCCCGAGCTGCTTGATGGCGATCTGCGACGCGGCCGGGCCGACGGCGATGACCTGCTCTGTCACCTGCTTGCCGTCGGCATCTTTCGTCGACTGGAGGAGCGCAACGGTCTGATAGCCGCGGAAGGTCTGCACAACCCCCTGGGATACCAGCACCAGCGCGAACACAAAACAGAGCGGGATCAAGATGTAGAGTACCGTCCGCGTCAGATCGACCCAGAAGTTGCCGATGGTCTTGGCGGTGTGACGCGCCAGACCCCGGATGAAGGCCACCAGCACGGCCATCCCCGCCGCAGCGGAAATGAAGTTTTCCTTCGCCAGGGCCGCCATCTGCGTCAGGTAGCTCATCGTGGACTCGCCTCCGTATGATTGCCAGTTGGTATTGGTGGCGAAGGAGGCCGCCGTATTGAACGACAGGTCGGGCGGGACCGCGGGGAGCCCGGCAGGGTTGAGCGGAAGGATCGCCTGCAGCCGCTGGAACGCGTATGTGAGAAAGAGCCCGGCGATGCTGAAGACCATGAAGGCAGCGGCGTACACGTGCCACGCCATTTCGGTCTTGGGATCAACGCCGATCATCCGGTACAACCACCGCTCCAACGGCCGTAGCACACGGTCGAGAACGGTCCGCTCACCTGTATACACCCGTGCCATGTAGGTGCCCAGCGGTTTCACCAGGGCCAGTAACACGGCCAGGTACAGCCCGAGTTGGAGAATGCCGGTTGTCGTCACGCGAACCACTCCGGTTTTAGGAGTGCCGCGACGAGATAGACAAGCAACAGGACGGTCAACACACCCGCGATGGCGATCATCGCCGTCATGACCCCCGCAGACGTTCAAAGCTTGAAATGAGCCAGATGCTTGTCAGCAAGAACACCATGGACAAGAGCAGAAGCCCAAGATCGTACATGCGTCGCTCCTTTGCCTTGTTAAGCCGGCCGCACGAGTCGCTTTCGGCAGGAATTCTAATCCTCAAAGGCGTCAAGACGGCGACAAGAAGAGTCGTCTGATCCTCAAGGAGTCGTCAAGCCAGAAAGTTCGCTAATCGCCTGCGGGGCGTCTTATGTCGGGGAGCTTCCCGCGGTACGTGCCGGATCGGCGTGATCGATCGGCGCCGCCGTCCCCTCCGCACCCGGGACGACCTCCACGATAGGTTCCGGTTCATCCAGGCGTAGGGAATAGCCCACGTCGGTCACCACGACCTTCGGGATGTGCTGGAGCGCGAGTTTGAAAATGAGCGTTGTGTTTTGGTGAAGGGCCTGCTCAACGAGGTTGTCCATCAGGATCTGCGACATGATGACGTGGATGAAGGCGTCAGGATGTTCGACCCTGAGCCGCTCGACGTAACCACGGATCGGTCCGACCATGTCTCTGAACGGTGATGGAAGCACCACGAGCGGGTCGTCGGGGAAGAAGCGCTGCCACTTGCGTCGAACGTCGGCCGCCTTTTGATCATCGGTCGCGACGTGGACCGCCACCCAGCGGAACCCCAGGGAGCGGACGAACTGAACCTGACGCAGCGCGGCGGCATGGACGTCCGAG
>JBGPNN010000270.1:0-4347 GCA_041487495.1 bacterium
CATCGCGCTCAGATCGTCGGCCACCGCACCGCCGGAGCGGGCGTACGCGCCCAGCCGCAGGTTCTCCTCAACGGTGAGCTCAGCGAAGATCCCGCGGCCTTCGGGGATGTACGCGACGCCCAGCGCCGCCACATCCTCGGGATCCCAACGGTTGACGCGACGGCCCAAGACGTCGACCGTTCCCTTCTCGGGCTGATCGGGGATGAACCCCATGATCGTCTTCAGCAGGGTGGTCTTGCCCGCGCCGTTCGAGCCCAGGATGGTCACGATCTGCCCGGGACGCACGTCCAGTGAGACACCGCGGAGCACGGTGAGCCGGCCATAATACGCCGTCTCGATGTTGCTCACTCGCAGGAGTGGCGCGCCGGATTGGTCGCGCGCGGCATCCGTCACACCGTGTCCCCAAGGTACGCGCTGATGACGGCCGGATCGATTCGGACCTGGTCCGGTGTCCCCTGCGCGATCTTCACGCCGTGGTCCAGCACCGCGATCCAGTCCGAGATCCCCATCACGAGCTTGAGATCGTGCTCGACCAGGACGATCGTGATGCCCCACTCTTCGCGGATGTCCTTGATGCGGAAGACCAGGTCATCCTTCTCTTCCGCGGTCATTCCTGAGGACGGCTCGTCCAGCAGCAGCAGGATCGGTTCGGTCGCCAGGGCACGGGCAATTTCGACCATCCGCTGCTGGCCGGTGGGCAAGTCGCCGACCCGCCGTTTCCGCATGGCCTGGAGGTCCAGGAAGTCGAGGATCTCTTCCGCGCGCCGCCTGTGGCGTACTTCCTCGCGCCGCCACCTCGGTGTGCCAAGGGCGGCGTCGAGCAGCGAGATCCGGATGTGATGATGGCGGCCCAGCAGCACGTTATCCAGCACGGTGCTGCCGCGGAACAACTCGACCTTCTGGAACGTGCGCGCGATGCCGCGGCGCGCCACGGCGTCCGGGCGGTGGGGCAGCGGCTCGTGTTGGAAATGCATCTCGCCCGCGTCGGGCCGGTAGAGGCCGCAAACACAGTTAAACAACGTGGTCTTGCCGGCACCGTTGGGCCCGATGATGGAGACCAAATCGCGCGCGCCGACGGTGAGATCGACTCGGTCGAGGGCGACGATGCCCCCGAACGCCATTGACAGGCCTGCGATCTCCAGCAGCGGAGCGGCGCTCATCCTGAGGGAACGGAAGGTGATGGGGCCGGGCGGTGCGCGCCCGGCCCCGCGGGTCTAGAACTTCGTGGGATAGCTGTACCAGTCGGTGAGTTTCGTAAACTTGCCGCTCTCGGCCTTGATCATGTAGAGGCGGTTGGTTCCCTGGTGCCGGTCCGGGCCGAAGCTGACTGCCCGCATGACCTCGCCGTCCCAGTTCTTGATCGACTCCATGGCCTGCACGACGCGGTCCTTGGTGAGGTTCGGACCGGCCCGCCGCACGCCTTCGAGGAACGCCTCGATGAATCCAACCCCGGCCACGGAGTTGAAGGGGCTCCGGGCCAGCGCGGGGTTGATCCGCGACAGCGTCGCCAGCACCGCGTCAACCTTGGGGTCCAGACCGGGTAGCGGGAAGTACGCACCCAGGTAGACGTTGTTCCAGGCGTCGCCGGCCAGTGCGAACATGGCCGGGTCGGCCAGCGTGAACGAGGACAGCAACGTCGGCTTGTACCCTAACTTGGCCATATCGCGGACGATCAGCGCGCCAGCCCGGGGTGTCGCGTAGAGGATCACGGCGTCGGCGCCGGACTCCTTCATCTTCTGGGCCTGGGCCGTGACCTCGGCGTCGGTGACCTCGTACGACACGGCCGTGCCCAGCTTCACGCCGGCCAGTTTTGCGAGGCCCCGCTTGATGCCCAGCAGGCCTTGCTGGCCGTAGAGGTCGTTCTGGTAGAACACCGCGACACTCTTCGCCTTCAGGTTCTGCACCGCATAGGTGACCAGCATGGTGCCTTCCTCGACATAACTGGGGTACGTCGCGAAGATGTGCTTCTTGTTCTTGAAACCCGCCCAGATGTCCACGCCCGCGAGCGGGGTAATCCAGAAGGTCTGCGACTCGACGACATAGTCGCGGGCCGCGAACACGTTCGCGGTCCCCAGCGAAGAGGCCAGCGCGAAGACGCCGTCCCGTTCGACAAGCTCGCGCGTGTTGGCCACCGCGCGCGGCGGCAGGTAGCCGTCGTCCTTGATGACGAGCCGCAGCCTGCGGCCGTTGATGCCGCCCTGATCGTTCAGGTACTTGAACCAGGCATCCATGGCCCCGCTGATCGGCACGCCCCAGAACGCGGCACCTCCCGATAGCGGCATGGTGGTTCCAATAACGATCTCGGTCGCCGTGATCCCACGCTCCTGGCTGATTCCGGCGGGCGCGAGTAGCGCCACGACGATCGCGATGAGCACGAACGTGATCCACATCCTCATGCAGGTTCCCCCCTTAGACTCTCCGATGGTATTCACGGCCGAGCAGGCCTTCAGGACGGACCAGCAATACCAAAATAATGATCGCAAACGCCAGGGTCGTCTTGAACTTGAACGAGACGTACCCTGCGAATACGGCTTCGGCGACCCCAAGCAGGAATCCCCCAAGCACCGCACCGGGGAGACTATCGATCCCGCCCAGGACGGCCCCCGCGAACCCCTTGAGGAAGGGGTCGAGCATCATGAATGGATCCAGGTACACCACCGGCGCCAGCAGCACGCCGGCCGCGCCGCCCAGCGCCGAGGCGAGGCCCCAGGTCGCCGCGTAGATCCTCCGCGCGGGGATCCCCAGCGCCTGCGCGGCCGTCACGTTTTGAGAGACCGCCCGCATGGCCAGCCCGATCTTGGTGCGCTGGACCAACACGTACATCATTGTCATGAGGGCGAGCCCTATGATGATTGTGCCCAGGTCGACCTGGCTGACGACAACCCCACCGAGCCGGTAGACCTTCGTGACCGACAGGGGGGAGGGGAAGGTCTGTGTATCCGCGCCCCAGACCAGCTGCATCACGCCGCTCAGCAGCAGGGCAAAGCCCAGGGTGATGACGATCTTGCCGAGCAGCGTGCTCTCTTTGGCCGGCCGCAGTACGAAGAAGAAGAACGCCGCGCCCACGATCGCCGCGGCGATCAGGCTGATGGTGACGGCCACGCCGAACGGCAGGTTGAGGTGGAAACGAAACCCTCCACCCATCAGCGTGAAGGCGATGAACGTGGCGAACGTAGCCTGATCCCCGTGGGCGAAGTTCAGCACCCGCGAGGATCGATATAGCAGCGCGATCCCGATCGCCACCAGCGCATACAGGCTTCCGGTGGCCAGCCCGCCGACCACGTACTGCGCGAGATGCGTCACAGTGGCCACACCTTGAAATAGCGCCTGATCCGCAGCCAGCGGCCGTAGATACCCGTGGGCTCGACGGCCATCATCAGCATGATGACCCCGCCGTAGATGATCGGCACCCACTGTTTGAGCCCGGAGAGATAGGTGGGAAGCAAAGTCAGCAGGACCGCGCCGATAATGGCGCCAGAGATCGTCCCCAGCCCGCCGACGACGATCATGGCGAAATAGGTAATGGATTCCAGGAACGTGAACGCCTGCGGCTCGAGGTGCCGGAGAGCCTGGGCCACGATGGCGCCGGCGACACCGGCATAGGCGGCGCTGATGGCAAACGACAGCGTCTTGTACCAGGTCAGATTGACACCGGTCACCTCGGCGGCGATGTCGCTGTCGCGGATCGCGACAAACGCGCGCCCGATGTGAGAGCGCGCCAGGTTATAGGCCATCCACGAAAGAATGACGGCCGTTCCCATGGCGACGTAGTATAGCTGCTGCGTCGCCGACAGGCCGCGGATTCCCAACGACAACTGGTGGACGGGCAACCCCATGCGCCCGCCCGACAGGTCCGTCCAGTTGGTCAGGATCTGATACACGGCGATCCCGAATCCGAGCGTCGCGATCGTCAGGTACGGGCCGGTCAGCCGCAGCGCCGGCAGGCCGACCAGAAACCCAAAGGCGGCGCTGATCCCGGCGCCCGCGATCCACGCCGCGTACCAGGGCAACCCGAGTTTCGCGGTGAGCAGCCCGGACGCGTAGGCGCCGATCGCCACGAAGCCCGCGTGGCCCAGGGAGATCAACCCGGTGTAGCCCACGAGCAGGTTGAGGCCGACGGCCACCACGATGTTCGCGGCCATGAGGATGGCGACAAAGAGCAGATAGCTCAGACCGATGCGGGGCAACAGGAAGGGTAGCGCGGCCAGCCCAACAAGGAGCACAGTGAGGGCCGCCCATCCCGCGGTACCCTTGACCAGGGCGAGGTCGTCCTCATACCGCTCCAGGAGGTCGGTTCTCACCGCCCGCGGCTAATTCGCGTCCGCGCGGAGGCAGCCCTGCCTTAGG
>JBGPNN010000271.1:0-4341 GCA_041487495.1 bacterium
CGCACTCCGTGTACCGACGACCAGGGCCCGGCGAGCGCCGGCGGCGAGGCGCCAGATTGCCAGCCGGTGCCCGGCGTCGAGTTCGCCGTGGAGCACGAGCGGCTCCAGCCCCCCCAGCCGCGCCGCATCGGCGAAGATCAACGCGCTCTCGACCGACGGGAAGATTGCCACCGCGGACCATCCGGCAGCGCGCGCTCGGTTGATGGCAGCCAGGTACGCTGGTACCCTATGCCATCCGGCAACCAGCAGGCCACGCTGTCCGTCGGCCAGGGCCTCGGCGACAGCGGTCTCTACCGGCCGCGTGATCGCCGGGCCGCCCGCCGGCGGCCCGCCGGCGGCGCGGCCCTGTACCGGCGCCGTCACGGCAGGCGCCGCGTTGTCAGAAGCCGCCGGCAACGTGACGGTCAGCGTCTTCTCGTGAGCGATCTCCTCGAGGGCGTCCCACGTGGGCCGCAGCAGTTTCGACGCGCGCACCAGCGAGACCGGACGTTTACTCATCGCCTCGAGTGCGTGCTCCTGTAGACCAGGCGGCCGCGGTCCATTCGCCCACAGGCGCACCCCAGCCCACAAGGCGTCCCAGGGCACGGCCACGGCAAGCGCCTCGCCGATCGACGAGAGGTACTCACCTGCCACCTCTTCGGCGAGCGCCACGGTGGACGGCGGCACTAGCGCCCCTCCAGGAAGGGCCGCCAGCACCGGCCGCAGATCCGGCCGATCGGCGTCATCGCCCAGCACGATGCCCGGGAGGAGCCGGCGCCCGAACGGCACAATGACCGCGTCCCCTCGACGCGCCTCGGGGGCCGCGCCCGCACCGAAAGTAAACGCCGCGTCGCCGACGCGGAGCGGGACGTCGAGGGCCACCCGAATCGATCGGTTCAATCGGCTAGCGGGCGTGGGAGACCGCGCGCAGGGAGCGGGCGAACCGATCCAGGACGTCGACGATCACGTCCACGTCCCATCGGCTTGTATCGATGACGATGTGAAACGGCTGGCGGTCGGCCATGTCGATGTTGTAGAGCGTCTTGTACCGTGACCACTCGCTGCGCTCGCGCGCGAGCAGTTCATCCCGCGCGGTCTCGGCCGGCTGGCGCTCGCGTGAAGCCACGCGGGCAGCGCGGACCTCGATCGGCGCGTCCAGCCACACCTTGAGATCGGCCTCGACGATCCAGCCCGACAGCCGCGACTCGACCACACACGGCCCGCCGCGCGCGAGTTCGGCCTGCTGGGTGTCCAGGTCACGATCGATACTCGAGTCGTGTTCGGCCATTCGGTTGAGATCGACGACCGAGATACCGCGGCGGCGCGCGAGCTCTCGGAAGACCCCGCCGGCCGAGACGACCGGCAGCCCAAGACGCGCGGCGAGGGCGCGGGCGACGGTGCTCTTCCCAACCCCAATCGGGCCGCCGATCGCTATGACCACCGGCGGCGGCTCCTCAATCGACGTCGTCCTCCGTACCCTCCCGCGCCGTGTAGCGGTGGGCGACGGTTTCCGGCTGCACCGCGGAGAGCACGACGTGGCCGCTATCGGTGATCACGACCGCGCGTGTGCGACGCCCGTAGGTCGCGTCGATCAGCGTGCCACGCTCCCTCGCCTCTTGGATGATCCGTTTGACGGGCGCCGAATCCGGGCTGATGATCGCCACGATCCGGTTGGCGGCGAGAATGTTGCCGAACCCAATGTTGATGAGACGCGTGTCCATGCCCGTCCTCGCGTGCGGCTACTCGACGTTCTGAATCTGCTCTCGGAGGCTCTCGAGTTCACCCTTCATCGCGATGACAGCACGGGTGATCTCCAGGTCGTTGGCCTTCGATCCGACGGTGTTCGTCTCTCGACCCATCTCCTGCAGGATGAACTCCAGCTTCCGGCCCACCGCGCCGTTCTCGTCGCGGATGGTCTGGCGGAACTGTGCCAGGTGGCTGGAGAAGCGCGTCAACTCCTCGGTGATGTCGCTACGCTCCGCGAACATGGCCAGTTCGGTTGCCAGGCGGGCCTCGTCAACCGGCGTCTGCGCCAGGACTTCGACCAGCCGGGCGCGGAGCCGCTCACTATACGCTTTGACGACCTGCCGGCTGCGACCGGCAATCTCCCCCATGTGCCGCTCCAGCGTCGTCAGGCGCGCCGTCAGGTCGTCCGCCAGGCGCCGGCCCTCGGTCGCTCGCATGGCCACGAGCGCGTCGGCGGCGGAGCCGACCGCGGGCTCCATCCCCGACCAAAGGCTCTCGACATCGATTCGATCATCCTCGACGCGAAGCACGTCGGGCAGCGCGGCCAGCTGCGCAAGGGTCACGTCGCCGGCCACGCTCACCGCGGCCGCCAGGTCACGCAGGGCCTGGGTGTATGCCGCGGCCAGTTCCGCGTCAGCGCGCACCGCGCGCGTGCGGCGCATGCCGTCGTCGCGCGATACCACGACCTCGATCCGTCCGCGGAAGACCCGGGTCTGAACGAGCGCCCGAATGCGGTCCTCCAACGCGGTCAGGTCCCTGGGGAGGCGGATGAGGATTTCGCTGAACCGGTGGTTGACCGACCGCACTTCCACCGCCAGCCGCCCGCCCGGGGTCTGCGCGATGGCCGTGCCGAACCCGGTCATGCTGCGAATCACGGGGCCTCACTTCGGCTCTCCGGAAGAGCGTTCCTGCCCGGTTGCAGCGCGGTACGCGTTGTCGTATCGTGACACCGGCATGGGATACCCTCCCGCGTCATTCGACAGCGTGATCCTCGCCGCGGTGATCGCCGAGTGCCAGGTCCTTGCCGGGGCCAGGGTGCAGCGCGTGGTCCAGTCCGGACCTGACGCCCTGGCCCTGGGACTGCGCGCCGGCGGCCGGCAGCGCGTCCTTGTTGTCTCAGCCCATGGCCGGTGGGCGCGGGCCCACTTCGCGGGCGAAGTGTCCCAGGTGGACCCGGGGCCATTCACACAGATGCTGCGCGGGCGCCTCGAACGCGCGGTGCTTCGCGTGATCGACGGACCAGCCTTCGAGCGGATCATGCGACTCGAGTTCGATACCCTCGAAGGATCCTGCGAGCTGATCGCGGAGCTGGTCGGCCGGCATGCAAACATTCTCCTCTGCGAAGACGGCGTGATCGTCGGATCTTGGCGGCAGGTACCGGCCAATCGCGATGAGCCAGCGCGCCGGGACATCTTGCCCGGCAGACCGTACGCGTTGCCGCTGCAGCCTCGGCCCACGCCGGCGACGATCACGGCCGAACATCTTTCGGGCGATCGGTCGCCACAGGCGTGGCGTTCCGTGCTGGGCGCGGTGGCCGGCATCGGGCCCGCTATGGCCCATGAGGTCTGCGTGCGCGCCGGTCTCGATCCGGACACGCCGCTGCCGTCGGACGCTGTGGGGACGCTGGTCACCATCCTGCGCGAGATCGCCGAAGCGGTCGCGGCACGTCGCTTCGCCCCTGTGCTGTACCGGACGGCGGACGGCGAAGCGCAAGCCTACGGCGCCTTCTCAATGCAGGCCTATCGTCACCTGCAGGAAGAACCGACGTCCATGAGCGCGGCCGTCGAAGTGGTGACCGCGCGCGCTGCCGATCGCGGCCGTCTTGACGTCCTGCGAGAAGGCCTGGCGTCGTCGGTCGCCCAGGCGACCGCCCGTACCCACCGCGCGCTTGATGCCGTCGCGAGGGATCTCAAGGGGGCCGAAGATGCCCCACGCCACCGCCAGCACGGTGAGCTGCTCCTCGCCTATCTCTCACGGTTCACGCAGGGGACGACCAGTGTCGAAGTGCCGGGCTTCGACGGCCAGCCGGTGCGTATTGCGCTGGACCCGGCGCGGTCTGGCGTCGAAAACGCACAAGTCTACTTCCGGCGATACGCTCGCGCGCAGGCCACCCTGAAGCGATTGCCCGCCCGGCAGACCGAACTGGAAGGCGAGTTGGCGTACCTGGAGGTCGCCGCCACGGCGATCTCCCAGGCCGAAACCGAGGACGATGTGTTCGAACTGGAACAGGATCTGATGGGTGCGGGTGTGCGCAGGCGTCGCCGGCCGGCAGCACGCCCAAAGGCTGTCGCCGCGCGGCGCGTCTTTCAGTCGGGCGAGGGTGTCCAGATCATGGTGGGGCGGAGCGGGCGCGAGAACGACTTCCTGACCTTCGAGGTGGCCGGACCCGACGACCTGTGGCTCCACGCGCGAGGCATGCCGGGGGCTCACGTGATCGTGAAGACAACAGGCGCGCCGGCCGCCGATGCCGTGATTGAGGCCGCGGCGAAACTGGCCGCCTACTATAGCGCGGGCCGGGCCTCAGGCAAGGTGTCGGTGGATGTCACGCAGCGGCGGCACGTGCGGCGCCTACGCGGCGGCCGGGCGGGGCAGGTGCACTACGCGAACGAGCGAACG
>JBGPNN010000272.1:0-4326 GCA_041487495.1 bacterium
GGACGAGACGATGCGCGCGTTTGGGGGCGTCAATATCGCCGTCTACACTGCCGGCATCATCCGCTATGGGACCGTGGTGGACACTCCCGAAGAGGTCTGGGACGACGTGCTCAATGTGAACCTCAAAGGCATCTTCCTCTGCGCCAAGTACGTCATCCCACGCATGATCGCCGGCGGCGGCGGCTCGATCATCAACACGTCCTCCGCAGCCGGGATCGTCGCGGCACTCAACCAGTGCGCGTATGACGCGGCCAAAGCCGGGGTCGTCAACCTCTCGCGCCAGATGGCGCTCGACTTCGCGAGGAACAACATTCGCGTGAACTGCCTGGTTCCCGGCGGGATCGACACGCCGATGTCCCGGGCGTTCATCGCCAAGCGTCAGGCGCGCTTCGAGGACGTCACGAAGAACTGGGGGGCGTTCAAACGCTTCGGCACCGCTGAAGAAGTCGCCCGCGTCGCGCTGTTTCTCGCGTCCGACGAGGCGTCGTTTGTCACCGGCGCGCCCTTCATCGTCGACGGGGGCTTTACCGCGCAATAGCCGCGGGGTCGCGAGAGTCCACACCGGAGGTGCACGCAATGATTTTCGTCGTGATCGCGTACGGGTCTCCGACCTTCGAACCGGGAAAAGCCGGTGATGCCCCGGTTCGGTCACACCGGTATCGAGAACGACTCGTCCAGGAAGGGAAGATCGTCGTGCACGGTCACCTCGCGGGGCAGAAGGGTCACCTGTGGGTGTACAACGTCAGCGGTACCGACGAGCTGGATCGCGTGGTGGCCGAGGATCCCATGTACCCGTGGCTTCAAAACGATCCATCGATCTACATGTTGATTTCCGAAGAGCGTGCCCACGAGCGCGAACGCACCGCCGAGATGCGGAAGGCCTAAGCCATGCGACTCCAGGACAAGGTTGCGGTGATCACCGGCGTCGGCCGCGGCATGGGACGCCACGCTGCCCTGACATTTGCGCGCGAAGGCGCGCGGCTGGTCGGGTGCGATGTTAATGAGGACCAGGGCCGTGAAACCGCGGCGCTTGTGTCCGGCGCCGGCGGCGAGATGCTCTTCGTCGCGGCCGACGTCTCGCAAGAGAATCAGGTGATCGAAGTCGTCCGCCGCGGCGTGGAGCATTACGGCCGGCTCGACGTCCTCTACAACAACGCGGGCATTGGCCCCCCGACCGACGCGGTCGCCACTGATCTTCCCCTTGACGTCTTCGAGTGGGTCATGCGCGTCAACGTGAACGGCGTATTTTTGTGCAGCAAGCACGCGATACCGCACCTCGTGAAAAATGGCGGGGGATCCGTGATCAACGTCGCGTCGATCGGTGGGATGTACGGTGGCGGGGTCCTTCCGATCACGGCCTATGGGACGTCCAAAGCCGCGGTCATCGGGCTGACCCGCCAGCTTGCGGTGCAGTTTGCGAAGCACCGCGTGCGCGTGAACGCGGTGTGCCCGGGGCCGATCGAGACGCCGATCCTGGATCCGTTCTTCGTCGACCCGGAGGTGAGACGCCGGTTCTCGGCGCGGATACCCATAGGCAGGATGGGGATGCCCGATGACGTTGTGCAATTGTGCGTCTATCTGGCGTCGGACGAATCGTCGTTCATGACCGGCTCGATTCTGACCATAGATGGGGGGATTACCGCATCGTGAGCGACACACACACCGCCAGGCTCACCGCGCTTCGCCAGGCGTTGACCGCGCAGCGTCTTGACGCCGCGTTGATCGGCACGCTCACCAACATTCGCTACCTGACGGGGTTCACCGGGTCGGCGGGATATGTCGTCGTCGGTCACCACGAGGCGACGTTGTACGTTGACGGTCGCTACACCGAGCAGGCCACAGAGCAGTTTACCGGCGGCCGGGTCACGACGACAGTGCGCGATATCCTCGGCGGCGTGCTCGAAGCTCTCAAAGGCACGATCCGGGCGGGCATGCGGCTCGGGTTTGAGGCGTCCGCGCTGCCCTACGATCAGTGGCGGCGGGCCGCCGATGGACTGAGTGGGGTCGAACTCGTCCCCACGGCGCGTCTCGTCGAGACGCTGCGGGCTCGCAAGGACGCCGGGGAAGTCGCGGCGATCCGTCAGGCCGTGGCCATCACCGACCGTGCCTATGAAGACCTGCTTGCATGGATCAAACCGGGCATGAAAGAATCGGAAGTCGCCGCCCGATGCGAGTACTTTCAACGCATGCACGGCGGCGATCGCAAAGAGACGCGAACGGCCGTCGGCTCGGGACCCCGGTCCGCGATGCCGCACTGTATTGCGACCGACCGCGTCATCGGACCGAACGAACCGGTGATGCTCGACCTCGGCTGCCTCGTCGATGGGTACACGTCGGATCTGACACGTACGGTGTGGCTGGGGAAGCCGCCCGCGGATTTCGAGGCGATGTACCGTGCCGTCGGCGAGGCGCAGCAATTGGCCATCGACGCGGTCAAACCCGGCGTTGCCGGGAGTACGATCCACGAAATTGCGCGCAACCACCTGGTGCGTGGCGGTTTCCCGGACCTCCCGCACTCCCTCGGACACTCCCTCGGGCTGAACATCCACGAACGGCCGTCGTTCTCGGCGGTCGAGACCGCGGCCATCGAAGTCGGCAATGTGATCACGGTGGAGCCCGGGATTTATTTATCCGGACGCTACGGCGTCCGGACTGAAGACATAATCGTTGTCACCCCTAGCGGGTGCGAGGTGTTGAGCAAGCGGGAACACACCCTGCAGGTGCGCTGAGGTGGAGACCCACCTGGGAAAGATGACCCTACACGAGGCCGAAACCCGTCTCGCGGCGCATCCCGTCGTCCTGCTGCCGTTTGGTGCGCAGGAGGCCCACGGTCCGCACCTGCCGCTCGGTGCCGACTATCTGGTGGCCGAAGAGATCGCATTGCGCGCGTCACGACTCACCGATGCGGTGGTGGCGCCGACGATGCCCTATGGGTACACGCCGGCCTTCAAGGGGTACGCCGGCAGCGTCAGCACACGGGCCGAGATCACGCGGATGCTGGCCGAAGACATCATCACCAATCTAGCTACAGCCGGCCCGACCCACTTTGTGTTCGTCGACAATCACGCGGGCAACGATCCGGCGCTCGAGGTCGCGGCGCGCGCGGTGCAAGCGCGCGGGGGTGTTAGCGTCGGGCACTTCTATCCCTGGAGAGTGATGACGGCCTGGGGCCCCGAGTTGTTCGGCAACGACTGGAAGGCCGTGTTCGGGCACGGGGCAGAACCCAATACATCAGTGATGCTCTATCTCATGCCCGAACACGTCGACATGCGGCACGCGGTCGCCGGCTCGCTCGCTCCCCTCGGCGGCCGGCCGATGACCGGCAGCCGGTACGTGGAGATCGACGGCGTGCAGTCGCAGGTCTACATTGACCTGCGGCGCGTCAATGAGTCGAGCATCACCGGCGGCGATCCACGGCTGCGCCCCGATCCCGAGTTGGGCCGGATCTTCGTCGAGCGCTGCGTGGAGGCGCTGGTAGGCTTCGTAGAATGGTTCCGGACTGTGCGAGCCTCGACATAGCGAGCATCAACGCCCGAGCACGATGTCGATTCCAGCAAGAATCAGATCGAGCTTTTTTCGAGGGAGTTTTCCAACGCGCTCTGTGAGAATTTCTTTGTCGAGCGTAATGATTTGTGACACGTTCGCCACGGAACCTTGGGCAACCCTGTCAGACGTGCTTGAAGCAGCACGTTCCCTGGAGCACTCGCCCAACGAAGATTGCTCGTGAGTGGGATACACACGGCGGTGGCGATGCGACTACGATTGAGAGCGTCGCCCTGGACGACAACAACTGGGCGGCGGAAGCCCGGTCCGGAGCCCGAGGGCTCCGGCAGATCCGCCCACCAGATATCCCCGTGGGAGACGTCTACCACTCTGTCCGTTCCAGTATGCGCCGTCCGGCGCGCGTGATAAACGGATCAGGCGCCTGGTCGACTTCCTCACAGACTTTGTTCATGGCTTCCGTGATCGCATCGGGTGCGTGCCGGGCGAGGTATTCGGCGAGCGCTTCGCCATAGAGCTTGCTTCGGGATTTTTTTGTGCGACGCGCGTACTGTTCCGCGTCTTGGAAGACATCGTCCGGTATAGAGATAGCAGTTTTCATACCAATAGTATAACTTGTGCTGTTCGCTCCTTGACATAGCGAACATATGTTCGTATATATTAGGATACCTGATTCACTCCGGTACCCTGAGGCGAACGTGGCACTTCTGCCCGTGCACAGCGTTCTCTTCCCAGAAACCCGGCCTCAGCCTGCTCCCTGGGGCCTGGCGGCCATCGCGGGGCGCCTGGTAGAGATCGCCGGGGCCGAGGACTCCGCCGCCCTGA
>JBGPNN010000273.1:0-4311 GCA_041487495.1 bacterium
GCATCCCCTCCTGCATCCGCGCCCCGCCGCTGCTGGTCACGGTGATCACGGGCAGCCGTCGCCGTGTGGCGACTTCGAAAGCGTCCGCGATCTTCTCGCCGACCACCGAGCCCATCGTCCCGCCCAGGAACCCAAACTCGAAGACGGCCAGTACGACCGGCAACCCATCGATCCGGGCCTGCCCCACCACCACGGCTTCCCGCAGACCCGTACGCTTGCGCGCCTCGATGAGGCGCGCGCGGTACGTGCGCTGGTCCGCGAAATGGAGCGGGTCCACCGAGATGAGCCGGCGATCGAACTCTTTGAACGTGCCCGCATCGACCAGCGAGGGAATCCGCTCCAGCGCGGGCATCGGCAAGTGTGCCCCGCAGACTGGGCAGACCCACAACTCCGCCTTCAGCGCGGGCGCGGGGGTCCTGGTGCCGCACGACTGGCACGGCTCGGTCCCGGCCGCCCGGGGCGCCTCAGACGGCGCCGCGGCTTCTGAGCGACGCAGTCTCCGTAGCATCGAACCCCAATTCGCGCAGGATGTCCTCGGTGTGCTGGCCCAAGAGCGGCGGCGGCGATGCGATCCGCCCAGGGGTCTCAGAGAATTTCATCGGCACGCCGGTCTGCTTGATGCGGCCCGCGCGCGGATGGTCGACGTCCACCACCATCTGACGGTGGCGGACTTGCGGGTCATTGAAGAGGTCCGACAGCAGGTAAATCGGCCCCGCCGGCACGCCGGATCCTTCGAAGGTCTCCGCCCATTCACGGGTCGTCCGCACGGCCAAGACCGGTTCGAGCACCGCGATCAGCGCCGTGCGGTGTGTCACGCGATCGGGGTTGGTCTTGAAGCGCGGATCGTCGCCCAACTGTGGCGCGCCGATGGCGACGACAAAACGGCTCCAGATCCCCTCGCTCCCCACCGCGACATTGACGTATCCGTCTTTCGTCCTAAACGCCTGATACGGCACCACCGACGGGTGTGCGCTGCCCAATCGCTTCGGATTCTCGCCGGTCGCGAAGTAGTACCCTGCCTGAAAGGTCATCCACGCCACCTGGCTGTCGAGCATCGAGACGTCCACCTGCTGGCCCACCCCGGTGCGATCGCGCACGCGCAACGCGGCTAGCACACCGTACGCCGCGAACATCCCCGCGGCGATATCGGTCACGGCCACACC
Source organism: bacterium (assembly GCA_041487495.1). Classification (GTDB taxonomy): domain Bacteria; phylum Sysuimicrobiota; class Sysuimicrobiia; order Sysuimicrobiales; family Humicultoraceae; genus JBGPNN01. Next base: position 1,164 of record JBGPNN010000273.1, read on the forward strand.
CACCTTCACCGGTGGCCCGCCTTCCTCTCCGGTGATGCCCATCAGTCCCCCCATGCCCTGCAAGATCAAATCATAGGCCGTACGGTCGCGATAAGGGCCGTCCTGACCGAAGCCGGAGATGGACGCGTACACCAGACGGGGATTCAACGCGTGGACCGCCTGGTAACCAAAGCCGAACTGGTCCATGATCCCGGCGCGGAAGTTCTCCACCAGCACGTCGGCCCGCCGCAGCAGCCGCCGCAGGATCTCCTGCCCGTCGGCGTGCTTGAGGTTGAGCGTCATGCTCTCTTTGTTGCGGTTGATCCCGAGGAAGTACGCACTCTCCCCGTTGACGAAGGGCGGTCCCCACGCCCGCGTATCGTCGCCACCATCGGGTGTTTCGATCTTGATCACGCGCGCGCCCAGATCGCCGAGCATCAGGCTGCAGTACGGCCCGGCCAGCGCCCGGGTCAGGTCGACAACGAGCAGATCTTCAAGCGGTGCCGGCATCAGGCTATCGCCGGCGGGCTTTCTTCGCCACCGGCCTGCTGGGGCGCACACGGGGCTGCGGCCGCGCCGGCTGCGGTGCATCGTCCTCCATGAAGGCGACGAACCGGCAGAACGCGGCCTCCCCGCCCTTGAACCGGAACGGGAAGCAGCCGGCCCACACGCGTTGGTTCAGGATCAGGTCGATATCGCCGCCCTCGTTCTCGACGTGGAACACACCCCGAGGGAACAGCAGCGTGTGCGTCGCCTGATAGTCGCGCGGCCAGGGAAAGGCCTGTTCCATCGTCATCCCGATCTTCCGCTCGACCTCCGGGATCAGGTCGCGCCGGGCGTCGCGGACTTTGGTGTTGAAGGGATGATCGGTCGAGATCGCATCGATCGCCATCCAGCGGATCCCTCGATCGAGCACCCATTCGCAGAACTCGGCGCGCGGGCCGGGGTGGCGCAGGAAGGCGCGGGGCAGATCGGGTCGTGCGTCCGCGTGCTGCTTCTTTGTCGCGGGCGACCAATCTTCGTTGTAGTACGCGTGATAGCCGGTGTGGATGACCAGGATGTCGCCCCGCTCGATCCGCGTCCGGTACTTCTTTTCCCACCACTCGAAGTGCTTCGGCGCATAGATGTCGTAGTCGCCGATGCCGAACTGCTGGAGATCGACGATACACGCCGGCCCGACCAGCGTCCCGATCGGGATCCCGGCCACATCGGGGCCCGGGTCGTTGAAGTGCAGTGGCGAGTCGAGGTGGGTGGCAATGTGGTTGGTGCTGCTGATGTGCTGCGCGTTGACACCCTCGAAGGCCATCTTCTTGACCCACTTGATCGTGGGGCCTTCGTAGTACGCGAAGGGCGGTGAGTCGACGCTGAAGTTCTGCGACAGGTCGAGCACCCGGCAGCGCGAGAGATCAAAGGACTTCATCCACATCACTCCTCCGACGGACGTGTCGCATCAGTGGGTGAGTCGGTCTTCGGCGGGAGCGCCGTCATGCCTGCCAGCGCGGCATCGATCTTGGCCAGAATCCCGTCGACCCCCGCGGCCTCGCGCGTCAGTCCCACCGACCCAAACCCCCGCGAGGCCGCCACGCAGTGCTCGCGGGCCCGGCAAATAGCGTTGTTATCGGCGGTCATCTCCCCAAGCGCCAGCAGTGCCGTGGCAAGATCCTGGTGGGTCACCGCCCATTGCGCCGGCTGCGTGGCCTCCGCGCAAACACGCAACGCCGCTTCGTGGTAGGCGATCGCCTTCCGCAGGTGTCCCACCCGGTCTCCGGTCGGCAGATCACGGTAGGCCTCGCCCAGGTTGTTCTGCGTGGCCGCCCAGTCCCACGGGAAGTCGGCCTCCGTATACACGCGCAGGACGGCCTCAAAACACGCAATGGTCCGCCTGAGGTTCTCCCCGCGGTCCCCGGTCGGCAGGTACGAATACGCCACACCCAGGTTGTTCCGCACATCCGCCCACTGCTCCGGGAAGTCGGCTTCCGTGTACACACGCAGGGCGGCCTCATAACAGGCGATCGCCCGCCGCAGGTTCTCGCCCCGGTCCCCCATGGGCAGATCCGTGTAGGCCACCCCGAGGTTAGCCTGTGTCGTCGACCATTCCTTGGGAAAACCGGCCTCCGTGTGCACCCGCAGCGCGGCCTCATAACACGCGATCGCTCGCCGCAGGTTCTCCCCCCGGTCTCCGGCCGGCAGATTCCAATGGACAAGCCCGAGGTTGTTCTGAGTCGTGGCCCAGTCCTGCGGGGTATCGGCTTCCGTGTACACGCGCAGCGCGGCCTCGTAGCACGCAATCGCCCGCCGCAGGTTCTCCCCCCGGTCTCCCGTCGGGAGGTCCGCATACGCAACTCCCAGATTGCCCTGCGTCCCCGCCCACTGCTCCGGAAAGTCGGCCTCCGTGTACACGCGCAGAGCGGCCTCGTGGCAGGCGATCGCCCGGCGCAGGTTCTCCCCTCGATCCCCACTGGGCAGCTGCACGTGGGCGTTCCCCAGGTCGTTTTGCGTACCGGCCCACAGCCGTGGGAAATTCGTCTGTGTATACACAAGCAGGCACAACTGGAAATGCCCGATAGCCGCGTTGAGCGGATCGCGCCGCGGTGCGAATGGCGTCGACGACAACGCCGAACCCAGGTGGAAGTGCGTCAAAGCCCACAGTTCGTCACCTACCGCTTGTCGATCAGCGTCATCGAGAGAGATCTCCGCCCATCTCGACAGCAGTGCGCGGGCCTCACCGATCCGGAGCTGTTTGAGGGCAGCCTTGTGCTGCGCCTTCCACTCGATCAGAGTTTCCTTCGGATCGACGGTCCACCGATGAAACCATGACAGGGAGGGTTGCGCACGCGCCGACCAGTACGTCGAAAACCAGTCGTGAACCGCACGCGCGGCGTCCGGCTCGATACGGGTCCGGAGGGCCGCGCGCATCGTTTTGTGCAACCGGTAGAAGCCGTCGGCCTGCGGCTCGATGAACGAGAACCGTCTCAACTGCTCCCACCCGGCGCTACCGTTGCGATGTCGTCGGGCCTCATCGAGCGCCAGGGCCGCGTCGTCGTCGAAGCGAGCCGTCAGGCTCAGGTCGATCACCCACAACTCCATGGCCCTGCTGTGGAGCGACGTCAGGAACCGGGTCGCCAGTTCGTGGGCAAGGTGTGGCGTCGGGATCACCGCAAACGTCGCC
>JBGPNN010000274.1:0-4283 GCA_041487495.1 bacterium
CAAAACGATTCAGGAGATCGCCTTCGCGGCGTACACCAACCACCCGCAGGGGCTAGAGGCCGGGTTGGAAGCGGTCTCCTATTACGACCCGCCGAACCTGACCTTCCCCTTCGGCAGCTACATCTGCGTCGTGGACCTCGACAAAGGCACGGGTGAAGTGAAGATCCGCCGGTTCGTGGCCGTCGACGACTGCGGCAACATCATCAATCCGATGATCGTCGAAGGGCAGATCCACGGCGGCCTTACGATGGGGCTGGCGCCGGCGCTGTATGAAGAGATCACCTATGACGAGGACGGCAACATCCGGGGCGGCAGTTTCATGGACTACCTGCTGCCCACGTCGATGGAGACCCCGAAGTGGGAGACCGACAAGACGACGACACCCTCGCCCCACCATCCACTGGGCGCGAAGGGCGTCGGTGAATCCGCGACGGTGGGGGCGCCCGCCGCGATCGCCAATGCGGTGATCGACGCACTGTGGCATCTCGGCGTCCGGCACATCGACATCCCAATCACGCCCTGGAAAGTCTGGAAGGCGCTGCGGGAGAAGGGCGTAACTGAGTAGCCGGGCATGGACGACGCGTCATGAATGACGTGCTGGAACGTGCACACGCCCTGAAGGCGCGGGGCGAAGCGTTCGTCCTCGCAACGGTCACAAGGGTCGAGCGGCCGGCCTCGGCCAGACCGGGAATGAAGGCGATCATCCTGGGCGACGGCACGATGGAAGGGTGGGTCGGCGGTAGTTGCGCCCACCCCATCGTCGTCCGGGAGGCGCTCAACGCCCTGCGCGAGGGCACTCCTCGCCTGATCAGTCTGAGCCCCCAACGAGACGCGCGGGCCGTCCAGGAGGGAGTGATTCACCACCCCATGACGTGCCACAGCGGTGGGACCTTGGAAATCTACGTCGAGCCTATCCTGCCCAAACCGCAACTGCTCCTTGTTGGGGAAGCCCCGCTCGTGCCCACCCTGGCGCGGTTGGGGCGGCTTCAGGGTTTTGCGGTCTGGGTGGCGGATGCGGGCGGGAGCCACACGGATCTGGAAGCCGATCTTCGCCTCCCCCTGCCGCAACTGGCGCACCAGATCACGCCCTCGACCTACGCAGTCGTTGCGACCATGGGCAACTACGACGAGGAAGCGCTGGAGCAGATCGTGGGGGCGAGCGCGGGGTATGTGGGCCTGGTCGCAAGCCGGAAGCGGGCGGAAGCGGTATTGGCCTACCTGCGAACCCGGGGGCTGGCCGCCGAGCACCTCCGGCGGGTCAAGGTCCCGGCCGGGCTCGATATCGGCGCCGTGACCCCGGAGGAGATCGCCCTCAGCATCATGGCGGAGATCGTCCAGGTCCGCCGGACGCAGATACCGGTCCCGACCGGCGCCGCGCTGCCGGCGCAGGCCGCCGCCGACGCGATCGACCCTGTCTGCGGCATGACCGTCGAGATCGCGACGGCCAGACATACGCTTGGGTATCAGGGCACGATGTTCTATTTCTGCTGCGCGCACTGCCGGCAAACGTTCGAGCGCGAACCCGCACAGTACCTCAAGGTCGGGGCATAGCATGGGGCTGCGCTTCGAGGGGAGCCTTTCGATCCAGGCACCGCGAGAAAAGGTATGGGCGTTTCTGATCGATCCTCAATCGGTCAGCCGATGTCTACCCGACGTCCAGCGGTTGGAGGTGACGGGCGAGGGGACATTCAAGGCGGTCCTTCGTGTCGGCGTGGGGTTCATCAAAGGCAACTTCGCGTTCGACGTGGCCATGGGAGAGTTGCAGCCTCCCGCCCATCTGGTGCTTACCGGGCGGGGAGGGGGTCTGGGCAGCGCCGTGGACGTCAAGAGCACGCTCGACCTTGCAGCGGGTGACGGCGGGGCGACCCGGATGGACTGGAGCGCCGAAGTCGTCGTCAGCGGGCCGATCGCCAGCGTCGGCGCCCGTGTGCTCAACAGCACCGTGGAGAAGAAGACCGGCGAACTCTTCCAATGCCTGAAGACCCAGTTGGAGGCGTGAAGCGCCAGGATTACCGTCCGGCGCCATTTCGTTTACACTAAGAGGGAAGGCTTGAGTGGCAGGCGGGGGATGGCCGCGCCATCCCCCTTTTCATGCCGAGCCTAGTGGAGTGATACATGCACCCCGAGATCGCCCGCATTCAGCAGTTGCTCGCCGGGCAGGGATACGTCGCCGACCGAGCCATCGCGACCAGCGTGTACCTGTCGATCACGCTGCGCAAGCCGCTGCTCATCGAAGGCGCGGCCGGCGTCGGGAAGACCGAAGTCGCCAAGGTGATGGCCCGGGCGCTCAACACGGAGCTGATCCGGCTGCAGTGCTACGAAGGACTGGATGCCACGACGGCGCTCTACGAGTGGAACTATCAGAAACAGTTGCTGCACATTCGGTTGTCCGAGGGCGGCGACCGGTCGGTCACGGAGCGCGAAGCCGAGATCTTCAGCGATGCCTTTTTGTTGAAGCGTCCACTGCTCAATGCCATCACGCGCGATCGGGCGCCGGTGCTCCTGGTCGACGAGATCGACCGGGCCGACACCGAGTTCGAAGCGTTCCTGTTGGAAGTGTTGTCAGACTTTCAGGTCTCGATCCCTGAGATCGGCACGATCACGGCGAAGACGACGCCGCAAGTCGTCCTCACCAGCAATCGCACCCGCGAGCTCGGCGACGCGCTGCGCCGCCGGTGTCTCTACCTGTGGATCGACTATCCGACCTTCGAGAAGGAACTGGAGATCGTGCATCGCAAGGTGCCGGGTCTCGACGGCCGGCTGGCCGAGCAGATCGGCACGTTCATGCAACTGGTCCGCCGGCTGCGGCTCGAGAAGACGCCGGGTGTGGCCGAGACGCTCGACTGGAGCGCCGCGCTGATGGCGCTGCACCGGGATCATCTCGACCGCGACGCCGTTGAAGAGACCCTGGGCGTGCTGTTCAAGCATCAGGATGACGCCACCGCCATCCGCACGCAGTGGCTCGACCAGATCCTCGAAGGCATTGCGGGGCTCGAACGGGAAGGACGACCATGGAGCCAGGACGCCATCGCACGGGCCGCCGATCGGTTGCAGGCCCGGCGCTAGACCGCCCCAGGCACGGCAACCTCGTCGCTAACGTCGTCGGGTTCTGCCGCTTTCTGCGCCGGCGCGGCCTGTCGCTGGGACCGCGAGAAGCCACGGACGCGCTGCGCACGCTGGAGGCCGTCGACTTGGCCGACCGCCGCGACATGTACATGGGGTTGCGCGCGGTGCTGGCGTCCGGTCAAGATGCGCAGCGCATCTTCGACGCGGCCTTCTGGGAATACTGGGGGGCGCGGCCTAAAGAAGACGAGCGACAGCAGCCCGCCCCGCCGCAGGGGGCCGGCGATGAGCCGCTGGACGGACAGCAGGCACTCGAGAAGGTGCTGCTGGAATGGCAGGACGAGGGTGAGGCCGGCGACGAAGGCGAGCGGGTGCCGGCGTACAGCCCGGCTGAGGCGCTGACCCGCAAGGACTTCAGTTCGTTTTCCGCCGAGGACCTCAGCGAGATCACCCGTCTGGTCCAGGCCATTGCCCGGCGGGTCGCCACGCGCCTCTCGCGGCGGACCCGGCAGTCCCACCGCGGGCACCTGGTCGATCTCCGCCGCACGATGCGGCACAGCCTGCGCCGCGGCGGTGAGATCCTGGAGATTCTCAAGCGCGAGCGCAGGCTCCAGAAGACCCGCGTCGTGCTGCTGTGTGACGTGAGCGGGTCCATGGACCTCTATAGCCGCTTCTTGATCCAGTTCGTCTACGCGCTGCAGCATGCCGTGTCGCGCGTTGAGACCTTTGTCTTCAGCACCGGGCTCTCGCGGATCACCGGATCGCTGGCCCACGACGATCTCCGCGCCGCCCTCGACGAGGTCGCAAAGCGTGTCCCGGACTGGTCCGGTGGGACGAAGATCGGCCGCAGCCTGCGCCGGTTCCTGGACGAATTCGGCGCGCAGGTCCTCGACGGCCGCACGGTCGTCATCATCATCAGCGACGGCTGGGACACCGGTGAGGTCGACGTGCTGGAAGCCGGGATGGTCGAACTGCGGCGGCGCGCCGCCAAGGTCATCTGGTTGAACCCCCTACTGGCGAGTCCCGGGTACGAACCGATCTGCCAGGGCATGCGGGTCGCACTGCCCTACGTGGATGTGTTCGCGCCGGCGCACAACCTCGAAAGTCTGCGCCGGCTGGAGCGGTACTTGAGCCGCAAACCATGAAGGAACTGAGCGAGATCCTCAAAGCGGTTGACGAGAGCACGGCCCGTGGCGTGCCGGTGGCCCTGGCGACCATCA
>JBGPNN010000275.1:0-4265 GCA_041487495.1 bacterium
AGGTCGGCTGCCAGGAGAACGTCAACGGGCCGCTGGAGGTGCCCGACCACCCGCTGATCCGCCAGACCATGTACGACTGCCTGCACGAGGCGATGGACCTGGACGGCCTCCGCGAGGTCATCGGCGCACTGGAGCGCGGCGAGATCCGCACCGTGGCGGTTGAAACGCCGGCGCCGTCACCGATCTCGCACGAGATCCTCAATGCCAACCCCTACGCCTTCCTCGACGACGCGCCGCTCGAAGAGCGACGGGCCCGTGCGGTCTCACTGCGGCGGACCGATCCAGATCTAGCACGCGGCATCGGCGCGCTCGATCCGGCGGCGATCGCGGACGTCGAGACCCAGTCCTGGCCGGATGTCCGCAACCCCGACGAACTCCACGACCATCTGTTGACCGTCGGGGTGCTACCGCTGGACGAGGCCGGCCCCTGGATCGCGCTCGCCGACCTCCTCATGGGGGACGGACGCGCAACCGTTGTCATGTGGCAGGACGACCGTGGGACCGGCCGCCGCGCGTTCGTGGCTACGGAGCGGCGCCCGCTCGTCGACGCGGCGCTCGGCGGGGCGGACGACGCCGTGCGGGCGATCGTCCACGGGTGGCTGCAGTGCATCGGTCCGACGACCGCCGAGGGGCTCGCGGCCCGCATCGGCCTTCGACCGGGAGCCGTCGACCAGGCGCTCGCGGTGCTCGAAGGCCAGGGCGTGGTCCTGCGCGGCCGGTTCACCCCGGGTGCCGCGGACACGGAGTGGTGCGAGCGCCGCCTGCTGGCGCGCATCCACCGCCTGACCCTCGGCCGCCTGCGGCGCGAGATCGAGCCCGTCACTGCGGCCGACCTCATGCGGTTTCTCTTCCGCTGGCAGCACGTCCAGCAAGGCGCGCAGTTGCACGGACGCGACGGTGTGGCGCAGATCATCGGGCAACTGCAAGGACTCGAGCTGCCGGCACCGGCATGGGAGGAACACGTGCTCCCGGCGCGCGTCCGGCCGTACGATCCCGCGGACCTCGAGTACCTATGCCTCTCTGGCATGGTGACGTGGGGACGTCTGACCCCCGTTGGCGAGCCGGCGTCTGAGGACGGCGAGCCGGCCACGCGAAAGAGCCGCCGGCGCCTGGCACCGACGCGGAATGCTCCTATCGCCTTCGTCCTGCGTGATGATCTGCCGGTATTTCTGGAACGCGGCGGTGATGCGACGAAGGTTCTGGAGAGCGTCTCGCCGGCCGCCCGGGACGTCGCGGCCTTCCTCGAGACGCGCGGCGCCTCGTTCCTCACGGACATCGGACGTGGCACGCGGCGCATGCCCTCCGAAGTCGAAGAGGCGTTGTGGGAACTCGTCTCCGCAGGCCTGGTGAGCGGTGATGGTGTGGCCGGGCTGCGGCGGTTGCTGCAGGCGGGCCGCCGGTCGCGCGGGCGGCCACGGCGCCTGCTGTCATCGAGCGTGCGGAATGATGGCGCCGCGGCGCATCCGCGGGGGCTGCCGGTCGGCCGGTGGGCATTGTGGCATCCCGGCGGTGAGCCGCCCGCTCGCGACGCGTCCCTGGAGATCATGGCCCGTCAGTTGCTACGGCGATACGGGGTAGTCTTGCGCGACCTGCTGGCGCGCGAGCGATGTGCGCCGCCGTGGCGCAACCTGCTGGAAGTCTACCGGCGCTGGGAGGCGCAGGGCGAGATTCGCGGCGGCCGGTTTGTGGCCGGATTCGTGGGCGAGCAGTTCGCGCTGCCCGCGGCGATCGAGACATTGCGGGCCGTGCGGCGGGGGCCTGAGGATGCTGCGCTGGTGGTCATTTCGGCGGCCGATCCACTCAACCTGGTCGGCATCGTGCTGCCGGGTCCGCGCGTGCCCGTGAGTTCGGGTGACGCCATCGCGCTCAAGGACGGCGTCGCCGTGGATGTGGGCCCGCTGGGCGCGCTGCTCCGCCGCCTCCAGCCCGGCGGTCCCCCGGTCGGGCGGGGAGCCCGCGCCTGACCGCCACCCCGACGCAGGAGAAGTGTAGCGTCGCGCGAACACGATCGGGGATCCCCGGGGTACACTTGTAGCTTTCGGCCTCATCGCCGCCCACGCACCTGTCCTCCACGCCCTCCTCGGGCGACTGGCCACAACGAGCCAGGGGAGAGGCACGATGGGCAACACCAGGATGTTTCATATCGAGGAACTCTACCACGACGGTCGAGGTGGGGACCGCATCGTCTTTTCCAGCATCGAAGAACTCGAACAAGCGCATAAGGAGATCAACGACGGCAAAGACATTTACGTGGTGATGGGCGACGAAGTCATCAAACTCTTGAACCAAGACGTCAGCCCCAAGATCTACGATGGCCGGATTCGCCTAGCCGCAAAGTTGAAACCAGCGGGGTGAGGGAGACGCCTATACCCACGTCCGTCCTGTTCTGGCTCGGCGCTCTGGCGGTGCTCGCGGCCTTGCTCGGCGTGCTCTGGTATCGGGTCGTACCGGCCAACATGGCCGATGTGGTCGTCCAGCGCGGAAAGATCCGGGTTTACTCGGGGCACAAGCAGCACAGCGGGGACGGGCGGGCGGCATACTTCGAAGTTCCCCGGTTCATCCCATTCTTCGGGATGCAGGTCCAACACATGTCGCTCCAGATGCTGGAGATCGACGTGCCGAACTTCCTCGCGTTCGACCAGGACCGGGTGCGCTTCGAATGTGACATCGTGGCCTATGTGGCGGTCGAGGATGCGATTCGAGCCGCCCAGCGGTTCCCGCACGGCCTCAACGAGCTCAACAGCCAGATTGTGAAGATCGTCCAGGCCACCACGCGCGACACGACCACCAAACTGACGATCCGGGAGATCATCAACGAGCGGGACCGGATTGCGCAGAAGATTCACGCTGTGCTCTCACCCGAGGTCCAGAAGTGGGGCATGTCCCTCCAGGCGCTGGAACTCGTCAATCTCTCCGATCCTCCGGACAAGAGCGCCACCGTCATCCACGACATCAGCAGCATCGTGGAGGTGCAGATCAACTCCGAGGCCCGCCAGAAGAACGCGGAGCAGCACAAACAGGCCAGGCTGAAGGAAGCAGAAGCCGAGCAGCTCGCGCACGTTCGAGAAATCGAGCGGGACGAGGAAGTCGGTAAGCGGGAGCAGCTGAAGGAGCAAGAGATCGCCAAGCAGCGCCAGACGGCTCAGGAAGAGGCGATGCGGGTGACACGCATCCAGCAGGTCCGGCAGGCTGAGATCGAGCGGGATTCGGCGATCGAGCGGGCCGAAGGGGATAAGCAGTCGGTGATCCGCCGGCGAGAGGGAGAGGCCGAGGGTGTTCGCGCCGTGGGCTTTGCCGAAGCGGACGCGAAGAGCAAGCTGGCCGACGCGCTGAAGAAGATCAACGAGGCCGCGCTCCAGGTCCGACAGATCGAAAAGGACGAGAAGATTGGCGTAACCGCCGCGGAGGCGCTCAAGCACGCCGATATCCGCCTGATCAACGCCGGTCCACCCACGAGCTTCCTGGACCTTTTCACGCCTTCAGGTGGTGCGAATATCGGTGGGATGATCAACGCGCTCGAGGCAACGAATCCCGCGCTCTATACGGAACTCAAGCAGTGGGTCCTGAGCCGGCTGGCACAGGGGTCAAAGGCCACATAAGCTGGTCTCCCGGCCGCGGGCTCACAGCGGCCGGCACTGGCACTGGAAGAACCCGCCTATCCCGTGGCTGCCAGACACGAAGACCTGCTGACACGTCCCCTGACACCCACTCTGTATTGGCCGGCATCCCAACTCGATCCCACTGGGCAGGACGATGATCTGGCATGTGCCTGGGCCGCCAGGAGTCACCGGAAGCGGGATGCAAATGTACTCGACAACCCATCCAATGCCGACCTTCCGGAATTTCCAGGTGCATGCCGAACTCGCTTTCAAATTGTGCAGTGCTGGGATAACCGGAAAGAGAATGACGTCGCCGCCACCCCAGGGTGCCGGTTCAAACCGCATGGCAGGCTTGTTGCGCTGCAACTTCTTGCCGCTCTTCATCTTCCGCGTCAGCCGACCCCATTGCTTCTTGGTACAGTACAGGATGACGGGAGAGCGGGGTGTGGTTTTCAGGTCGGCGATATTTTTGAACTGCGGAAGCGTCTTCGGCATCGATTTACCTCCAGGATGATGAGACTCGTTCGTCCATCACAGCGAGATTTCCTCTGACTCAAAACCGAGACCTCAGGAACCAGAGCCCGCCGCCGTGCATGACGAGCGCCGCCACAGTTGCCGTACTGAACGCGGGAGTAATGCCCCAGGTCATCAGGCTCGCTGCCAGGA
>JBGPNN010000276.1:0-4246 GCA_041487495.1 bacterium
CATACTGGTCGCACAGCGCCACGATCCGCTGGCGCCCGGCATCCAGGGCCAGGTGCCCGCGGTGGGTCGGTTCAGAGCCCAGGACGACATTCTCGGTCACGGTGAAGCGAGGGATGAGCATGAAGTGCTGGTGCACCATCCCGATACCCAGCTCGATGGCGCGTCGAGGGCTATTCAAGACCTCTCGACGGCCGCGGATGGCAATGACCCCAGCATCGGGTTGGTACAGACCGTAGAGAATTTTCATCAAGGTGGACTTGCCGGCGCCGTTTTCACCAACCAGGGCGTGGATCTCGCCGGAGGCGATCTGCAGCGCAAGGCGGTCGTTGGCGAGCACGCCGGGAAAGCGTTTGGTGATGCCGGCGAGCTCGATGACCGCGGGCATGGAGGGTCGAGGGGCGGGGCAGAGGCCCCACCCCTCGAGAGGCTACCGCCTCAACGTCTTGATGAACGTCTCGAGGTCTTTCCTGTTGTCGGGGACCTTGATCTTGCCGGCGATGATGTCCTTCTTCAACGCCTCCAGGCGCGGGACGATGTCACTGATCATCGGGCGGTTGAAGTCGTTGAGCGCGTAACCGACCCCGCCTTCCTTCAGTCCGAAGGACTGCACGCCGGCCTTGTACTTGCCGTTGACCAGACCCTTGATCGTGTCGTAGACGGCCACGTCCACCCGCTTGACCATGCTGGTCAAAATCTGCGCCCGTTGATCGGGCTTGGCGGTCTTCGATTGGTCTGCGTCCACGCCGATGGCCATCTTCTTCTTGATCACGGCCGCCTCGAAGACACCGATGCCGGTGCCGCCCGAGGCATGATAGATGATGTCGGCACCGCGGTCGAACTGCGCGGTGGCCAGCTCCTTGCCTTTGACGGGATCACGAAACGCCTCGCCCGTAGTGCCGGCATAGTCGGAGTACACTTCGATCGACGGTTTCACGAACTTCGCGCCGGCAATGAACCCCGCCTCGAACTTCTCGATCAACGGGATCTTCATCCCGCCCACGAAACCGATCTTCCCGGTCTTTGATTTGAGGGCCGCGGCGGCCCCGACGAGGAACGACCCTTCGTGCTCTTTGAACAGCAGGCTCACCACGTTGGGTTCCTTGTCGATAAACCCATCGACGATACCAAACTTGACGCCCGGGAACGCCTTCGCGACGCGGGTAATGCTGTCGGTGAACAGGAAGCCGATGCCGAAGATCAGATCATACTTCTCACCCGCCAGCAGGCGCAAGAGTTCCTCACGGTTCTCGCCACCGGCGGCCGGCTCCAGATCCTTCGTATCGACCTTCGCGGCAAGCTCCTTCTGCGCTCTGGTCAGGCCGTCATAGGCCATATCGTTGAAGGAGAGGTCGCCCTTGCCGCCCACGTCGTACACGAGCCCGACCCGCATCTTCTTCATTTGAGCCGTCGCCGTCGGGCTGGCCACGGCAAGCGCCAGCACAAGGACCGCAGCACACAGCGCCGCGCCCAGGCGGAAGAGCCTGCTCATCGATCCACCTCCTCGAGTGTGACCGGCTCCGCGCCGGTTCGATCTGGGATACGAGTGGATAGATTCGCGGAGGGGAAATCGACACCCTTTTCGGGGCGCCGGTGGCGGCTAGCCGTGTTGTGCGGAAGGTTTCGGCCGCAGCACCCGCTCCAGTTCTTCCAGGCCGACCAACACCTCGCGCGGGTTGCTACCCTGCACCGGCCCCACGATCCGCCGGCCTTCCAGTTCGTCGATCAGCCGGGCCGCGGTCACGTACCCGATCCGCATCTTGCGCTGGAGGAGCGACACCGAGCCATAGCCGGACCGAACGCACAACCGCGCCGCCTCGATAAGACGCTCCCCATCGGTGCCTTCTTCGGTCGCGGTGCTCTGCTGCGCCTCGACGAGCTGCTGGTCGTACACCGGCGAGCCCTGTCGGCGCCACCACTCCACCACGGCGCGAATCTCGTCGTCGGCCACATACGCCCCCTGGGCGCGCACAGCCCGCGAGGCGCCCAGCGGCATGAACAACATGTCACCGCGGCCGAGCAGCTTCTCGGCGCCGTTCTGGTCAAGAATCGTCCGGCTGTCCACCTGGCTGCTGACAGCAAACGCGAGACGCGACGGGATGTTGGCCTTGATCAGTCCGGTGACGACATCGACCGAAGGCCGCTGCGTCGCGACCACGAGGTGGATGCCGGTGGCGCGCGTCATCTGCGCCAGCCGACAGATGATATCCTCGAAATCGGCGGGCGCCACCATCATCAGGTCGGCCAGTTCGTCGATGATGATGACGATGTAGTACATCGGCTCGACGTCGGTCAGCTGATTGAACGCCTGGATGTTGCGCGCGCCAACCTCGGCGAACCGCTCGAAGCGCTTCTCCATGACCCGCAGCATGTCTTTGAGCACGCTGGCCGCCTGTCGCGCATTGGTGACCACCGGCGTCAACAGGTGCGGGATGTCGTTATAGTCGGTCAACTCGACGCGCTTGGGATCGATCATCACGAGCCGTGTCTGGTGCGGTGTGCATCGAAACAGTAGGCTCGCGATCATCGCGTTCAGCATGACCGACTTGCCCGACCCCGTGGCGCCCGCGATGAGCAAATGCGGCATCTCGGCGAGGTTGGCGACGATGGGATGCCCGGCGATGTCCTTGCCGACCGCCACCACCAGTGGGGAGGTGGCCTTTTGGAAGAGATCCGCGTTGAGGATCTCGCGCAGGTGGACCAGGCTCGACTTCTGATTCGGCAACTCGATCCCGATCGCCGACTTCCCAGGGATCGGTGCCTCAATGCGGACGCTCTGCGCCGCCAGGTTCAACGCAATATCGTTGTGCAGGCTGGTGATCTTCTGTACCTTGACACCGGGCGCCGGCTGCAGCTCAAAGCGCGTTACCACCGGGCCAACTTCCCAGTGGATGACCTTGGCCTCCACGCCAAAACTGGCCAGGGTCTGTTCGAGCGCACGCGCCGTGTCCGCGGGATCGATCCGCGTCTTGGGTCGCTGCGTCGTGGTCTCCCCAAGCAGCGACAACGGCGGCATCTGGTAGTCCACCGACGCGAAGTCAAGACGTTCCTGTTTCACAGCCGCCGCAGCCTTGGGGGCGACGGACCTGACACGGCGCCGGGCCTGCAGCGTGGCCTGGGTGGAGGCCGCGGACGTCGCTTCTTCGAGACCGCCGGCGTCTGATACTGTGGCCTCAACCGGTTCGACCGTCGCGAAAGTCGGCGCGTCCAGTGGCGGACCCGCCATGGCCGGCGCCGGCTCGATCGTCGCCTGCCGCATCATCAGAGCCTGCCTGATCCGGGCGGCCTGTCCCGCAGCCTCCGCCATGGCCACCTCGACGAACCGGCGTCCCGCCGCCGCCATCGCAGCGAGCGCGGGTAGGCCTCGCGTCCACGCGCCGCGCGCCGTGCGCGCGAGCAGGCGTACGAGCAACACCAGCAGCCCGCCGATCACCCGGACGATCGCCCTCGCCAGAAGCAGGGACCAGCGACCGGCGGTGTGCAGTGCGGCTCCGGCGTCGGCCAGCGAGATCCCGCCCAGGAATCCCGCGGCCAGCACGGCCATCACTCCGATGGTGACCCAGAGACCCGGCATCCCGAGCACGCGCGCGATCCCCCACGCGAAGGCGCCACCGACGACACCGGTGCCGCGGCCCGCCAGCCCGGCCTGAAGCGGATCGCCGTTTGTCGTCCGGAGATGAAGCATCAGCAGACTGGCCAGCGTGGCCAGCACGAGCCCGGCGACCCGCCGTGTCAGCCGCGCGCGGCTTCCCACGGCGATCAAGACCAATCCACCGACTGCCATGTACGCGGGCAAAATCGGTGCCGCCAGCCCGAGCACCCGCCGCTGCCAGGCGGCCAACAGCAGCGGGACACCAGTCGCGCGAGGAAGGAACGAGAGGGCCAGCAGCAGCGCAACGAACAACAGCCCGAGACCCACGGCCGCCGGACGGGTGCCGGATGGTTTCACGCGCTTGGCCATATTTAGCGCACCACCGCGAGCACCAACGCGCCAACGATCCAGCAGTACACGGCGAAGTACATCAGGCGCCCGCGCCGGACCATGTCCATCAGCCACCTGATCGACGCCGCGCCGACGACCGCCGCCACCGCAAACCCCACGGCGAACTGCGGCACCGTGTACCCCATCGCGGCGGCCTGCCCCGCGTCCTTCAACGTGAGCAGACTCGCTCCCACAATCGCCGGGATCGCGATCAGGAACGACAGCCGTGTCGCTTCGGTGCGCTGCATCCCCAACCGCAGACCGGTC
>JBGPNN010000277.1:0-4234 GCA_041487495.1 bacterium
GACCTGCTCCGGCCGCGGCTCACAGACGGCGAGCGCCGCGACGTTGAGACCCTGTTCGCCAATCTTCGGATCAACTTCGTGGAGCAGAAGAGCAAGGCGACCTAGTCGATGTACGTCCGGCTCAAGCACACGCTCAGCGCGCTCGCGCTCGACGCGTTGGAACGGCCGGCGCAGGGTGACGTGGTCAGGTGGCTGGTGGCCTATTGCGATCTGGTCGATAGCGCGCCCGATGGCGCCCGCTTCAGGCAACCGCTGGCGGCCGTGGCCGCCCGGGCGCGAGCGGGACCCCGTGTGATCAGTCCGCCGGCGTGGTTCGAAGACGACGGCCTGCTGGAAACGATCGACGGCGCGCTGAGCGTGCCCGAGGGATTCCGGCCGCATTTCGCCTACATGGACCGGCAGACCCATCGGCTCCAGGCGGCGCTGCGGGCGCTGGCGCGAAGGCGCGGGGCGCCA
Source organism: bacterium (assembly GCA_041487495.1). GTDB lineage: Bacteria > Sysuimicrobiota > Sysuimicrobiia > Sysuimicrobiales > Humicultoraceae > JBGPNN01. Next base: position 457 of record JBGPNN010000277.1, read on the forward strand.
CGCGGCCGGGCGCCACGCGGCCTGGTGCCGCGTGGCCGGGCGGCGATCATGCGGAAAGCGGTTGCCCTCTTCAACACCGGTCTCTTCTTCGAGTGCCACGAATTCCTTGAGACCATCTGGCGCACCGCCCCGGAGGCGGAGCGCGGATTCTATCACGGCGTCATATTGATCGCCGCCGCCTTCTATCACCACGAGAAGGGCAACCTCCACGGTACGCGTATCAAGTTGGTGCAAGGAATGAAGTACCTCAGACCATACCCGCCCCTCTACCAGGGGGTACGGCTCGATCGGTGGCTGAAGGCGCTCGAACCGTGGCGGGAGCGCATTGAGGCGGGACAGATCAGCGGCGTGCTGGCGCCCGGTGAAATCCCGAGGATACCGCATGATTGACGATATCTTCCGCTACGTCGACTCGCACACTGACACCTTCGTCCACGACCTGCAGCGGCTGTGCCGGCAGCCGTCGATCTCGGCCCAGGGTGTCGGGCTGGACGCCTGCGCGGAACTGCTCGTCGCGCAGATGCAGGCCAGGGGCATTCCCGCGCGACGGGAGCCGGTGATGGATGGCCCGTGTCTGGTGTGCGCGGAGATCCCGGGCGATAGTCCCAAGACGCTGCTGATCTACGACCACTACGACGTCCAGCCACCCGAGCCGCTCGACGAGTGGGAGTTCGAGCCGTTCGGCGCGGCGATCCACGGCGGCAAACTCTATGCGCGCGGCGCGCAGGACACGAAGGGGAACATCATGGCCCGCGTGGCCGCCATCGAAGCCTGGCTGCGGGTGCGCGGGCGACTCCCGGTCACCGTCAAGTTCCTCATCGAAGGCGAGGAGGAGATCGGCAGCCGCCACCTGGGCGATACGCTCGCGGCGCGGCCCGACCTGGCACGCGCCGATGCGTGCATCTGGGAGTCGGGCCACAAGGACCACCGCGATGTCCCCGGCATCTATCTCGGCGCGAAGGGTATCTGCTACGTAGAGTTGGAAGCTCACGGCGCACGGCGCGACCTGCACTCCTCGCAGGCGGCGATCGTCCCAAATCCCGCCTGGCGCCTGGTGTGGGCACTGGGCACGCTCAAGCACGAGGACGAGCACGTCCGCATCGCGGGGTTCTACGATGATGTGCTGCCGCCCAGCGCCGCGGAGATGGCGCAACTCGAACGTATCGCGGCGCAGCGCGATCCCGAGGCGGTCCGCCGCGATCTGGGGATCTCCGCGTACGTCAAGGGTCTGACCGGCGTCGAACTGCTCACGCGTAACCTGTTCGATCCCACGTGCACCATCTGCGGCCTCACCGCCGGCTACCAGGGCCCGGGCTCGAAGACGGTGCTACCGCGCCGGGCGAGCGCCAAGATCGACTTCCGCCTGGTGCCCAACCAGCGGCCCCACGACATTTTGGAAAAGCTGCGCGAGCACTTGCGCCGCGAGGCCTTCGGGGACTTCACCATCAAACCCCTCGGCCTGGAGGACCCGTACAAGACGCCGTTCGACGCGCCGATCGTCGACGTGGTCGCCGAGACCGCCGAAGAGATCTACGGCACGCCGCCCGTGGTCCTGCCGACCATGGCCGGCACCGGACCAATGCACGCCGTCTGCGGACCGTTCAACATGCCGGCCGTCGGGACCGGCATCGGTTATGCGAAGGGCAACTCCCACGGGCCAAACGAAAACATCCGGCTGGAAGATTACTTCCAGGGGATCAAGCACATCGCGCTGATCCTGGAGCGGTTCGCGGGATAGGTCTCGTTACGGGAGGGTAATTGTCACATCGTTCCGGCAGGTCTGAGAGGCAGGCTCGAGCCCTCCGGCCTTCAGTTCCTCGATGACGAGCGTGAGCGTCGCCTGGCACGTGATTGCGCTGGGGAAAGGCCCCGAAAGCTGCGTCAGTGGTCTGCCCGGGGCAGATTCGAATTTCATGATAATAACGGTCCAATACAAGTTGGGTTGTTGGGCCGCAACCCTTGCTGTTGAGGTCGTATGGACGGCGGTGGCGATTGCCAGCGCGAAGAGACAGACGGCCAATGGCTTGTTCACCGCTCACCCTCTCCTCTTTGAGAAATCACAAGATAGGTGGCCTTTCTGCACAGTCTCCGGAGCGTCCTGCCGTACGCACGGCTCCGGAAAGAAGTCAATAAGCCGCATCAGGCTCAAATGGGTAGAGTGGCCGGCGCCGCCGGTGGTACGTGAAGCGCGAGAGGTCGGCGGTCGTCACGCCCGGCGTGTTCACCAACAGGATCTGCGTGGCGATCGGTTCGTAGGCCGCGCGCGGCGCCACGACCCCCTTTGCGACGACGATGCGCCGGTCTTCGGGTCTGATTCCGATGGAGTACATCTGTTCAAGGCTGATCGAAGCGATCCGCTCGGTCGTGAGCACCAGCGTGTGGCTGTCGGTCGTGTCGAGGACAACCGTGGGCCCGGCATCAAAGAAGCGCTGACCCCCGTGCCGCGGCGTCGGCTCTTCAAACCGGCCGTCGGAGATCGTGCGCACGATCCCCGTGACCTCGACCGGCGCCCCGTGCCGGTCGTCGGTCTTGCCGCCCACCGCCAGCGTCACCAGTGATCGCACACCGGCCGCGATGCAGGCCGCCACGGCCTGCGCATCGTAGACGGACACCAGCAGCCCGCGCGCGCGCAGTTTTTGGGCGGTCGCGAGCAAGATGGTCGAGTCACCCGGCGACCCCCCACCGATATTGTCCCCCACGTCCATCAGGACGACGGGCCCTTTCGGCGCCGCCATGGCCGTGGTGATCGCCTGCTCGGGCGGCACCGAGTGCCCTTGAAACTCGCCGCGGCGATCCCAGGCCCGGCGCGCCATCCATCTGGCGGCGTCACGCGCCGCAGACGGATCACCGTCGTGCACCGCCAGGAACGCCATCCCCATCTCTGGCACGTCGGCGTACGGATACCCCTCCGCGACGCCGGCCGACAACATCCCCGGGCGGCGGATCACCGCGTCGGCGTCGGCCATGATACCGCGCATCGGTTCGGCTCCGGTGTATTGCTGCAGGATGTTGATCACCACCGGCGGCGTCTCGAGCGCCTGCACCGGCCGGATCTCGCCGCGCACGGTGCGCACGATGAGCTCGGCGCACTCCGCCGCGCGGGGGCGCGGATCGACGTGCGGGTTGGTGCGATAGAGCACCGTGACCGTGGCGCCGTCGACCATGCGCTGAGATAGGTTGGTGTGCAGGTCGAGGGACAGACCGATCGGGATCTTCGGCCCGACCAGCGCGCGCACGCGCGAGACGATCTCCCCGTCGGCGTCGGGATAACCGTCGGCGACGGCCGCGCCGTGTTGGGCGAGCAGGATGGCATCCCAGGGGCCGCGCTCGCGCAGGAGATGCAGCAGCTCCTCGACGATACGCTCGAAGGCGTCGCGCGCGATCAACCCGGACGGGTCCGTCCGGAAGAAGACCAGCGGGACGATCTCGACACCGTGCCGCTCGCCGGCTTCGAGGTACCCGGCCATCGTCGCGTGGGAGTCTCGGTACGCGCGGACGATCTCTTCTCCTCGAAGAATGCCGGACCGCTCGAACGCCGCGTAGCCCGTGGCTCCGCGCGCAAACGTGTTCGTCTCGTGCGACATCCCCAGCGCGGCCAGACGCATCATCTACGCCTGCCATTCCATGTTTCTGTCAATCGGGTAGATCGGTCGCGGCAGATGCTCATACGGCAGGCTCAGGTAGTTGACCGTGGACGTCCCGGGCGTATCCAGATTGTGCGTCTTGACCACGATCGGATCGAAAGAGGCGCGGTGGGCCTGATTCGACTTGACCACGA
>JBGPNN010000278.1:0-4230 GCA_041487495.1 bacterium
CCCGAACCTCCAGGGGCTCCCGGGCACCATCGTCTATATCCGCGACGGCAATGTGTTTCTCGTCACGCCGACGGGTTCGGTCAGTCGACAGATCACCAACGACGGCGGGTACCGCAGCCCTTCGATCGCCGACGATGGGACGATCGGCGCCATCCACACGAAGGACGGGCGCACGCGCTTCGTGCTGCTCAGGCCAACCGGCGGCGAGATCCGCTCGTTTCGCCCCGACCACGATGAAGTCCAGCCTCCCCTCCAGGCGCAGCTCTCGCCCGACGGTCGGACCTTCGCGTTCACCTATCGCGCTGAGCTCGTGGAATTCCGGTGCATGAGTTCGGCGACGGCGACACGCATCTGCTTCCGGATGGCGTTTACGCCCTCAGACCACTGGGCGCCAAAGGCCGAATTCGGCTCGGAGCAGGTGACGGGCAGCAATAATAACTATGTGTCCTGGATGTCCAATCAGCGCGTGATCGTCACATCGCCCAAGTGGTTCGTGGGTTTCGTCCGGGGCAAGGGGTGGGACCAGACCGACTATCTGTACCACGACCCCGACTTTGCCTTTGAGTTCAACAGGACCGATATGACCCGGCTGAAGGGCGATCCCAAGGGCACGGCCATTTCTCCGGATGGGCGCGCGTACGTTTTTGCAGATGACAATGGTCTGCTCATGACCGCGGCAGGGGTGAAGGGCGCCCAAATCCTCCAGATTGACCCGATGGGCCGCGACCCCGAATGGGGCCGGTACACGCCGGGAAGATCCGGCGAGGTCGCGCCGCCCGTCGGGCCGCCGCCCGCTGGAAGTCCGCCCGACGCCCGAGCGCAGATCAAGACGCGACTGCAACAGGCGGGGCTGAACGTGCTCGAGGTGCAGTTCCAGGCGGCCCAGGGGCAGACACCGGCAACGTGGGGGGCCATCACCGCCGCGGAATTATAAACGAAAACTCCTCGAGCGCTTCTTGAACGGCGTGATGTTCCGCGTGTATGACACGCAGAAGCAGCAATTCGTCGATGAGAAGGACTTCATGAGCAAGAATCTCGGAGGAGGGTAGCGGCGTCGCTATTCGATCCCCAGCACGTAGACCACTTCTTCAAACGTCCGCCACGTAATGTCGTCCTTCTCTAGCTGTCGAGACACCTCTGGAATGTCTTCTTTCGCGTCGAGCTCGGCGATCTGCTCGTCCATCCGCTCGAGCCGCGTGCGCGCCCCGATGATCTCGGGCAGCGCGGACGCCGCTGGCAGACCGGCCCGGATTTTGTCGAGCGCATCCCGCTCGACCTTCCGGGCGAGGCGGTCCATTTCCTGGGCTTCCATCTTTGAGTAGACCACCAGGCCACGGCGGTCTTCCAATGCCGCGACGGCCGTCTCCCGCAGCTGCTTGAGTAACGGATCACCGGTCTCACGCCGCGCCATCACGGCCTCCTCCTTCACCTGACGGGACGGCCGACCGCCCCGCCGGACGCAGTTCCTGATCGCGATACTGCAGATGATACAGCTTGGTATAGATGCCGCCGCGACCCAGCAGCTCGCGGTGCGAGCCTTCCTCGACGAGACGACCCCGGTGGATCACGAGAATCCGATCAACGTGCTGAATCGTCGAGAGGCGATGCGCGATGATGATCGACGTGCGATTGTGCATCACCCGGCGCAAGGCCTCCTGGATCAGGATCTCGGTCTCGGTGTCAACGCTGCTGGTCGCCTCGTCCAGCACCAGCAGCACCTCGGGATTGTGCGCAATGGCTCGCGCGAACGCGATCAACTGCTTCTGACCGACCGACAGCGTGGCGCCGCGCTCCTGGACCTCGGCCCGGTAGCCGCCCGACAGGCGGTTGATAAAGGCCGAGGCGTTGACAAACTCCGCCGCCTGCCGGACCTGCTCCGAGGTAATGGTCTTCGTCCCCAGCCGGATGTTATCCTCGACCGTGCCGGAGAACAGGAACACGTCCTGCAGGACCAGACCGATGTGGCGGCGCAGCTCGCGCTGGTCCCACTGGCGCACGTCGATGCCATCGACGAGGACCTGACCGCGCTGCACATCGTAGAATCTCATGATCAGGTTGATGATCGAGGACTTGCCGGCGCCCGTGTGCCCGACGAGCGCCACGCTCTCACCCGGGTGGATCGTAAACGATACGCCCTTGAGCACCCAGTCTTCGGAAGGTGCCGTGGACGCCGCGCGCGTGCCGGAGGCAGCGGGCCCGTTGTCGCGAAGCCCGCGCCCGTCCTCCAGGGGTGAGGTCGGTTCGTAGGCGAACCAGACGTCGCGGAACTCGATCTGGCCGCGCACGTGCTCGGCGCGGAATGGTTGCGGAGGGTCCTGCACCTCGATGGGTTCGTCCATCAGGCGAAAGATCCGCTCGGACGAGGCCATCGCCGCCTGCAGGATATTGTATTTCTCGGCCAGGTCCTCGATAGGGTCAAAAAAGCGCTGCGCGTACTGGATGAAGGCCACCACCAGGCCGACGGTCACGGCGCCCCCTAGCGCCTCCCGTCCGCCGTAGGCGATGATGATGGCCACCGCCACAGCGCTCATCGCGCCGACAGTTGGATGGAACATGGCAAACGACCGGAGCGCGGCCATGTTGGCCGTCAGATGATCGCGGTTGAGTCCATCGAACCGCCCCTGCTCCCGCGCCTCGCGGCCAAACAACTGCACGATCCCCATCCCCATGATGTGCTCGTTGAGAAAGGCGTTGATACGCGCCAACCGCACGCGCACCGCCCGGTACGAGTCGCGCGCCTGCACCCGAAAGCGGGCTGTGAAGTATGCGATCGCGGGCAGGACGACCAGCGTGGCCAGCGCCAGCCGCCAGTCCAGGTACAGGAGGATGGCGATGATGCCGATCAGCGTCACCAGGTCGCCGAACACCGCCACGACACCCTGGGTGATCACCTCGTTGAGCGCGTCGATGTCGTTGGTGATGCGCGTGACCAGCCGCCCCACCGGCTGGCGTGTGAAGAACCCGATCGACAACCGCTGAAAGTGCGTGAATAGCTCGATGCGCAGGTCGTACATCGCCTGCTGGCCCACCTTTTGCATCACATACGACTGCGCATAGCGCAGCCCGAACTGCGCCACCAGCGCGGCCAGGTAGGCCAGGATCACGAGCCCCATGCCCTCCAGCCGCTTGGGCGCGATGTGGTCGTCGATGACGACGCGGACGAGGTACGGCCCAACCAGGCTGGCCAGCGAGGTCAACAAGAGCAGCACGACCGCCACGGTGACCTGGCCCCGATACGGCCGCACGTAACGCAGTAGCCGCCGCATCAGCCGCGAGTCGTAGGCGGCACCGTGGATCTCATCCTCGTGCAAGGTCATGCTCATGACGGCGTCAACTCATCGGCTTCCAGCGCTTCACGCAACAACTGCTTTTGGTAGAGATCGGCGTACAGACCGCCCCGCGCCAGCAGCGCGTCGTGCGTCCCCTGTTCGACGATCCGGCTGTCGTCCAGCACCACGATCAGGTCGGCGTCACGGACGGTCGAGATCCGGTGCGAGATGATGAGGCTCGTGCGCGTGGCCATGAACTGCCGCAAGCCGTGAAGGATCTCTTCTTCGGTGTTCGTGTCGACGCTGCTCAACGCGTCATCCAGGATCAGGATCGACGGGTCGCGCGCCAGCGCCCGCGCGATCGTGGCCCGCTGCTTCTGGCCGCCCGACAGGGTGACGCCGCGCTCACCGACGACGGTTTGATACCCCATCGGGAAGTCTTCGAGGTCTCGGGCGATCCGAGCAGTCTGCGCGGCGTCGCGCACGCGCTGGCCATTGCCGTTGTGGCCATCGTCGATCCCAAATGCGAGGTTCTCCTCCAGCGTGTCGGAGAACAGAAACGACTCTTGAGGGACGAATCCAATGCTCCGGCGCAGTGTCGCGAGGCTCACCTGCCGGGCGTCGACCCCATCGATCAGCACGGTGCCCTTGGTAGGATCCATCAGCCGAGGGATCAGGGAGACGAGTGTCGTCTTCCCGGACCCGGTCGGGCCAACGATTGCCACGGTGGCGCCGGCGGGAATTTTCAGATCGATATCCTCCAGCACCGGCTGTCGGTCGTACGCGAACGACACGTGGCGGAACTCGATCTCGCCGCGCACCCGGTCGAGCGCCGCTGCCGGCTGCGGCTCGCCGACGGCCGGCCTGACCTCGAAAATGTCGTCGAGCCGGCGCATAGACGCCAGCCCCTGCTGGATCAGGTTCGTCGTCCAGCCCAGCGCAATCATTGGCCACGACAGCA
>JBGPNN010000279.1:0-4227 GCA_041487495.1 bacterium
AGCCGACGCGGCGATCACCAGCGAGCGGCTGGCCGTCCTGGACGCCCTGCACGCGGGTCAGCCCGTGATTGCGGTGGCCTCAGCCGCGTCCGCCGTCGAACCGCTTCCCCCGCCCGGCACGATGGCGGCCGCCACGCGTGTGATCCGCCCAGGTGATCTGCTACCCCGCGACCGTTTCGTCGCGGATCTGCAGGCGGGCGGATACGAACGCGCGGCGATTGTCACGCGCGGTGGCGAGTTCGCGGTGCGCGGCGGCATCGTCGACGTCTTCCCCATCGGGCCGGCTGATACTACGCGGCCCGTCCGTTTCGAATTGTGGGGCGATGAACTGGACTCGATCCGCGCGATCGATCCGCTCTCGCAGCGCAGCCTCGACCGTATCGATGCTGTGACCGTCCGCCCGGCGCGACTGGAACCCGCGAACGGCGAAGCCGTCGCGCTGCCGGCGCATCTCCCCGACGGCGGGCTGCTGATCCTCTGCGAACCCGCCGAGGCCGAGGGTGCCACGCGCGGCCTGCTCGAGCGCGCCGGACGCGCGGGGGCATCACCGGTGCTGTCGTGGGCTACGGTGGTTGAGGCGCGGCCCGGCTTGAAGAGAATGGCGATCTCGGCCGCCCGGCCTCCCGAGGGGCACTGGCACGAGATCAGGCTCCCGGCGGCGGGGCTCGAAGCCTTCGGCGGGCAGACCCACCTGCTGGCGCAGATGCTCTCTGGGCTGGCGTCGGAAGGCCTCCACGTCGTGATCGCCTCGGCCCAGGCCGGGCGTGTCGTGCGCATCCTGACCGACGCCGGGCTCGACGTGACCCTCGTAGAGCGGTTGGACGCACCGCCCCCACCCGGCCGCCTGGTGGCGGTCCCCGTCGGGCTGGGACGAGGATTCCGGATCGACGCCGCCGCGCTTGCGGTCGTCACCGATGGCGAGATTGTCGGCTGGCGCCGGCGCCGGCCGCGGATGCGCTTCCTGCGCGACGGTGAGCGCCTGGCCTCGTGGACCGACCTGACGCCCGGTGATTTCGTGGTGCACGTCCATCACGGGATCGGCCGGTACCAGGGCCTTGTACGCCTGCCGATGGACGGCTCGGAGCGCGAATATCTGTTGCTGGAGTACGCGCAGGCCGATCGGCTCTTCGTCCCGGCGGACCAGATCCACCTGGTGCAGCGCTACATCGGCGTCGAGGGTGATCAGCCGAAGGTCCACCGCCTGGGCGGCGCCGAGTGGGAGCGCGAGAAGCGCCGGGTCAAGGATGCCACGCGGGAGATGGCGGCCTCGCTGCTGACGCTGTATGCGGCGCGTGCCACGACTCCCGGCCACGCGTTCTCGCCGGACACGCCGTGGCAGCGCGAGATGGAGTCGGCCTTCCCCTATCAGGAGACGCCGCACCAGCTACGGGCCATCGAAGAGGTCAAGCGTGACATGGAAGCGCCGCGGCCGATGGACCGGCTGGTCGCCGGCGACGTCGGGTACGGCAAGACGGAGGTCGCGCTCCGCGCGGCGTTCAAGGCGGTGATGGATGGCAGGCAGGTGGCGGTCGTCGTGCCGACGACGATTCTCGCACAGCAGCACTACAACGTCTTCAGCGAGCGCTTCACCGCTTTCCCGGTCACCGTCGAGCTCCTGAGTCGCTTCCGATCGCGCGCCGAGCAGAAGGAGACGATCGAAAAGGCGGCGGCCGGGCAGGTCGATGTGCTGATCGGGACACATCGGATCCTCGGCAAGGACGTGCGGTTCCGCAACCTGGGTCTGGTCGTCATCGATGAGGAGCAGCGTTTTGGCGTGGGGCACAAGGAGCACCTGAAAAGCCTCCGCAAGAGCGTCGACGTGCTGACGCTGACCGCGACGCCGATCCCGCGCACATTGCACATGTCGCTGGCGGGTCTGCGGGACATGACCGTCATGGAGACGCCGCCCGAGGCCCGCCTGCCGATCGACACCGAGATCCGGCAAGAAGACGACGCCCTGATCCGCGAGGCCATCCTGCGCGAGCACGCCCGCGGCGGGCAGGTCTACGTGGTTCACAACCGCGTCGAGACGATCGAGCGCGCCGCGCGGCGCATCCGTCGCGTGACCCCAGAGGTGCGCGTGGGTATCGCGCACGGCCAGATGCCCGAAGAGCGTCTGGAGAAGGTGATGCTGGATTTCTTGGGCGGCCGGTTCGACGTGCTCGTGTGCACGACGATTGTCGAAATCGGCCTGGACATCCCCCAGGTGAATACCATCATCATCCAGGACGCGCACCTGATGGGTCTGGCGCAGATGTACCAACTGCGCGGCCGCGTCGGCCGCGCCGACCGGCAGGCCTACTGCTACCTGCTGTATCCGCGCACGGCGCCGATGACGCCCGAAGCGGAACAGCGCCTGCGCGCGATGGCCGAGTTCGTCGAGTTAGGATCGGGTCTGGGACTGGCCATGCGCGACCTGGAGATCCGCGGCGCCGGGAACATCCTGGGGCCGGAGCAGCACGGGCAGGTGGCCGCCGTGGGGTTCGACCTCTACTGCCGGCTCCTGGACGAGGCCATTCGTGAAGCGCGTGGTGAGGTCGTCGAGGAAGCACGCGATCCCACGCTAGAACTTGGCGTCGACGCCTTCCTGCCGCCGTCGTTCGTGCCAGACGAACTGGAGCGCATGACCTTCTACCGCCGCCTGGCCGTGGCCCGCTCCGCGGACGACGTCGACGCGATCGAGGCCGACCTCGCTGAGCGCGCCGCCACGCTGCCGGCGCCCGCGCAGGCGCTGGTGGACGCGGTGCGCGTACGGGTCGCCGCGCGGGACGCCGACGTCATCTCGATCGCGCGCGAAGGCACCCGATTCGTGATCCGTCTCGCGGTGGGCAGCAGCCTGGATGATGCCATGCAGCGCCGGCTCCGGTCCGCCTTCGGCGGGCGCGCGCAGATCACGGCCGTGGGCATCAGCGTGCGCGCGTCCGGTAAAGGGTTCTCGGCGGAGGCCAGGGCGCTGATCGAAGTGCTGGCCGTCGTGGGCCGGCTGTCGGCGCGCGCCGGCGCTGTGCCCGCTGGTTCCACCTAGCCGACTCGCCGCCTCTGCAGTATGCTTATACGCGTCCCATTTGAGGAGGGCGTCGTGTGAAAAAGATTCGGTCGATCATTCTGCTCGTGGTGGCCGTGCTCGCCCTGGCGGCTGTGGCCGCGGGGGGCTGGGCGCTCACAAGCAATTCCCGGCGCGCCAACGCCGTTGCCGCGAAGGTCAACGGCGAGGCCATCCTTTGGGCGGAGGTCGACCACGAGGTCAATCGGTTCGCCGTCCAGGCCGGCGCCGATCCCAAGAGCAAAGAGTTCGAGAAACAGAAGTCCGAACTGACCAAGGGCATCGTCGATCAGTTGATTCTCCAGAAAATCATCCTGCAGGAGGCGCGGAAGCGGAACTTGATGGCCTCCGACAAGGAGATCGGCGAGCAGTTGGCACGGATCAAAACGCAGTTCCCCAACGACAAGGCCTTCGCCGACACCCTGGCCAAGGAGAACTTGACCCTCACCTCGCTGCGCGAGCTCATCCGGTTCCGGCTCACGCAGAAGCGGGTGGTCGACGCGGTCACTAAGGATGTCAAGGTCCCCGACGACGACGTGCGCGCGGCGTTCGACAAAGATCGGACCAGTTACGACAAGCCGGCGCAGATCAAGGTAAGCCATATCCTCTTCCGGGTGACCGACAAGAACCAGGAGCCGGTGGCGCAGGCCAAGGCCAAGATCGCGCAGGCGAAGCTGGGCGACGGTGAAAAGTTCGAAGACGTCGCCAAGAAATACTCCGAGGATCCGGGCAGCGCCGAACGCGGCGGCGACCTCGGGTTCGTCACCAGGGGCACGCTGGTCAAGGAGTTCGAGGAAGTCGCGTGGGGCCTGAAGCCCGGGCAGGTGAGCAGTCTAATCCGCACGCAGTACGGGTTGCACATCATCAAGCTCTACGACATCAAGCAGGCTGAGAAAGCGGAGTTCGATAAGGCGAAGGACGAAGTACGCGATAAGCTGCTCGCCGGCAAGCGCGAGAAGGCCTTTGAAGCCTGGCTGGAAGAGCAGCGGAAGACTGCCAAGATCGAGCGGTTCGAGCGCACGTAGCGTGCGGTTCGGATTCGAGGATCTCGTAGCGATCATGACACTGCTGCGCGGTGCCGAGGGCTGTCCCTGGGACCGCGAGCAGACACACGCCTCGCTCGCGCCGTATCTGCTCGAGGAAGCCCACGAGGTCCTCGACGCCATTTCCAAGGGTGATCCGAC
>JBGPNN010000280.1:0-4163 GCA_041487495.1 bacterium
CCATCGTGGCGATGGACCAGGAAACCGGGGAGATCGGTGTCGCTGTCGCGAGCAAAGTCCTGGCGGTGGGCGCCGTGGTACCCTGGGCTCGCAGCGCCGTCGGTGGCGTGGCCACCCAATCGTGGACGAACGCGACGTTTGGTCCGGAAGGGCTGCGGCTGCTCGCCGACGGACTCAGCGCGGAGCAGGCGCTGGCAGGCATGGTCGAGGCCGACGAACAACGCGAACGCCGCCAGGTAGGGATCGTCGACGCGCAGGGCCGCACGGCGACCTGGACAGGGAAGCGATGCACCACCTGGGCCGGGCAGCGCGCCGGCGAGGGGTTCACCGCTCAGGGCAACCTGCTTGCCGGGCCCGCTGTGATCGAGGCCATGGCGCGCGCCTTCGAGACATCGTCTGGACCGCTGCCCGAGCGGCTGATGGCGGCACTGGAGGCCGGTCAGTCGCAGGGCGGTGACCGGCGCGGGCAGCAGTCGGCCGCGCTTCTCGTGGTGAAGGACAAGGGCGGGCCGCTGGGACTCAACGATCGCTATGTGGACCTGCGGGTGGATGACAGCGAGAGGCCGACCGTCGACCTGCGGCGGCTGTTGGAGATCCACCGGAAGGTGCGTCTCCCCCAGGCGCTGATCGACGAGTTCGTCGTCGCCTCGCACGCCGATCTCAACAAAGTCACAACGTTGGCCGAGCGCCATCCCATGCTGGTGCATGCCCGGGCTCGATGGGACGAGACCCCCCTCGAGGCGGCCTCGCATGTCGGTCAGAAAGCGATCGTCGAATTCCTGCTCGCGCAGGGTGCCTCGATGGACGTGTACGCTGCCGCCGTGCTGGGGAAAAAGGATCGCGTGGCCGCGTTCTTGCAGGACGATCCCACGCTGGCGCGTGTCGCCGGCGTCCACGGGATCCCCGCGCTGTTCTTTCCGGCCATCGCCGGCCAGGCGGAGGTGGCCGAACTGCTGCTGCGGGCCGGCGCCGACGTCAATGCCGGCGCGGGTGGCACCACCGCACTGCACGGCGCGGCGAGGGCTGGCCTGACCGACATGGCTGCCTGGCTGCTCGAGCACGGGGCCGACCCCACCGCTCGAGATTTCAAGGGCAAGACACCGCTCCGCGTGGCCGCTGACGCCGGCCACGGCGCCGTCGCAGAATTGCTGCGGCAACGCGGCGGCACCGAGTAAGGTCTCAACTCCCCCGACCGGCTTGACACCTCCTGGCTCGATCGGCATAATTTAACTGAGACTAATTTAGCCGTGACTAATCCACGGCTCCTTACTGGGGGACACCAATGAGTGGTCAGGTCTCGCGCCGTGGCTTTTTCCGTCTCGCCGCATTGAGCGCCGCGGGGGTGGCACTCCCGCCGGCCCTGGCGCTGGCGGGCCCCGCCCAGGGGACGGCACCCGCGCCGCCGATGTTGGGTCACGGTCACGGCGTCGGCGCGATCGGAGATGTCGACCTCAAGCGAGCGGGCATCGATCCCATGCACTACCTCACGCACTTCGATTGGGGGAAGGAAACCAAGCAGCCAAACGGGCGAACACTGCGCGAGTTCAAGGTGGTTGCCACCAACCGCGATATCGAGATCGCGCCGGGCGTGACGTTCGCGGCCTGGACCTACAACGCGCAGGTGCCCGGGCCGACACTGCGGGCCCGCGAGGGCGACCACATCCGCGTGCACTTCATCAACGCGGGGTCGCACGAGCACAACATGCACTTCCACGGGTTCCACGCCGCGGGCATGGACGGCGTCGAGCCGGTCGCGCGCGGGAAGTCGTTCGTTTACGAGTTCGACGCCGAGCCGTTCGGGCTGCACCTGTACCACTGTCACACGCAGCCGCTCAAGCGCCACATCCACAAAGGGCTCTACGGGACCTTCATCGTCGATCCGCCGCAGGGGCGGCCGCCGGCCAGGGAACTCGTCATGATGATGAATGGTTTCGACACGAATTTTGACAACGAAAACGAAGCGTACGCGGTCAACACCGTCCCATTCTACTACGCCAAGCATCCGATCCCGATCAAGCAAGACGAGCTGGTGCGCGTCTATCTGGTCAATATCACGGAGTTCGATCCCATCAACTCATTCCATCTCCACGCGAACTTCTTCAACGTGTACCGGACAGGCACGCGGCTGACCCCGTCGGACTTCGCCGACACGGTCATGCTGTGTCAGGGCGAGCGCGCGATCCTCGAGTTCACATACAAGCGGCCTGGGCGCTTCATGTTCCACGCGCACCAGAGCGAATTCGTCGAACTGGGGTGGATGAGCTTTTTCGAGGTGACGGCCAATGGCGCAGCGTGAGGCGAAAGCCGGCGCACAGCCGGTCACGCGACGCGAGGCGCAGCAGAGCGCCCGCCCGGGCATCGGGCGGATGCTCCTGTTCGGCCTCGGCCCGGTCGCGCTCCTGGCGATCTTCGTGGTGCTCTTCCTGGCATACGGGCCGCTCGGGGTGTTCCAGACGGCGTTCCCGCCGGTCGAGGAATTGACGATCGACCGGGCGACGCTGAGCGAGGGCGAGGTCGTCCTGGCGATCACCAACGGCGGCCCGCAGCCGGTGACGGTTGCGCAGGTGCTGGTGAACGACGCGTACTGGCAGCACACGATCACGCCCGAGCGGACGATCCCCCGGCTGGGCAAAGCCCGGATCGCGATCCCCTACCCATGGGTGGAAGCCGAACCGATCGAGATCAAGTTGATGACGAGCACGGGCGTGACGATCAAGCATGAGATTGCCGTGCCCGTCGAAACGCCCCATCCCGACGCCCGCTACCTGATGACATTCACGATGCTGGGCCTCTATGTCGGCGTGGTGCCCATCGCGGTGGGCCTGCTGTGGTTCCCGTTCTTGCGGCGCATCGGCCGCCAGTGGATGAACTTCTTCCTGAGCCTGACGGGTGGGCTGCTGGTGTTTCTGGGCGTCGACGCGTTGGAAGAGGCGCTCAACCTTCGCGGGCGGGTGCCGGGTGCTTTTCAGGGGACAGGGCTGGTGACAATCGGGGTCATCGGGACGATCCTGGCCCTGACCGTGCTCACCCGCCGGACGACGCGCGGCGCGGGTGACGAGACGAGGACGAGGATGGTACTGGCGTTTCTGATCGCGCTGGGCATCGGTCTGCACAATTTGGGTGAGGGCCTCGCGATCGGCGCGTCATACGCCGCGGGGAAAGTGGCCCTGGGGACGTTCCTGGTGTTGGGATTCATGATCCACAACACGACCGAAGGACTGGGCATCATCGCCCCGATCGCGCGCGAGCGTCCCAGCCTAGGCACCTTCGCACTGCTGGGCGCGCTTGCAGGGGCGCCGACGATCGTGGGGGCCTGGCTGGGCGGATTCGTGTACTCGCCGATCTTCGCTACGCTGTTCCTGGCGATCGGGGCCGGCGCGATCTTCCAGGTCGTCTACGAGCTGGCGCGGCTGCAGGTCCGAGCGGCCGGCGATGAGTTGATGACCGCGTTGAACTTTGCGGGATTCGTCACCGGATTGCTGATCATGTACATTACCGGTCTGTTTGTCGCGGGTTAAGGAGCATGCGATGCCGGCACCGTTGAGTCAGGCCATCCAGGACTATCTCAAGGCGATCTACTTGATCGCCCAGGACAAGCGCCCCGTCACGACCACCGAACTGGCCGAGCGGCTCGACATCTCGCCGGCCTCCGTGACCAACATGATGAAGCGGCTGGCGCGGATGCGGCTGGTGCGGCACACGCCCTACCACGGTGTCGCACTCACGGAGACCGGAGGGAAGGTGGCCCTCGAAATCATTCGCCATCACCGGCTGCTGGAACTCTATCTGAGCCGGCATCTGGGTGTGAGCCTCGACCGCGTGCACGGGGAGGCCGACCGCCTGGAGCATGTGATCTCCGAGGACCTGGAAGAGCGCATCGCACTCGCGCTTGGCGAACCGGCCCTCGATCCACACGGCGACCCGATACCCTCCAAAGCCGGACAGCTGATCGAGGCCGGCGGGCGCCTGCTCACCACGGCCGCGCCCGGCGAGCGCGGGGTCATCACGCGCGTCAGCGACCGCGACGCCCGGCAGGTTCGTGAACTGGCGGCCGCGGGGCTGCTGCCCGGCGCGGAAGTGGAGGTCGTGTCCACAGGCCCGCGGGGGGTCAACATCCGGGTAGAGGGGCAGAGCCAGCGCATCAGCGCGGCGCTCGCCGAAGC
>JBGPNN010000281.1:0-4146 GCA_041487495.1 bacterium
AAGCCTGCGCCCGCGCAGGATGCATCAACCGCGCCGCGTGGCGGCCGATGGCGTGTTTGACGACCACGGGGGTGGCCCACGGGAACCACTCGTTCGTCTCGGCCACCAGCCGGTCGTCGCCGCTGACGAGCACGACCGGCACGCCGCGGTGTCCGGCCGCCAGCCCGTAGAGCCCGATCTCACCGATTGGCCGGCCGTGCACGCGGATCTCGTAGACGTCGCGCGAGGTGATCGTGTGATCGAGCACGCCCGACAGCCCGTGGCGCGTGTGGAAGCCGATCAACACGAGCGCGGCAAACGTGCTGTCCATCCCTTCCAGGGACGACCGGCGCGTGTCACCGCTGACCAGCCAAGCCGCCGGATGCAGGTTCTCGTCGATGATGTTGCGCATCCCGTTGCCGCCGTGGCCGCCGGAGACGACGATCTCGGTGGCACCGGCCGCCAGCGCCCCGCGAACGGCGGCATTCGTGTCTTCGGTGAGCAGGTTGCGGCCCCGTCGCAGGTCGACGCCGGGCGGCGAGATCTGGGCCCGATCGACGATCCCCGAGATGCCCTCCATGTCGGTCGCTATGTAGACTTTCATCGTGTCCCCCTCAACCGCGGATCGAGCGCGTCGCGCAGCCCGTCGCCGAGCAAATTGATCCCGATCACCGTGAGCGTGATCGCCAGACCCGGGAACGTTCCAACCCACCAGGCGTTGCGGATGAACGTCTTACCCTCGGAGAGCATCAGCCCCCATTCGGACGATGGTGGCTTCGCCCCCAGACCCAGATACGATAGGGCGGTGCCGGAGAGAATGGCCGTCGCGACATCGAGTGTGGCCAGCACGATAAACGGCGCCATGATGTTGGGCAAAATGTGCCGGGCGACGATCATCAGATCGGTGACACCCATGGCCCTCGCGGCCGCGACGTAGTCGCGTTCCTTTGCCTCGAGCACCGCCGCGCGAATCACGCGGGAGAACGTCGGGATCGCACCCACGCCCACCGCGATCATCAGGTTGTACAGACTCGGCCCGAGCATGACGACGACGGCAATAGCGAGCAGGATCCCCGGGAAGGCCAGCATGATGTCGACGAACCGCATCACGGTCTCGTCGACCCACCCGCTGAGGTATCCGGACAGACAGCCCAGGACGAGCCCCGCGGTGCCCCCGATCGCCACGGCCACGAGGCCGATCTGCAGGGAGATACGCCCGCCGTAGAGGACCCGGCTGAGATTGTCGCGACCAAACTGATCGCCGCCGAATGGATGCTTTGGCGACGGCGGTTCAAAGGGATCGGCGACCCCCTGCGCATCGGGCGGGAACGGCGCAATGAACGGCGCGAAGATCGCGGCACCAATCATGATCGCCAGCAGCGTGGTGCCCGCGATCGCGAGTGGTTTGCGGACCAGCCGGCGGAGTACCTCACGTCTGAATGTCTGGAATGGCACGGCCTTGGCGGCCACGCCTAACTCCCCAGGCGGATCTGCGGGTTCAGCCACGCATAGGACAGATCGACCAACAGGTTCACGCAGACGTACGATACGGAGAGCACGAGCACCGTCCCCTGCACGACCGGAAAGTCCTTGAACAAGATGGCCCGCACCGCCATGCTGCCGATCCCGGGCCGGCCAAAGACGCTTTCGACGATGACGGCGCCGGACAACAGGTTGCCGAACTGCAGCCCGATGACCGTGACCACGGGAATGAGCGCGTTCCTCAGCGCATGATTCACCACGACCATCCTGGCCGGGAGGCCTTTGGAGCGGGCGGTCCTGACATAATCCAGATTCAGGATCTCGACCAGCGAGGCACGGGTGAGCCGGGCAATGACCGCCGAGGCGCGCAGACCGAGCGTCAGGGCCGGGAGGATCAACCCCTCCCAGCCTCTCGACGAGATCACCGGCAGCAGACCGAGCTTGAACGAGATCAGCAGGATGAGCATGATCCCGAGCCAGAACGACGGCAGCGAGAGACCCGTGACTGAGAAGGCCATGACGGCCGCGTCCAACCACGTGTCCCGGCGGAGGGCGGCCACGACCCCGAGCACGATCCCCAGCACCACGGCCAGTCCCAGTCCGGCCACGGCGAGTTCCACCGTGGAACCGACGTTGCTGGCAATCATGTCCCAGACCGTGCGCCGGGTCTGGAACGACTTGCCCAGGTCGCCGCGTACCACCCGGCCCAAGAATGCCGCGTACTGCACGAGGAGGGGGCGGTCCAGCCCCATCTCATGGCGCATGGCGTCGTAGCGCGACTTCGTCACTTCGTTGGGCTGAACCGGCGCCTGCCCAGAGGAAAGCTCCGTGATCATCATCATGACCGGGTCGACCGGCATGAGGTGGAGCATGACGAACACGGCAAACGTGACCCCGACGACGACGGGGATCAGCGTGAACAGGCGCCGGCTGAGGTAGGTCCGCAAACCCGCTTAGTTAATCCGCCGGCAGTCCCCCTCGAGCCACACATTGTGCAGCTCGTAGAGCCCCACGATATTCCAGTTCCAGCCCTTCACGCAGGACTGCCCGGCAAAGAAGTAGTTATCCTCCCACACATACAGGGCGTTGGCCATGTCGAGCAGCATCTTCTGGACCTGAAAATAGATCGGCTTGCGCTGGTCGGGGTTGCTGAGCTCGCGCCCCTTGTCGAGCAGCGCGTCGAGCTCTTTGATGTTCAGCCGGCCGCGGTTGAACTGCGTGCCTTCGGTAATCTGTGTCGAGTGGAAGGCGGCCCACAGCCCGTCCGGGTCGAAGGTCGACAGACCCAGGCGGCCCAACTCGTAGTCGTTGTTGGAGTAGCGGATCACGGTCGCATCGTAGACCATCGCTTCCACGACGAAGTCGATACCGACTTCCTTCATCATCTGCTGGGCCAGCGTGGCCGCACGAATCTGCTCCCAGGTCGACGTCGTGACCAGCCGCATGCGCACGGGACGGCCGTCCTTCTCGTAGAACTTCGTGTTCGGGTTGCGCTTGTACCCGGCCGCCTCCATGATCTCCGTCGCGCGCGCCGGGTCGTACGGGTAGTATTTTTTCGCATCCGGCCAGAAGGCCCAGTTGGTGTCGGTCAGGGGCCCCTTGGCCGCGGTAGCGGTGTTGAAGAAGGCGATGCGGGCGATCTTCTCGCGGTCGAGCGCGTACGAGGCCGCGCGCCGCACGGCGACGTCGCTGGTCGGCCACTTAGCGATATTCATGGGCCAGTGCTGCGGGACGCCGGCAGTCTTGAACATCATCAACTGGAAGCGCGGATCGTTCCTGAAGGTCGGCGCCATCTGCCGGGCCGGGTCCTCGGCGACGTGCGCCTCGCGCTTTTCCAGCGCGGCGGTCTTCGTCTGCTCCTCTTCGATGAACTTGTAGACGACGCGCTCGAGGTGCGCAGGGCCGCGGTTCCTCATATATGAAGGCCCCCATCGATAGTCGGGGTTGCGGACGAGCACGAGCGTGTTCTCATCCGGCCAGCCGTCGACCTTGAAGGGTCCGGTTGCGACCGGGGTCTTGAGGGCCGCGTCACCCAGCCGGCGTGTGGCCGTCGGCGAGATCGGCGCCAGCCCCACGTTCGACACCGACTGCATGAACTGGGGATAGGGGTCGTTGAAGAACACGCGGACGGTGTAGGGATCGACAACCTCGGTCCGGTTGTAGTCGCCGAGGAAGGGCGCGCGGGTCGATCGCGTACGCGGGTCGCGGATGCGGTCCCAGGTGAACTTGACGGCCTCGGCGTTGAAGGGCGTGCCGTCGTGGAACTTCACGTCGCGCCGCAGGTAAAACGTAAAGCTCTTGAAGTCCGGGGCGACCTCCCACCGCTCGGCGAGACCCGGGACGAACTTGTTCGCCTCGACCTGCCAGATCAGCGAATCGTGTGTGTTTTGGTTGATCATGGCGGTGTAGCGCGACGTGTGCACGCCCGGGTCGAGGTGGGCGGGCTTTTGGTGGGTGACGATGATGAGCGTGCCACCGGGCTGCGGGGCCGCAGGCGCCGGCGCCGCCTGCAAGTTCTGGAACGAGAGAAGAGCCGCGACCAGAGCCACCGTTGCGACATGCAGCCTGTAGCGTTTCACTCTTCTGCCTCCCTATGAAATTGATCACACGGGGCGAATTTGGCTCGGCCTTCGACGTGTTGAATCGCATCTCCTGCGGGAGGAGATTGACCTGTTCCCGTGAACC
>JBGPNN010000282.1:0-4094 GCA_041487495.1 bacterium
CGACCAAGGCCGGATCGGCCATGGCGTTCATGACGCTCGAGGACCTGACCCACAGTATCGAAGTCATCGTGTTCCCGAAGACCTACGAAGAGGCGCACCTCGCGCTGAAGCGCGACGCCGTGGTGGTCGTCCGCGGCCGCCTCGATGTGGCCGACCAGCAGGTCAAAGTATTGGCCGACGGCGTCGTACCGCTCGAACCGCTTCCCGCCCCGGCGCGTGTCGCCGCGGCGCCGGTTGCCGCGGCGCCGGTTGCCGCGGTGACTGCAGCCGTTGGTCCGTCAGGTCACTCGACGCTGCACGTGCTCGTCGATGCTGATCGCCACGGCGAAGACGGCCTGGTGAGATTGCGCGAGGTGCTGGGCCGTCATCGTGGTGACCGTCCGGTGATGCTGACCGTTCGCGCCGATGGCCGAGAGGTCAAGATGCAGGGTGGCGGTCTCCGCGTCATGCTGGGCTCAGCGGTGGTCAAGGAGGTCGAGGGCTTGCTGGGGCCGAGCACGGCGGTGTGGATTCCGGACTCCCGTGGCTGACCCGCGACCGTTCGATGGGTCGCCGATCCCCGCCGCATCGCCCTGGCGGAACGCGTGGATCCTCGCGATCGTGCTGATCGTGGCCGCCGGCGGGCTCGCGGCCCTCGCCCTGTTCTCGACGTCGCTGGCGAGTCGGAAGTCTCGCGCGCCCGATGAGTCGACGGCCACGGGCGCCAGAGGACCGGCACCGGCCTTCACGCTGCGGTCCCTGCGCGGCGCCGAACAGATCAGCCTGGCTGATCTTCGCGGGAAGACCGTGGTGCTGAACTTTTTTGCGTCCTGGTGCGCCCCGTGCGAGCTGGAAGCCGCGGACTTGCAGCGCACCTGGGGCGACTACGAGCGCGCACGCGCCGTGGTCTTCCTTGGCGTGGCGATTCAAGATGAATACGGCGCGGCCAAGGGCTTCCTTGGGAAGCACGGTCTGACCTATCCCGCCGCCTTCGATGCCAACGGTACCGTCATGCAGGCGTATCGGGTGATTGGGATTCCCACAACGGTGGTCGTCGATCCTGAAGGCCGGATCGCCTCCCGGTATGCCGGCATCTTTGTTGGCGATCAGGGCCGAGCGCGACTCCGCGCGCGGATAGACGCGGCGCGGCGGGCCTCGAAGTGAGAACCCCTGCCCGAGCCAGGGTCATCGGCCTCCAGGTGGTCACCGCCATCGTTCTGCTGGGTCTCGGGTTCCTGCTGGTCGTCCATGTGCGCGCCGCGCTGTCGCTGAACGCTCAGCCCGAAGTGCCGACGCGCAACGTCTATGCGCTGGCCACGTTGCTGCGGCAGGAGCGGGAGGCGCGGCAGGGGCTTGAGGCGGAGTTAAAGGCGACGCGGAAGCGCTTAGAAGAGTATGAACGCTCCACGCAGGAAGGGCGGACGCTCACCGCGGCGATGAGCAAGGAACTCGAGAGTCTGCGAATCGTCACCGGCCTCAAGGCCATGCGGGGGCCGGGGGCCACCGTGCTCCTCCAAGACGCGAAGACGCAGTCGCCGGGCAGCCCGCCCGTGGTGGTCACCTACCAGGACATCGTCAGCGTCGTGAACGAACTCTGGGCCGCGGGCGCCGAGGCCATCTCGGTGAACGGCCAGCGCGTCACCGCCACGACCGGGTTTGGTCAGGTCGGCGGCACCGTCGTGGTCAACCTGCAACGCATCAGCGGGCCATTTACCATCGTGGCCCTGGGCGATCCGGCGACGCTCCCGTCTGCCCTCAACATACCTGGGGGGCTGGTCAATGGCCTCCGGGCTCTCGGTCTGGTCATCACGATCGTCCGCCACGACGAACTCACCGTGCCCGCCTACCGCGGGGTGACTAAGCGGGAATACGCCCGGCCTGTCGAGTAACGACGATGGGGGCGAACGGCGCGTATGACGTGGTCATCGCGGGGGGGTCATTCGGGGGTCTCGCCGTCGCGCGGGCGCTCGGGGTCAGGGGGCGGGGTGGCAGCGAGCCACGTGTGTTGCTGCTCGATGCGCAGCCGATCGGGGAGGGCGTGACGTCGGCCTGCGCCGCCCCCGTTCGCATGGTACGCATGATGGGGGCCGAGGCTTCTATCCTTCAGGTGCATGACGCGCTCGTCATCCACGCGCCGGGAGGACGTGCGACCTGGCCGCTCCCGGAATTGTTTTGCACGTTTGACTACCGGACGTTTTGTGTGGAAGCCATGCGCGGGTGCGACGCTGAGTTTCGCTGCGTCTCAGTGCGCGGCCGCGACGGCAATCGTGTCCTCACATCGGCCGGAGAGTTCGAAGGCCGGATCTTGGTCGATGCCACCGGTCCTCGGGCTGCCCTGGCCGGTCATGGCAGACCCAGGTATGTCGCATTTGGGATCGAGTCCGAAATCCCCCGGCCCGTAGATGCCGGGCTGCACTTCCATTTCGTGCCGGAGATCCGTGACGGCTACGCGTGGGTGTTCCCGGCGGGTGCGGGGACCCGCTTCGGCGTGCTTTCGTACCGTGGGCGCACGAAACTGCAGCCGGCGCTACGGGCGTTCATGGCGCGATTCGGCGCACGCCCCAACGGCATCCACGGCGGGTTTCTAGCGACGGGATGGACGCCGGGAGTGGTGGGGGGGGGTTTCAGAGTCGGTGATGCGGCGGGACAGTGCCTGCCGTTTTCCGGGGAGGGAATCAGGACGGCTGCGCAGGCCGGCGCCGCGTGCGGGGCACTTGTTCAAAAAGTGCTCGACGGAACGATGACCTTTGAAGAAGCCCAGTCGGCATACGTGCGATTCGTCACGCGCGACCGCCGGCGCTATCGAGGATTGATCGCGGCGAACGTGCTGCTGCTTGGTTTGCCTCAAGGGTGGCTGGTGCGTGCGGCGCGGGGACTGGCACGGCCGCGTTTGAGGCGGTTGTTCTTCGGGCACTACTTGGGAATCTTCGATCGCACATTTCGTAACCGTTGAGTCGACATAGGTCGCGTGCTACGATGCGTACTGTAAATAGTCGACCCCAGCGTGCCGGGGTGGCGGAATCGCAGACGCGTCGGCCTCAAAAGCCGATGGGGGAAACCCCGTGCGGGTTCAATTCCCGCTCCCGGCACCAATCGTGTGATACATTCGCAAGCGTCACCTGAGCGCGTACTCGATGGCCTGCGCCATTGTCATCGCCCGGCCTTCGGCCCACCCGGCCGCAAAAGCTTGGTCCCCTAACCCAGCACGCGCACCATCTACATTCTGGTCATAATCGGCACGTTGCGACGGCGAGATCCCAAGCCCAACCTCCTCACGCACACGCTCAGCCGCTCCGTACAGGCGCACCGCTCGCTGTAACTGCGCTTGCGCTCCAGCCACTACGCCGATTGCGTTCAGGGACGCGGCAATGACTTGCTTGTTCCCTGACTCTCGGACGAGGTCCAGGGGCTTTGTGCATCAGTTCCAGTGCCCGATCGTAGTCGCCCTGTATCCGGGCCACGTTTCCCAAGCTGAGTAGAGGAGTGCCTATCATGTGACGGTCGCCTGCCCCTTGGAACAACGCCATGCTCTCCTCGTAAAATTGCACGGCACGCGCGAGGTCACCCTGGCTGTGCTTCGAATGCCCGAAGCAAGTCAAGGCAAAAGCCAGCCCCCACTCGTCTTTCGCTTCACGATGGAGTGCCACACTCTCCCCGAAGAGCGCGGTTGCCGCCCTGTAGTCGCCGCGCACCTCCTCGAGATGCGCTGATTGGTGAAGTGCGTAGGCGATCTCGGATTTGTCACCTACGCTCCGGGCTAGGGCCAGCGCGTCTCGAACCAGCGACACTGCTCGTCCAAAATCACGCTGACGCCAGGCCATCATGCCCGCCGTGTTGAGCGCTTTTGCTCTGATGGAACTCGAGACCCCCTCTTCGGTATGCTGCGCCCTCTCCAGCCAATGGCGTCCTTCGTGGTAATGCCCGTGAAAATACCAGAACCACCGCAGCGCGGCCGCTAGACGCACCTCCGCGCCGGCGTCACTATGCGCCGTTGTACTGTACGCCAGCGCCGCACGCAGATTGTCGTGCTCCACCTCCAACCGATCGAGCCAAGCTTTCTGTCGGGGCCCGTGAAGGTCCGCGTCCGCCTGTTCCGCCAGCTCCAGATACCAGTC
>JBGPNN010000283.1:0-4089 GCA_041487495.1 bacterium
ATGGGCGGCGGGCCGAGCACCAAGAAGGGTTACCGCTCACCCAGCGGCGCGAAGTGGGAGACGGAGTTTGCCGCCATGGGGATGCCCGTCGAACAGCGCGCCGGGCGCATGGTAGAGGGCATCAAGATCCTGCGCGCGCTGTGGACCGGCCAGCCGGTGACGCACCACGGCCGGTACTATCAGTTCGAGGACGTGCAGATCCACGTGACACCGCGGCAGGACCCATGCCCCATTCCGATTGCGGCCAATCCCCAGGCGCCCTATGCCGACGAGGAGATGATCACGCGGGCGCTGCGCCGCGTGGGCCGGATCGGCGACGGCTGGATGGTGGAGATGAGCACGCCGGACGAGTTTGGCCGGCGCTGGCAGCGGATCCTCGGGTACGCGCGTGAGGCGGGGCGCAGTCCCCTTCCGGGGATCTCGATGATCCATTTCTATGTCAATGTCAAACTTGACAGCGCGGCCGCGTTTGACGAAGCGCGCCGGTTCTACGAGGCGTACCACATGGGCCGGTTTCCCGAAGACCACCTGCGCTGGCGGCTGGTCACCGGAACACCCGAAGAGATCGTCGAACGGATTGGGCCGTTCATTGATGCCGGGTGCACGCTCCCTATCATGCGGTTTGCGTCGTGGGACCCCACGGCGCAGATGCGGCTGGCGATGGACCGCGTGATCCCGGCCCTACGCGACCACGCGGCCAGGGTCGCGGGCCGGACGGCGTAGCGATATCCGAGGAGGAGGATCCCCGTGCCGCGATTGCCATACGATCTTGAGTCCCGCAGGCCCTACCTCGTGCAGACGTTCAGCGATGCGGAATACGAGCGACGCATCCGCGCGACCTGCCAGGCGATGACACGTGACGGCTTCGACGCACTGGTGGTCTACGCCATCGGCCGCGGAGAGGCGGCCGCGGCCGCGACCTATCTGACCAACTACGTGCCGGCGTACGGCAACGTCTTCACCGTCGTGCGCGCCGACGGCCGGATCACGGTGACAACCGACGGCATGCTGCACGGGGAGCCGATGCACTCGATGGTCTGGACGTGCCGCGTCCCTGACGTCCGTGCGGCGCTCGGGCCGCTCTACGGGGGCGCGGTGGACGAAGCGGCGGTCCTGGCGGCCGACGCCGCGCGGGGGTCCAAGCGGGTCGGGCTCGTCGGCGGGTCGTTGCTGCCGCACGCGATGCACGCCGCCCTGACCTCTCGGCTGCCGGACCTGAAACCCGCGGACCAGGTGCTCAACGGCGTGCGCATGGCGAAGAGCGACGAGGAGATCGCCAAGATGCGCCAGGCCGGACGCATCGCCGATGAAGCGTACGCGGCGCTCTTCGGGGCCGTCGCGCCCGGTGTCGAAGAGACGACCGTCGCGGCCGCGGCCGTCCACCGCATGCACGTGCTGGGCGGGCGCGAGGGGTTCCGCACCGCGGTCGTCGCCGGCGTGCAGGCGGGGCTAAAGCACGGCCACCCGCGTCATCGAAAGATGGTCGAGGGGGAGATGGTCTTCACTGATCTCGGCGTGGATTTCGACGGCTACATGTCTGATGTCAGCCGCTGCACCGTCGTCGGCGGCCGGGCGGTGGGGGCGGCACGCGACGCGTTGCAGGTCGGTCTGGATCTCTATCATGCGGGGTTGCAGGTCATGGGGCCCGGGAAGACCATCGATGACGTCTCCAACGCGCTCCTGGCGGTTGTGCGGGGCACGACGTACGAAACGTACTACTGCGCCGGCGGGTTTGGCCACGGCATCGGGATGGCGGTGCTCGAAACCCCCGGGCTCTACGCCGGAAACACGACTGAACTGCGCCCACGCATGACCGTGGCCTACGAACCCATGGTGGTCATCGAGGGTCTTGGCACCGGTGTGGTCGAAGATACGTTATTGATCACCGAGACGGGCTATGAACGGCTATCGAACTACCCGGTCGTCACGTGGTTGTGAACGGGAATTCTTGACGCGGAGGATATCGAGCATGGCGAAGGTAGCATTTTTTGGAGCGGGGATTATGGGCGAGCCGATGGCGGGACATCTGCTCGAGGCCGGACACCAGGTCGTGGTGATGGCGCACCGCAACCGGGCGCCGATCGACCGACTCGTCGCGAAGGGCGCGACGGAGGCCAAGAGCCCGGTCGACGCGGCCCGGCGCACCGAGGCGGCGATCACGATTGTGCCAACGGCGCGAGAGGTGGAAGATATCATCTTTGGCAAGGATGGGCTGGCCGGCGGCATGACGCCCGGGTACACAATCATCGACATGAGCACCAGTTACCCGCCGGATACGCGCCGGATCGCCGACCGTGTGATCGCCATGGGGGGGCGGTTCCTGGACGCCCCTGTCACCGGTGGACCGTCCGGGGCCCGCAACAAGACGCTGACCATCATGGCCGGGGGCGATGCGGCCACGCTGCAGGCCGCCCGACCGCTGTTCGATGCCATGGGGCAGCACGTGCATCACTTTGGGCCGGTTGGCGCCGGTCACACGGCGAAGATCATCCAGAACATGATTGGCATCGTCGCCAGCGCGGGGATTGCCGAGGGGTTCGTGCTCGCCAAGGCCGCCGGGCTCGATGTCGAGCAGTTCTTCACGATGCTCTCGACGTCAACCGCCAACAGCCCCGCGTTGCAGCACACCGTGCCCAAGATCTTCGCTCGCGACTTCGACAAGGTCGGGTTCCGGCTGGATCTGGCCTACAAGGACATCAGACAGGCCACGGCGCTGGCGCGCGAGCTGACCGTACCGCTGCCGGCGGCGAACGGCGCGACGGAGTTGATGCAGCTCGCGCGGGCGACCGGGTTTGGCCACTTGGACCAGACCGCAGTTATCCGAGGATTAGAAACGATCCTGGGGATCGAAGTGCGGCCGGGTGCCAAGACGTGATCGAGCCTGGGCCGCGGGTCGGGTCAGGGGTTCAGCAGCCGCAGGAAGAGAGGGACCAGGATTGACAGGACGACCAGGCTGATGAGCCAGTAGAATTGCCTGTCCATTCGAGACAGGAGTTCAGTCCGGACGGCCTCAATCCGCTGCTCCTGCCGGAGGAACCTATTGTCCATGCGCTCTTCGAATCGGGTGATCCGCACGTCGAGCCGAACGAACTGATCCTTGAACTCCGCTCCCAACCGGGCAATCCGGTCCTCGAATCGCGCTTCGAGCGAGGTCAGCCGCTCCTCGACCGTCCCGAGGCGCTGGCTGATCTGCTCGTACGCTCCCTCGAGATGCGCCATCCGGGTCAGGCTCCTCACCCATTCTATCGACAATCTCACCCAGGTGTGCAGGGGGAGGCCAGGGAATTTCATCCGCACGCTTGACTCCAGGGAGGGGACGATGACCGCGAACGCCTTGACAGTTGTCATGCGGGACTATGATTATCTTGCCCTGCTCTATGGTGGGGACGTCGTCCCCGATGGCCTGCAGCTGACGATCGATCGCAAGACACCGATCACACAGCCCTACACTGATTCGTCCATCATGGCCTCGGAGCTGTCATTCAGCCGGTTCCTCATCGCGATGTCGAAGGGCGATCGGACGTTCGTCGGCATCCCATTCTTTCCGACCCGCGCCTTTCGGCACCGGTGTTTCTTCATCAAGCGCGGCAGCGAGCTCCGCGAGTTGAAGCAGTTGGAAGGAAAGCGCATCGGCACCAACTCCTGGCCCGATACCGGCAACACGTGGACCCGCGCCGCGCTGCGTGAGGCGGGGGTGCGCATCGACCGCATCCACTGGTGGGTGGGGCCTCTCGACGAGAACTATCCTGTGCGCCCGCAGAGCGGCCTGCCGCCCTATGTCACGGAGGCGCCTGCGGGCCGGATGCTGCGCGATATGTTGCTCAATGGCGACCTGGACGCGTTGATGTGCCCGTTTCCGCCCAAGGGGTTCTATGAACCCAACACGCCGTTCGTCCGTCTCATCCCCGACTACCGGCGGGCCGAGCGCGAGTACTACCACCGCACGGGGGTCTATCCGCCGCACCATATCATCGGGCTGCGCCGAGAGTACTTTGAGCGGAATGCACAAGTGGCCGTCAGCCTGTATCGCGTGTTCGATCAGACACGACTGCTCTGGCAGCAGCGCCGCCAGTTCATGGCCGAACTGAC
>JBGPNN010000284.1:0-4074 GCA_041487495.1 bacterium
CTGCGAGTTTTTCTCGTTTGGCACCAACGACCTGACGCAGACGATCTTCGGTATCTCGCGGGATGACTCCGAGGGGAAGTTCCTCCTGCAATACGTCAGCCGCGGCATCCTGCCGTTCAATCCCTTCCAGACGATCGACCGCGCGGGTATCGGCGAAGCGATGAAGATGGGCGTCGAGCGCGGCCGGGCCACGCGGCCGGATCTCGAAGTCGGCATCTGCGGCGAGCACGGCGGCGACCCCAGTTCTGTCGAGTTCTGCCACCAGATCGGTCTGAACTACGTCAGCTGCTCGCCCTACCGGGTCCCGGTGGCCCGGTTGGCCGCGGCGCACGCCGCGCTTCGGGAGAAGACGCAGGGGCAGAAGGACGTTTGATGGCGTGTGGCCCCGCACGCTGACCGAGGAGTGGGAGGCGGGCCGCCTGCATCCTCGCGCGGCCCGTGCGGCCGCAACCCGGGGTCGCCAGGAGGACGAGCCCGAGGATGACCTGCGTACGGCGTTCCAGCGGGACCGGGACCGGATCGTCCCTGCCAAGGCCTTCCGGCGGCTGACACACAAGACCCAGGTCTTTGTCGCGCCCGAAGGCGATCACTATCGCACCCGGCTCACGCACACGCTGGAAGTCGCCCAGATCGCCCGGACCATCGCCCGGGCACTGCGGTTGAATGAAGATCTCACCGAGGCGATCGCCCTGGCGCACGATCTCGGGCACCCGCCGTTCGGCCACGCCGGGGAGGCCGTGCTCCACGAGGCCATGGCCCCATGGGGCGGCTTTCGTCATGATCTGCAGAGCCTGCGCGTCGTCGAACGGCTGGAACAGCGCCACCGCGCGGACGGCACGATGGCGGCGGGTCTGAACCTGACCTGGGAGGTCCGCGATGGGATCGCGGGACACTCGAAGGGCCTCCGCGACCTGGAAGCCGGCGGCGGCCCATCACTGCCGTCGAGCCTCGAAGGCCGGGTCGTGCGGCTCGCGGATCGGGTGGCGTATCTCCACCACGACATGGACGACGCCGTACGCGCCGGGTGGATCGACGAATCCGACGTCCCGTCAGACGTCGCCGCGGTCCTCGGCGCGACGCGCGGCCGTTGGCTGGACGCCATCGTCCGGGACGTGGTCGACACGGGCGCCAGTGAGATCAATCTCTCGCCACCGGTCCGGGGCGCGGTGAACGCGCTGAAGGATGTCCTGGTCGCACGGGTCTATCTGCACCCCCTGTGCGTGCGGGAGGCGGTGCGGGCGCAGCGCATGCTCCGGCTGCTCGTGGCGCATTATCTCGACCATCCCGAGGCGCTGCCGGGGGATAGCCAGCCGGCGTCACCGGATGAGCCACAGGCGCGGGTCGTGTGTGACTTTGTGGCCGGGATGACCGATCGGTACGCGATTCGCGCGTTCACCGAGTTGTTCGTCGCCTGAGGGAGGACCCGTCGCTCGTCGGGCCGAAGAACACCTCCAGGGGACGCGCAGTGATTAGACAGCGTCAACGTAGTGAGATCTCCGTCCGTGTGCAGGGCAAGCACATGGCTGTCACGGACGCCCTGCGCCGGCACGTCGCGGAGAAATTCTCCAAGCTGCCCCGCCATTTCGATCAGATCCAGGACGCGCAGGTCGTCCTCAGCGTGTCTCGGGACCGCAAGGTAGGCCGCGCTCAGATCGCGGAGGTGACGCTCTGGTGCGACGGGCTCGTCTTGCGGGCCGAAGAGCTGTCGGCCGACATGTATGCGTCAATCGACCAGGCCGTGGAGAAGTTGGACCGGCAGATCTTGAAGTACCGCGCGCGGATCATAGAGAAGCGCCGGCTCGACATGTCCCGCGCGCGGCAACGCACACGGCGCTCCGCCGAGGCCGTCTTGCGCGCCGGTCCGCCGCCCAAGGTGGAACCCCCGGAGCCCGATGAGGCCACGTTCCCCCGGATCATCCGCACAAAGCGCTTTGACCTGAAACCGATGACCCTGGCCGAGGCCGCGCTGCAGATGGAGTTGGTGGGGCATTCGTTCTTCGTGTTCCGCAACTCGGCCACGCACGACGTCAGCGTCCTCTATCGGCGGCGCGACGGTGACTACGGGTTGATCGAGCCCGAGGGGTAGGAAGGGGTGACCGGTGGCACGTGATGGCGTGAGCTCGACAGTTGAGCAGGCGGAAGAGATTGTGCGCCGGTTGCGCGGCGTCGTCGCGGCACGTGTGCTCGCCGACGACCGCGGCGACATTGGTGTCGTCCATGTGCTGGGTCAGGCCGACCGGAGCCCCAAGCTGATCGCGGTCGATGTCGTCTCAGCCGTGGCCGCCGAGTTGGGCGTGACGCTCGAGGCCCGGCAGGTGAGGGTCGCGGCCATGCGACCGGAGGACCAGGCGCAGCCGATCCCGCAGGCGCGACTCAAGTTCGTCGGTCTGTCGCTGAGTGTCGTGCGCAACAGCGCCGAGGTCAAGGTCCACCTCGAGGATCGCGGGATGCTCTACGAGGGGACGGCCGCGGGACCCAACGTGCCCCGGCATCGTCTGGCGCTGGTCGCACAGGCCGCGTTGCGCGCCGTAGAAGTCTTCATGCGCGCCCCGGGCCTGCTGGTGTTCGAAGGCATCGCGATGCCCCGGGTGGGCGAGTACGAGGTCGCGGTGGTCACCGTGACGCTCACCGGGAACGAGCAAGACACGCTGTCCGGTTCGTCGATCGTGCAGGACGACCCGCGGGAGGCGGTCGTGCGGGCCGTACTGGCCGCCGTGAACCGCCCGATCTCCTGGTTAACCACCCACCGCTAGCCGCAGCGCGGCTCCCCCCTTTACGGCATCCCGTATAATGGGATATTGAGGTGACCACATGCGTGGGCTCTTGAACCGCCTGCTGGGCGACGCCGGCGAGCGCGAGGTGTCTCGGCTGCGTCCACTGGTGGACGAAACCAATGCGCTGGAACCCGAGATGCAGCAACTCTCGGACGAGGCGCTGCGCCAGCGCGTGGCCGGCTGGCGGGACGAGGTCGCCGCGGCCATCGAGGGCAAGGACGGCGAGGACCGTAAAGCCGCCCTGGCGCAGGTGTTGGAGGGTCTGGTGCCGCAGGTCTTCGCCGCCGTGCGAGAAGCCAGCCGGCGCACCATCGGGCAGCGCCACTTCGATGTGCAGTTGATCGGGGGCGCGGTGCTGCACCGCGGCAAGGTCGCTGAGATGAAGACCGGTGAGGGCAAGACGCTGGTTGCCACGTTACCTCTGGCGTTAAACGCGTTGTCTGGGCGTGGCGTGCATCTTGTCACGGTGAACGACTATCTGAGCCGGCGCGACGCCGGATGGATGGCACCCATCTACCACGCGCTGGGTCTCTCCGTGGCCGCGATTGCGCACGATTTCTCCGGACTCTACGATCCGGCGTACAATGATCCCAAGCCGCACCACGACGATCGTCTCAACCATTTCCGGCCCGTCACCCGGCGCGAGGCCTATTACGCCGAGATCACGTATGGGACGAACAACGAATTCGGCTTCGACTATCTCCGCGACAACATGGCACTGCGGCTCGAAGAACAGGTGCAGCGCGAACCGTACTACGCGGTCGTCGACGAGGTGGATTTCATCCTCATCGACGAGGCCCGGACGCCGTTGATCATCTCGGGCATGGTGGAGGGGGGCGTGGAGCAGTACCAGCGGTTTGCCCGTCTGATCCCCCGCCTGCAGGTCGGTACGGACTACACGGTGGA
This sequence comes from bacterium, assembly GCA_041487495.1. GTDB lineage: Bacteria > Sysuimicrobiota > Sysuimicrobiia > Sysuimicrobiales > Humicultoraceae > JBGPNN01. The sequence goes on from JBGPNN010000284.1 coordinate 3,681, forward strand.
CGAGAAGATCAAGAATGCCTTGCTCACCGACGACGGGGTCGGGCACGCTGAGCGGCTGCTCGGCGTTGCCGATCTGTCCGATCCCACGCACGGTGATCTGATGCATCATCTGCACCAAGCCCTGCGCGCGCATGCGTGCTACAAGCGTGATGTCGACTACGTTGTCAAGGACGGCCAGGTGATCATCGTCGATGAGTTTACGGGCCGCCTGATGTTCGGCCGCCGCTACTCCGACGGGCTCCACCAGGCCATCGAAGCGAAGGAGGGCGTGAAGGTCGAGCGCGAGAGCCAGACGCTGGCGACCATCACGTTACAGAACTACTTCCGCATGTACGAGAAACTGGCGGGCATGACCGGTACGGCGAAGACCGAGGAAGAGGAACTAACGAAGATC
>JBGPNN010000285.1:0-4033 GCA_041487495.1 bacterium
ACCCCGCATCGCCGCGGCCCATCTCCGTGTGGATCTCCTCGATGAACGTGGCCCACTTGCGGACCTCCAGCATGTTCACCCCTCCCGCAGCGCCGCATACACGGCGTACTCCGGCGCAAACCACGGTTCGGCCCCGAGCCGCGCCCGCCACGGTGTGCTCCTCGCCTGCGCGCGCTCGGATGATTCCAGCGCGGCCAGGTCGCCCAGATAGTGCAGCGCCAGATGCGTCCAGCGCCCGGGCGTGCCGCTCTGGATCCGGTAACGGCGGACCTGCCACCAGTGCCGGTTGCGCAACAGCAGCGGGCAATGCTCTTCATCGTACCACCGGTCGAAGTCGCTCTCGCGATCCGCGGGCACGCCAAAGAGCACGGCGTACAGATACGGCGACGCCACCGGATCGCTGGTCGCATCCGGTCGGACCGACCGGCGAACCTCCTCCGCCACGTACCGCGTGAAACCCGTCACCGACGCGAGCATGCGGGCCGTGCGCTCACCGGGCTCTTGTTTCAGACGGCGATAGCCCGCGGTCTCCAGCACGTCCAGACCGGTCAGATAATATGCGACGGCGTACTTCGGCGATCCCTGCACGACGGTGTACCGGCGCGCGGCCAGAAATCCCGGCAGCGCTAGACGCACCGGCACGTGCTCGCCGTCATACCACGCGTTGAACTCGTGCTCCCAGTCGGCGCCTGGTTGCATCTGGGAGAACAGGACCGCTTCCGGCATGGGGAAACCCGATCACTCCATGAACGACTGCGGCGGTAGCGGCCCCCAGCGGTTGACGACCATGATGCGCTGCGAGGTGTCCCAATACCCGGGCCGGTAGGTGACCTCGTCGTCGACGCGGGTCATCTCGCAGAAGAACTCCCACCGGATACCCCACGGGTCGCGGAAATAGATGAAGATGTTGTTGCCCGGCCCATGGCGCCCGGGTCCGAACTCAATGCGGACGCCCTGACGCTGGAAGTAGTCGCCCAGCCGCCGGATTTCTTCCCACGACTTCGCTTCGAGCCCCACGTGATGCGTGCCCGGCGCGTTCGCTCGTACCAGCGCGATCGCGTGGTGGTCCCGGTTGCAGCGCAGCCAGAAGAAATCGTCGCCCATGCGGTCCGACAACCTGAACCCCATGGTCTGCTGCCACCATGCCGCGAGTTTGGGCGGATCCGGTGTTTTCCGGGTGACATGCCCAAGCCTGATGAGGTCGAACCCCGCGAGGCTCACGGGTCGCGGCACCGGCGCGCGGGGCACCACGAGCTCGATGAGCAGGCCGTCTGGGTCATGAAGTCTGATCGACGGCCCGTGGACCCGCTCAAACGTCTCCGGACCGGCGACCGTCTCGCCCGCCGCGCGCAATGCGTCGGCGGATGCTGCCAGGGCCTGCTCGTCGGCCACGCCGAAGCTGACGTGGTCCACACTGGGCGGTTCGCCCGGATACAGGATGAGGTCATGGTGGGAGACGACCGCCGCATTTGGTGGCAGGGCGCTGAGGCGGATCGCGCGCTCGCCCGGTTCGCGGCCGGTCACGCCAAGCCCGAGGATCTTCTGATAGAAGTCCGATGCGGCCTCAGGGTCGGGGACCCGAAGGGCCACGTGGGCAAGATAGGTGATCATGCCGATCCGCCCTCCTCTTTCCTGGCACCGCGCAGCGCGCCGGACAAGCCGGTCAGCGTGGCGCCAAGGTGCCGCTTCAGGTCCTCCTGCGCGCGGGTCACGTCGCCGGCGCGGCAGGCCTCGACGATCCGCCGGTGTTCGGTGTTGGCCGGCCGGTTGCGGCGGACACTGTGACCACCCGCCCAGAAGTAGCGTTCTACGTGCTGGCGCAACTGTCGCACCAACGAATTGATGAAGTCCTTGCCTGACAACCGGTAGAGCGTGTCGTGGAACTGATCATTCAAGCGCATCCAGGCGCGGTGATCGACATCCTCGTCCATTTGCGTGACCAGGTCCTCGAGTTCTTGCAGCACGTCTGGGGTCATCCGCGGGATGGCCGCCCCGAGCGCGGACGCCTCCAGGTAGATGCGAACATCGAAGATCTCGCCCAGCGTGGACGGCGTCAGCGTCGAGACTACCGTCCGCTTGTGCGGCTGCGAGATCACGAGCCCCTCGGCTTCGAGCGTGCGGATGGCCTCGCGAACCGGCACCCGGCTCACGCCGAACTGGCGGGCCAGCTCGACCTGGTTGAGCTCCTCGCCGGCCTGGAGCACCCCGGTCACGATGGCGTCGCGCAGAACGCCCGTCACGATACTGGTGGTGCTGCGGCGGTGTTCGAGGGCTCGATCGGCTATGGGCCCCAAATCGCTCAACGGCACGGCCGCTCCCTCCTAACGAGAGTCAGACAGCGGTCCAGCCGCCGTCGACCACCAGTGCGGTCCCGGTCATGAAGGACGACTCGTCTGAGGCCAGGAACAGCGCGGCGTTGGCAATCTCCCGGGCCTCGCCGAATCGTCCCATCGGGGTCAACTCCTCGAACCGCTGCCGCCTGACGGGATCATCGTAAAAATCGGCCATCATCGCGGTGCGAATCTGTCCGGGACAGAGGCAGTTCACCCGCACGTTCTTCTGCGCATACTCCACCGCCAGGTTCCGGGCGAGCCCGAGCAGCGCCGTTTTCGAGGTCACGTAGGCGTGATTCCCCGCCCGGTGGGCGACAAGTGACCCGACCGATCCCGTGAGGATGACCGATCCACCGCCCGATTTCACGATCTCCGGGATAGCATACCGGCAGCCGAGGAAGGCGCCGGTCAGGTTGACGGTGAGGATCCGGTGCCAGGTCTCGAGGGCAATCTTCTCCAGCCCGATGTCGCCGCCGTCCGGTTGCCGATCGACGATGCCCGCGTTCGCGTAGAAGATGTGGAGCCTGCCCCAGCGCGCCACGACCGCGGCCACCATCCGCTCGTTCGCGTCGGGCCGCGCGACGTCGCACTCGACCGCGATCGCCTCGCCGCCGGCCGCGCGCACCTGCGCCGTGGTCTCGTCCGCCGCGGCCCGATTGATGTCGGCCACCGCGACCTTTGCGCCTTCAGCGGCAAACAGCACCGAGGCCTCGCGCCCTTGTCCCGCGCCGGCCCCGGTGATAAGGGCGACCTTGTCGGCCAAGCGCACTCAGCGGTCCTCGCTGGAACGAGACGGCGGTCGCAGCGCCACATCGACGACGCCCGGCGGCCGATCGTGCGGGCCAAACGGTTCCTCCAGAAACTTGGTGAAGGTCTCCATCGTCTGCCAGGTCAGGCTTTCTAGCGCCAGCGCATCCAAGCGGATAGCGTAGCCGAGCCGTGGCGAGAGGATTTCCAGTCGTTCGCCGTTGCGCGTGAAGACCTTCCGCACCGAGACCACTGCGAACTCGTTCCCCACGTCGATTGCGGGTTCCGCGGCCCGCGTCTCGTCAGCCATCGCCCGTCACCTCACACGAAGATCGCCAGGTTCTGATTGGCCAGCGACGCCTGATCGATGATGACCTCGCGCCGCGCGAGTTTCCAGGTCCCACTGACCCGCCGCAGCACATCGCGCCGCTCGCCAGAGAGCACTTCGTAATGGCCGCTGTCCCCGCGATTGCGGTAGACGAGCACGTAGGAACGCACGGCCACCTCAGTGGAACCCACACCTGGGGCGATCCGCACGTTCGAGACAAAGTGCCTGGTGCGCGACGGGGGATCCTCGGCCCAGGCGAAGTCGGTGCGCAGGCGCCGGATGCGCAGTTCCAGCGTGGATCGATCGTCCCAGAAGAATTGCATCTCATCCGACCGATCAGACGGGCTCGTGCGCTCCCTGTTGAGGCGGACCGGCATTCGATACTGCACGTCGTCGGTCAGCAGCGCCAGCCAGCCCTCGAGGCGGCCGTCGTCCAGCAGTTCTGCTTCGTGATACAGGAATTCGAGCACCTCTTCCCGGACCTGAGACGAAACCGGCGTCATGTGACCGCCTCCATCAGATCGAGCCAGCGGCGGTAGAACGCGCGTGCATTGGCTTCATTGTATTTGCCTTCATACACGACCCCCGGACCAGGGAACCCGCGCATTGGAGACGCCCCCCGGCC
>JBGPNN010000286.1:0-4010 GCA_041487495.1 bacterium
ATGATCGCGTCCACACCGGTCTCAACGATGTGCGCAATGTCGCGAGGGTCATCGACGGTCCATGTCTCCACCCGCAGCCCGGCACGATGCGCGGCGTCGACCACGTCGGGCGTGACGTGCGTCCACTGCGGGTGCAGGATCTCGGCTCTCGCATCGCGGGCCAGACGCACCGGGTCGATAGGGCGCGCGCTGTAGAGCACGGCCGTTTGCAGCTCGGGGGCGAGAGCCTTCACCTCAAGCAGAACCGGGTGATCGAATGAGGACACGGTGATCGCCCGGTGCCCCACCTCCCGCACCGCACCCACCACGCGCTCAGCGATGCCCGGGTGGTAAATCGGCCCGTTCTTGATCTCGATGATGACCCGAATGGGCCGCAGCAGGTCCAGGGCGTCGGCCAGGACCGGGATCCGCTCACCGGCAAAGCCTTCGCCGAACCACCGGCCGGCGTCGAGCCGTTGCAGGGCCGCCAGCGAGTGGTCTCTCACCAGACCTGTTCCAGCGGCGGTGCGGCCGAGCATGTAGTCGTGAACCACGACCGGCTGATGATCGGAGGACAGGTGCACGTCGAGCTCGACCGCGTCGACCCCGATGGACAGTGCCCGGCGGTACGCGACCAGGGTGTTCTCCGGCGCCTCGCCCGAGGCTCCGCGATGCGCCACGATCTGAGGCCGTTCCTTGGGTATCACGGAGGCGACGCGGGGAGCAACTCGTCCAGTCTCTCAAGGATGAAGTCCGCGGTGGGCCTGACGATGGCCGCCTGGTCGGGCGTCGTCGCCCCGGTCAGCACGAGGGCCGTGCCCATCCCCGACACGATCCCCATGGCGACATCGGTTTCCGGTCGGTCCCCGGTGATCAGGCACTCGTGCGCCGGCACGCCCAGCCGCTCGGCGAGCATGCGGCCCATGATGGCGGAGGGTTTCCCGACGACCTCCTCCACCTGATGTTTCGTGCACGCCTCGATGGCCGCGATGACCGCCGCACAGTCGGGCAGCCCACCGTCGGGGGTTGGGCAGAAGGCGTCACGGTTGGTGGCGATAAAGCGGGCCCCCGCGCGAATGGCGTCGAAGGCGGTCTGAAGCTTCTGGTAGGTGAAGGTGCGGTCGAAGCAGGCCACCACAATATCGATGTCATCCGGCCGGTCGGTCAGGGCAAACCCGGCGTCCCGCAACTCCCCCTGGATCGACGGCTCGCCGATGACGAACAGCGTTGCGCCGGGTACGGTACGGCTCAGGTGGCGCACCAGAACATACGATGAATTGATCACATCGTCCGGCGCCGCCGGAATCCCCAGGCGTGTCAGCTTCACCGCATAGTCGGCGCGGGTCCGCAGCGGGTTGTTCGAGATAAAGACAATCGGCCGGCCGGCGGCCCGCAGCGCCTCAATCGTGTGCTGCGCGGTGGGCAGCAGAGCATCCCCGAGATAGATGGTCCCGTCCAGGTCGAAGGCGTAGCCGGCATAGAGCCGCTCCGGCCGCCGCTCGTTACCCGCCGCCGGAGCCAAAGAGCCCTCCCATTCGCGCTCCGGTGAGGCGGTAGATAATGAGGAGCATCGCCGCGCACAGCAAGATGAGGATGAAGCCGAGCGCCGCAGCCTGACCGATGGTGCCCGACGTGTAGAACGTGAAGATGCCGACGGTCATGGTCTCCCACCCCGGGAGAAAGAGAAAGATCGTGGCCGCGGCTTCCTGGAGCGCGAACATCAGCGAAAACATGGCCCCGGCCAGCACGCCGCGCCAGATGAGTGGCAGGACCACGTCAAAGAAGATCCGCAGACCCGACGCGCCGACGCTGGCGGCCGATTCCTCCATGGATCGGTGCAGCCCGAGCAGCGAGGCAAACGTCGCACGGACCGCATACGGCATGCGGCGAACCGCCAGGACCAGCGGCATGATGATCCACATGCGCGTGAGGGTGATTCCGAGCAGCGGTTGGTGAAACGCCCGGATGTAGGCGATCCCGAGCGCCGTCCCCGGCAGGGCCAGCACCATGACCACGACGGCATCCAGCAGCCCCCGACCGGGCAGCGCCGTCCGGGCCAGCACCCACCCGATCGGCACGCCGATGGTCAGGATGATCGCCACGGCCACGCCCGAAAACCACAGCGAGTTCACGATGTACACGGGCGTAAGGTGCAGCACGTGGTTCAGATGGTCCAGGGTGAATCTCGTGGGGATCGGCGTCAGCGACCACGCGCGGCCGAACGCCGCCATCGTCACACCAAAATACGGCAGGAATGCCAGGCACACCAGCACCACAAAGTACGCGGGGATCAGCGCGCGGACGATGCCGGTGGCCGGCCGGCGCTCGACCGCCCGGTACGAGAGGACGGCGTACTCCCGCCCCGACACCAGCCGGCGCGCAATCAGCAAGAACACCACCGCGAGGATGGCCATCAGGGCGCCGATCGTAATGCCCATGTGAAACAGCCGTCGGTCGACGAACTGCACGATGTTGAGATAGGCTTGAGACGCGATCAGGTCCTGGACGCCGACGACCAGCGGCGTGGCAAAGTCGGCAAACGACAGGATGAAGACCAGCGTGGCCCCCGAGATGAAGCCCGGGGTGACCAACGGCAGTGTGATATCGACGACCTTGCGCAGCCCGCGTGATCCGACACCCTCGGCCGCCTCTTCGAGTGAGGCGTCGATCTTGCTCAGACCGTCCACCACGTTCAGCGTGATGAGCGGGAAATAGTGCAAGATCATCGCGAGCAGCACGCCGTGCCAGCCATAGATGAAATTGATGGGCTTACCCAGTCCCAGGTAGTCTTGCAGCAGGACGTTGATCGTACCCGCCCGCCCCAGCACGAATACGAGCCCCATGATACCGACCATCGGGGGCGTAATGATCGGCACAATCGTCAGGTACGAGAACAGGTTCCGCCCGGGGAAGTCGTAGCGAACGAGCAGGAACGCCGCCACGAATCCCAGGATGGACGTGCCGACCACCGTGCCGGCCGACATGAGCAGCGAGTTGACCAGGGCCTTCCGGTAGAAGGCGTCGCCGACAAACCCGGCGATGTGCACGAGGGTAAACGCGCCGTCTTCGGTCCGCACCGCGTCGAGCAGCAGCCTGACAAGCGGGTATACAACAAAAAGCAGTAGGAACCCCCATAGGGGGGCGACCCACACCGCGGTAGGGATCCGCAGGCGGCGGGCCACGGACGCGCTCACGCTGGACCACCGTCTGGATACACGGCAACCGCCGACGCGTCGAATCGCAGAGCGACTTCCGTCCCCGGCGGGAGCGGCCGGTGTCGTTTCGGGTCGTGGATGTCGATCTTCAGGACGGTGTCCCCGCCGGTGTCAACTTCGTAGCGCAGCATGCTCCCCATGAACTGGGAGAGGACCACGCGCCCGCTCAATCGGTTCTCTGGTCCTCCCACGGTGGTCGCGGGGCGGCCGGCCCCGCCGGCGTCTGAGAGCATCACGTTCTCGGGCCGCACGGCCGCGGTTCCCGTGGTCCCGGCCCGCATGTCGCCCCGCGCCACGCCGCGGACTTCGCCGGCAGGTGTGCGCACTCTCACGTAGCCGTCCGACACATCGGCGATCGTGCCGGTCAGGAAATTGTTCGTCCCGATGAAATCCGCGACGAACAGGGACGCCGGTCGCTCGTACAACTCGATGGGTGAACCGACCTGCTGGATTCGTCCGCCGTCCATCACGGCGATCCGGTCGGAGAGCACCAAGGCCTCTTCTTGATCGTGCGTCACGTAGATCGTCGTGATCCGCAGTTCCTGCTGCAATCGCCTGATCTGGCTGCGCAGCCGCGCCCGGACCTTCGCGTCCAAGTTCGACAACGGCTCGTCCAGCAGCAGGACGCGGGGATTCAGGACCAGGGCGCGGGCAACGGCAACACGCTGTTGCTGCCCGCCGCTGAGTTGTCCGGGTGTCCGCCCTTCCAATCCCTCCAGGCCGACCTGGCGCAACGCCGCGTCTGCTCGCCGGCGGGCCTCATCGGCAGGCACTTTCTGGATGCGCAGGCCATACGTCACGTTTTCGGAGACGGTC
>JBGPNN010000287.1:0-4008 GCA_041487495.1 bacterium
AGCGTGCACTTGACGCACGTGTCGAAATTCACCACGGGACGCATGGTCCGGGTGCTGAACTTCTTGAAGTAGGGGTTGACCGTGGGCCGGTACCCGCCGGTCTTCCCGGTTTCCGGATCGACGAACGCGCCGCCCATCTGGATGGCGTCGATGGTGACGCCCTCGCGCATCTCCCTCCACCCGGGCAGCGTGAACTCGTACGGTACTTCGGCGTTCCCCGCACCCGGCGGGACGACCACCGACTCGACCCGCTCATACGCCTTGCGGGCCGAGAGCATCTTCAGTTCGTCCTTCCACTCTTCGAGGATGGCCTGCTCGACAGCCTTGAGGCTCAGCATCTCGGGCACCAGCCGCGCGATCGTGCCCAGGATCCGCATGTCGGTGTGATCGTCCTTATAGACCCACAGGCCGGAAAACGACGGGATGCCGCGGACGATCGTCAGTTCATACGGCACGTCCTTGGTATGGACCATCTTCAAGAGATCGTCGAACCCCAACATCGAGCTGACGATGAGTTTCCCGCCGGGATTGAGCAGGCGGTTGATCGGCTGCAGACCGTACCAGGCCCATGACTCGACACCCTTGCACAGCGTGTCGTCGACGGAGACCGTGATGTCGACGTGCTTGGGTTCGTACTGCGCCATGCTCTCTTCGAGGGTCTCTTCGTCAGGCGCGATAATGGCGAAGTTCTTCGCCGGGATCCCGTTGCGCTCGGGCGAATCGCCGTACCGACCGAACGAGATGCCGGTCTTCCCTTCTTTCGCCGCCGCCAGTACGAGACCGCGGCTAATGTGCTTGGCCAGTGTCTTTTGGAAGATGCCGCGGTAGACGATCTCGATGGCATAACTGCGATCCATGAGCCTAGCCTCCCCTGGCTGCGGCCGGCACGGACTGTCGGTCCGGCAGTAGCATCTCTTCGATCTGTTCGATGTGGTTGAGCATGGCACGCGCGGCGGCCTCGCCGTCGCGGCGCCGGATGGCGTCCAGAATCTGGCGGTGGCCGCGGATCGAGCGCTGGGGCCTGCCTCGCACCTGGAGAGACCGTTCACGACCCTCGCGCAGCAGGTCCATGAGCACGTCGATGACTCTCAGGACGACCTGGTTGCGCGAGGCGCGGGCGATCATGTCGTGAAAGGCGCTGTCCTCTTCGACGGCCAGCCCGCCGGCTTCGAGCCTGGCAGCCTGCCGGGCAAGGATCACGTCCATCTGGCGGATCTCGTCGATAGTGGCGTGCTTCGCGGCTTCACGGGCCATCGCGGGTTCGATCATCTTGCGGACGGCGATCAGGTCGGCCAGCAGATCCTTGCGGGCCAGGAGCGCCGAGGCAATCGGCCCCACCAGGGTCTCAGTGGACAACTCGCGGACCACGGTGCCCTCGCCCTGCCGCGGTTCGAGCAGACCGGCCATCTGTAAGGTACGGATAGCATCCCGCACCGACGTGCGGCTGACCCTAAGCGCCGCAGCGAGTTCACGCTCGGGCGGGAGCTTGTCACCAGGCTTCAGGTGGCCTTCGGCGATGAGCCGACGGATCCGCGCCGCGACTTCCTCGTAGACTTTCGTGCGGCGGACCGGCTCGAGCGATTCTCGTATTCTGTCGGCTCTGATTTCTTGACCCATCTGATCAAGATTGGTCCAATGGTCCGACATCTGCCAGCCACCCCATTATGGTCGGCTCAAGCGGACGGTGTCAACGCCCAAGTGATGGACGAGGACGCAATCCACATCGTAGGATGCGAGAAGGAGGTGGTTCATGGAGCGGCGGTACGTGCCGGGTCTGGTTCTGGTTGTCATCGGCGGGGTGCTGCTGCTCGCGAGGCAACAGCTGCTGAGCGGTGACCTCAGCGTCCTCGTCATCGGCACAGTCTTCCTCATCGCGTACGCCTTCACGGGCCATCCCGGTCTGCTGGTGCCCGGCGGCATCCTGACCGGCCTTGGCGCCGGCATCGCGGCCAGGGACCGCGTGGCAGAAGGGGGAGCGACGGTCCTGCTCGGCCTGGGGGCCGGCTTCTTGCTGATCTACTTCGCGGGGTGGGCGCGCGGCGGCCGGCGGCCCGGCAGCTGGTGGCCGGTAATCCCCGGAGGTATTCTCATAGCGATCGGCCTGCTGCAGGTGGCGCGGGCCGAGGGTGCGCTCACGACCCTCGCGTCATGGTGGCCGATCCTGCTCATTCTCATTGGCATCTGGCTGATCGCCAGGCCAAGACCAGTACAGTAAGAGAGCGAGTCAATCCCTCGCCTTTGACCGAAATCGAATACTTCGGGTCGGCCATGTCCTTTGCGTATAAGAGCCCTGCCAGATTCCTATCATCGTCAATGCGCCGGGGATAGAGCATCCTCCGTCGTGCTCCGTGGCCGCAGTATCTGCAAGCCCGCGGCCAGCACCAGGCAATATGCGACGTCCGTGAATATTTTATAGTGGAACTCGGGCATCATCACTGACTGCACCAGCATGATCAGCCCGTGGACACCGTTCGCCCAAATAGTGAAGTCTATAAAAGAAAGATATCGCAGCGGATTGGGGGCAGCCAGAAAGAAGAAAATGGCCCACACAAGGTACACGCCCTCAAGCATAAGTTCTATATGTTTGGCCAGCGGTTCCCAGCGCATAAAGCGCAACGCGCCGCCTTCCTGGAGCACGGGGGCATCCATCAGTGTCAACAGAAACAATCCGCCAAATAACACGACGGAAATAACGCCGTAAGTGTTGAGAAATAGTCTCAAGCCGTTGAGCGATGATTGTTTGTTCACCTGTGTCCTCCTTGGCTTCCAGCCTCGGCTCGTTTCTTGAGCGCTGCGGCGAATTCGTCCAACGTAGGCTGCAGGTTGGGGATCGCACGTTCGCGCGAATGGAGATCGATGCCTGGAAAGACTTCATCGCCACTACGGTAACACACCGGTTACCGATCTGCCAGTGCCGCCAGCACATCTGCCCAGGATCGTTCAAACACAGCAGCTCGCTGATTCCAGAGACCCTCGCTCTCCGGCCTGGCCCGATGGTGAACAGTCACGCGCGTGCCCTCGTTCTCCGCCGTGAAGGTCACCTCCAGGGCGGTGGGCTGAGCCGCGTTCGTGCCAATGTAGAAATCCAGCGCCAAGCGGTTCGGCTCTTCCCAGACCAGCACGCGGCCAAGTTCGATTTCCCTGCCGTCGGCCGAGCGCTCCCAGAAACGTCCAGTCTGCTCCATGAACAGCTCGCTCTCTGAATCGTTCATCGGGCGATGAGTCTTCGGCCACCATTCAGAGATTCGCCTCGTAAAGATTTGGAACGCCTCATTGGGCGGGCAGCGTAGCAGAATGGATTTCTGGATCATTTCCGGGACAGTTCCTCCAGACGCGCCAACGCAGTGTCCCAGAATTCGTCCAGGAACTCTCGAACAGGCCCGAACCCTTTGAGGCGGAGGGCGTAGCGATGACGGGGGCCGCTGCCGCGGGTTTCGACCAGGCCGCTTCTGGACAGAACGCGGAGATGGCGGGAAATGGCGGGGCGGCTCACTGGAAAGCGCGCCGCGAGCTCGTTGACCGAAAGCGAAGAGTCCCGCAAATGCCGCAGGATCTTGCGGCGAATCGGATTGCCGAGAGCGTCTAACGGATGCACGGAGTAGTAACCACCATGTTACCACATGCGCCTCTTGGAGCGCTGGGTTCACAGGTGGGCCGGCGGATGGCCATCCAGACTCCCGCCTTGTCGCGACGCGAGCGGGTCCCGGACACGATCAGCCGCACGTGACAGCGTCGGCGCGTTCAATCGACCTCTCCACGCCATGTAACTCGTCAAAACCGACGCCAACACCACAACCGGTATGCCTACGTGCCACGCCGGTCCCCGATGGCACATTCGGGTTTGACGTGCTGGCCTGTGCCGGCTGTGGCGGCCCCAAATGCTCCTCGCACATGGCCAGCGCCCGACGGTATAGGGATTCTGCCCTGGGAAGGTTGCCTTTGGCCCGGTGGCGTCCCGTCAGCCGGTTGAGGACGTCTGCCCTCAGGACCGCGAATAAGCGCATGAAC
>JBGPNN010000288.1:0-4006 GCA_041487495.1 bacterium
CCTGCTGCTCGAGATTCCTCTTAATCTGGTCGACACGCGGATCACCCGCTGGCTGGGACGGCGGCTGGAACGGATTCTGCTGGCTGGGCTGTCCAGGCGTCCCCGTCGAGGGCGGCGGAAACTGCGCGCGCGCGCTGCCGGCCGCCCACACGACGATGGCCAGCGCCATCGCCGCGCTCCATACTGCCGTTGTAGATCGCTTCATCAGTGGTCCCTCCCGACAGTGATGTGCGTTCCTTGTTCATTGCGACTGTCGCTCCAGCACAATTGTGCCGACATCTTCCACCCACGGTTGGGAACCCGAGCACCACAATCGGTTCGCCGTGGCGCACGGGATCAACGCAGTCTCCAGTAGAGGGACGTCCGCCACAAACCGTGCGCAGAACATGAGGATCGGCCGTGTCTGATTAGGTACGATGTCCACGCGTTCACATCCGCGCTACTGGTGAAAAGGGGTACCAGACCGGGCGTTCCCAAAGCGTTCCCCGGCCCACTTCACCATCGCGTCGAGATCCGGTGTCGTAGGGGGGATGACGCCCGGCCGCATCAGGCCGCTTCATTTCGGCGGCCCGGGTATCCCCCCTGAGTGAGGGCCGCGGGCGCCACCAGCGCGATGAGCAGCGCGGCAATGGACAGCGATCTCAACAGCGTGCGGCGGATCATGGTGCCCTCCTAGCGAGTGAAGTTCTTATTCATGAAGTCTTTCTCGTCGACGAATTGTCGCCGCTCGACGTCGTAGACTCGGAAGCGCATGGTCGCCGCAAATGCCTCGAATGCCTTTTCCTTTTCCGGCTCGGTCCGAGTCCCGCTGACCGCCTTGACGAGCGTCGTGAGATCCCCCATGCGGGTCTGGAGGACGAGTGCGTATTTCGTCCAGTATTGGGCCCCCGAGAGAATCGTCACCGGGGGCTCGTTGACGAGGATGTCATACATCACGCCCCAGGTGACCAGCGCCTGCCTCGAGACCCCCTTGTCGTTCGGCTGCGCGTACGCGGCAGCGGTATCGACCCACCACACGGTCGTGTCTCCCTGCTGGTAAAACCCCGGCCCGCGGACGATACCCGCGCCCAGGACCTTCAACCCTTGCTTTTCCAGCGTGGTCGTGACCTGGGCCACCCGCGGGTCCTCGACCGGCGCCTGTGGTGCCGGAGACGGCCGCAAGGACGGGAACTGTGCCCGCGCGGGAATGGGACCGCCCAGGAGGATGGCCAGGATCACCGTCGCCGAAATGCCGACCCATCGTGTCTGACACATGGGAGTCCTCCCTAGCCGGCTGTGAAGTTCTTGTTGATGAAGTCCTTTTCATCGACGTACTGGTTGCGTTCGAGATCCAGCACGTCGAAGGTCACCGTCCCGAAGAACTTTTCGAACACCGACCGTCTCTCCGCATCCGTCGCGGCTCCCTTGTGATCTTTGACCAGCGTGGCGATATTCTCGACGGTCGCATGAGTTCGAATGCCATACTTGTTCCAAACGTGAAGGGCGGTAAGGATCGTCACCGGCGGGTCGCCCGCCAGGGGCGGGTACATCACGCCCCAGATGATGAGCGACTGTTGTTGCACGGCTGGGAAACTCGGTTGCGCGTACTGGGCCGCGGTCAGGGCGACCCAGTGAGGGTCGCCTTTCTCTGTCCGGCGAAAGATGACATTGTATACTTTCAGGCCCGCCTTCTCTAACCCGGTCTTGATCTGCGCCACGCGCGGGTCGGTTGCCGGCGCCTGGGGTTGCTGCGGTTGTGGACTGGGAAGGGTGAATTGTGCATAGGACGGAACCGGCAGAGCCACGACCCCTGCCACCAAGCCGAGCGCGACGATCATCCAGAATCGGGTACGCTCCATGGCAATGCCTCCTGTTCTCCTCACGTCTTCTTTGACACCAGGATGATGCTCCGTGAGCCCACGGGCGGCTTCCGTGCGCAGCTTCTGTGCGGGCCCTCGGCTCCGGCTGGCACGATTTCCAACACACGCTCAATCCCGGGCGCCTTCGCGGGGAGCCTCCAGATGCCGCCCTCCCGCTCTCTGACAAGCCCGGCGTCTCCCAGTTTTTTGCGATACTCGTCCACCAACGCGGAGGGGGTAGACCCAGACGCGAAGGCGTCCCAGGTGATATGCCAACCGGGATTGTTCGCTGGATACACGCGTTGCTGGCACAAGTGCGTGAGCCTGGATACTGCTGGGAACCCGTAGCGTTTGAAAATGGAGTCGATACCACTGTCCGCGTGAGCGGGAATCTGGCATCCGACCAAGACCACGAAGGCTAGTACCACAATGGACAACCGCGTCCACATGTCTGCAGCCCCTCAATTTGCTGCCTGCTGCCACCTGGGGCAGGCCTTCCAGCGTATTAGGCCCGGGGCGTCCCACCGGCAAGCGTTTGCATCGCCCGCAGCATCGATCCCCTCAGCCGGCGATCATTTCGTAAAGTTCTTGTTCGCGAAGTCCTTCTCGTCAACATATTCCTGCTTCTCTTCGTCAAAGACGCGGAACCGGATCGCTTCCAGGAGTGTCTGAAGGGTCTCCTGTTTCTGCTCGTCCGACCCGGCGGCCTGCATGCTCTTCAAATAGTTGGCGGCATCCTCGACCCGGATGTTCAAGTAAATCACGTACTTGGTCCAGCGCTCCCCGACCACCAAGCGCGTCTGCATCACTTCAGGCGAGTCGATCGTGAGACTGTGGAACAGGACGTCCCACACGCCGAACGCCTGTCGCAAGACGGCCTGTTCGCCGGGCTGCGCGTAGTCGGCCTCCACAATGGCCACGAGGATAGGAGGTTTACCGTCCTTGGCGGGTACGAAGCCCACTTCGAGAACCTGGAAGCCCTTGCTCTGCAGCGCGGTCTTGACCTGGGCCGCAAGCGGGTCGGCGGGCACAGGGGTTGGAATCAACCCAGGAGTGGGCTCCGCTGCCGGAGTCGGCTGCTGCGGGCCTGGCGGGGTCGCGTTCGCCTGCGTAGGCGGCGCCGCAGGAATCGAGGGTGCGGCAGATGGCGGGGCCGCGGGAGTCACCGGCGGTGGCTGTGGCGCGGCAATCGAGGGTGCGGCAGATGGCGGGGCCGCGGGGGTCACCGGCGGTGGGGTCGCCTGGGACACGGGTTGCAGAGGATTTTTCTGGCCGCATCCTCCCGCGGCCAGCGCGATCATCACCAGGAACACTACCACGATGTGCCGCGCTCGGTTCATTGCACGCATCCTCCCGGGCCTTCTAACCTCGGGCGAAGTTCTTGTTGATGAAATCCTTCTCATCGACGAACGCGTTGCGTTCGAGATCCAGCACGTCGATGCGCACCATCCCGAAGAACTTTTCGAACACGGACTGTCTCTCCGCATCGGTCGCGGCTCCCTGGTGATCTTTGACCAGCGTGGTGATATTCCGGACGGTCGCATGAGTTCGAATGGCATACTTGTTCCAAACGTGAACGGTGGTAAGTTCCGTCACCGGCTGGTCGCCCGCCAGGGGAGGGTACATCACGCCCCAGATGATGAGCGACTGCTGTTTCACGGCTGGGAAACTCGGTTGCGCGTACTGGGCGGCGGTAATGGCGACCCAGTGAGGGTCGCCTTTCTCTGTCCGGCGAAAGAGAACATCGTACACTTTCAGGCCCGCCTTCTCTAACCCGGTCTTGATCTGCGCCACGCGCGGGTCGGTTGCCGGCGCGGGCGCCTGGGGTTGTTGCGGTTGTGGACTGGGAAGGGTGAATTGTGCCTGCGCGGCGGCCACCACGGTGCCCGTGATGACCACGGCCACGATTGCCGCAATACACCACCGCATAGGGTGAAGCGTCCGGCGCCCTACTTGAGCACCACCGCGACCAGGAACAGGGCCATGGCGATGAACGTGGCGCCCATGACGATGGCCACGGCTACATTGCCCTTCTTGAGTTCTTCCATTTCATCGATGCCTGGGGTCATCCGGTTGAAGACGCGCATCGCAATCGGGACGGCGATCGCGAAGCCGACCGAGGCCACGACCACCCAGATAAGCAGGAAGATCATGTTCATGAGGATCCG
>JBGPNN010000289.1:0-3997 GCA_041487495.1 bacterium
CGAGTGAACCCGTGGCTCTTCCGCCTGGTGACGTGCGGCTAGTGAGCTAGTGGCAAGGGAAACCTGCCGCGTGGCGCGCGTCATGGACGAGTTCATGAATGAGGTTCATGTCGAAGGCCCGCGTCCCCTGGAACAGGGAGAGCAGGAATCCTTGGTCGATGACCAGCACATAGAGTCCCACAATCGCGATAGCCGCGGCACTAGCCACTACCCGCGCCTCCTTGTCGAGTGTGAGGCCGGCCCGAACTGTCTCGATGCTCATTGTGTCCCACCCCGCCCGGAGGCTCCGGGATCGACAATGTCGCGTTCGCCGCTGGCGAACTGTCGCGCGCGTGCTTCGATCTCGGCCACGGTGAGAATCCCCTCTGTGACGAGCAGCCGCTCAAGCGCCGCAAGCCAGTTCTCGTAGTACCTGGGCCGCTCACCGTCCGCCGGCCGGCAATCGCCCTCAGCAATAGCGGCGACGAGGCGCTCCCGGAACCCTTCCCATGGGTAGAGCCCCTGATCGCGCAGGGCTACGGCCAGACCGAAAGCCCGCCCTTCCCACGGTTCCTGGAACACCAGTTCACCGTTGCGTCGCGGCGGGGCGGCCGGTCCTTCCGCGTCGATCGAGGGTTTCAGGGTCTCGCTCACGGGCGAACTCCCTGGCGAACGCCGGCCGGTTCCGCAACCTTGGCGACGCCGATCATGCTGTCGCGCGTAGCGAGCGCGCTGAGTTCCTCTTCAGACATCCCCTCGGTACCCGCCGGTCGTTCAGGCAATACCAGGTAGCGCTGCTCGGCGCTGCTGTCCCACACCCTGACTTCAACCCCCTCGCTCAATTCGAGGCCGAACTCGCCGAGAACGGCACGGGGTTCGATGACCATGCGCGAGCGGTAGGCGAAGTCCTTGTACCAGGTCGGGGGCAGGCCCAGGACAGCCCATGGGTAGCAGGAGCAGAGGGTGCACACCACCGCATTGTGCACCGTCGGCGTGTTCTCGACGACGATCAGATTGCTCATACTAACACCCAGTTCGGCCAGCGCGGATCTGGAGTCGGACAGGAGCCGTCGTTTGTACGCGGGATCGGCCCAGGCGCGGGCTACGACCCTGGCGCCGATCATCGGCCCAATATCCTTTTCGTAGAGTTCGACCAGCCGGTCAATGGCTTCGGTCGAAAGGAGGCCCTTTTCGATCAGCAGCGACTCTAGTGCCGCCGTCCGCAACTGAGACAGGGAAAACTCGCCGGGATGGTGTGCCCCGTCGTGATGCTCGTGATCGTCCATGATGTGCGCCCCTTCGATTGTCGTGTCGTCTTCTATACCGGTTCCAGGTAGCTTTCCCAGAGGTCGATGTACACGCTGTCATTCGATGGCGCGGCCTGACCCCAGAGGTCCCTTGCGGCGAACCGCACCGAATAGACGGGCTGCGGATGCGGACCCAGGCCGTGCGCGTTCGTGTCCGCAAACGCATAGACGCCGTGGACTCGGTGGATGACGCCCTGCTTACCACGCACATATCGGGGCAGCCGCGTATGTCCCTTCAAGTGCTCGTTTCTTGCCCGCACGCGGTCGTCCGGGCGGAAACGGGCGACTCCGGCTTCCGTGGCTGGCTTCGCGGGACGCTCGTGAGCCTGCATGATCGTCTCCACGCGGGTCGGGGTGGCGGGTCTGTCCATGCGCGACACGCGCTCCGCCTCCTCGCCGGGCTGTCGGAGGGTGCCCTCGATCTCCGCCGGTGTCAGAGCGCCCTTCTCTTCCAACAGCATTTGAAGCGCGGCGAGCCAGCGTTCGAAGTACCCGTAGGCCAGGTACGTGGCTGGAGGAATCGATTCGATTGCGCGGCGGAACTCGTCGATGTTGAAGACGCCCGCGCGGATCAGGGTCGCCATCATGGCGCGCACACGGAGCTCCCAGGGCGCGTGGAAGGTCGCCTCGTCACGATGGATGGGGCCGAACCCGTGCATGCCGCCCATGTCGTGCACGCCGTTCATGGGCCGTCCCCTCTCGTCGATCAGCGTCGCTCCCGCGCGACACTACTTGAGGTTTTCGAGTGCAGCTTCAATTTCCTGCCTCGCCTCGGAATCCTGCTCGACCCGCCGTGCGCCCTCCAGCGCGGCCCGCGCACTGTCGCCGTCGATGCGGCCCAGCGCCCACGCCGCGTGCCCCCTCACCACGGGGTCCTCGGGATCGTGCAGTGCCTTGACCAATTCGGGGACGGCCCGCGCGTCGCCCAGGTTCCCGAGCGCGATCGCGACATTGCGCCGCAGCCCGCTGCGCTTCGCGCGCTTCACCGGGCTGCGCCGGAATCGACGCCGGTAGGCGTCCTCATCAATGTTCAGCAGCGGCAACAATTCGGGATACGGTCCGACGTCCGGTCGGGGCTGGAATTCGTGATGCGTAGTCGGACGCGCGAGACGGTTGAACGGACACGCCTCCTGGCAGATGTCGCAGCCAAAGATCATGTCCTGCAGCGTCGGGCGGACCTCAAGGGGGATCCAGCCGCGGTGCTCGATCGTCCAGTACGAGATGCACTTGCGCGAATCCACGACGCCGGATGCCACGATGGCGCCTGTCGGGCAGGCTTCATCGCCGCGCATGCAGGCTTCGCAGTATCCGCAGTCGCCCGATGCGGGAGGATCGGGCTGGAGTTCAAGATCCGTGAGGACCTCGCCGAGCACGACCCAGGTCCCGTAGGACTTCGTGATCAGACACGAGTGGCGCCCGCACCATCCCAACCCGGCGCGCTGGGCGATGCCGCGGTCGAGCACCGGTCCCGTATCGACATAGTAGTGCGCGAGTGAGGCGCCGCGCTCTTTCAAAAAGGCGCAGAGTGCCCGCAGGCGCTTCCACATGACCAGGTGGTAGTCATCACCCCACGCGTAGCGGGCAATCCGGCCCCGCAGCGCCCCGTCCGTGGACGTGGGTGGCTCGCCCGCATAATAGTTCATGGCCACGGCGATGATCGACCGAGCGTCTGCCTTTACCCGCCGCGGGTGCGCCACACGCTCGCGCCGCGCGGCCATGTACGTCATCCCGGCGTGCATCCCGGTCTCGATCCAATCGTCATACGCACGATCGGCTTCTGGAAACGGATCGGCCGTCGTCACACCTACGAGATCAAACCCGAGCGCGCGGGTGTGATCTTTGATCGCGGCCTCCAGGCTGCCGCCGGTCCCGGCGTCGGCCGCGGCGCCACCGTTCATGCCGGCCTGCGCCCCGGCTGCACCCACAGCACTGCGGCGGCGATGGCCACGGCGAGGCCGCCGGAGATCAGGAGCGGCAACCCCGGGTTGGCCCGGTAGGCGAATCCCCCGGCGAAGACACCCCCGGCCGAGGCAAGTGCCGCAATCATCCCCGCGGTCGCGAACGCCCGGCCGAAAATCGCGGCCGGAGCCTGCGAACCGATCATGGCCTGCCCGAGCGCGTTTGTTGGGGCACGCGCCCTGAAGATGGAAATCACCGGGAGGAGCGCGAGAGGCCCGAAGACGATCAGCGAGATGCCGGCCGCGTAGACAATGATCGCACCGGCGAGGGCGATCGGGATGCCCACCCGGTCGCCCAGCTTGCCGGCCAGGACGGTCAGCGTAACGCCGCCCACCGCCTGCATGGATGAAATGAAGCCGATTTCGGATAGCGACAACCCGCGGACCTCTCGCAAGAACGGCGTCGCAAACGGGGTGGTGATGAGCCCGACAAACTGCATCCCGGCATGGATGAGCAAGATAGGCGCCAGAGGTCGGATCTCGGTCCACGGGAATGGCTGGAACGCGCCGTGGGCCCGCGGCCTCTCCTCGTCGTGTCGCATGGCCAGGATCAGCAGCATGGACACGACAAAGAACCCCGCCGCCAACCAGAGCGCCGCGGGGATGCCCCATCGATCGGCGGCGAAGCCGCCCATGGTCGGCCCGACGAGAAACGACAGCGACGTGGTCGTCCCGAGCGCGCCGAAGGTCGAGGCCAGTTGCGACGCCGGCACCCGCTGGCTAATGTATGCGTGCACGACCGGCAGCCCGAAG
>JBGPNN010000290.1:0-3989 GCA_041487495.1 bacterium
CCTGGCCTACGCACCGGATATCCGCGCGGCCCACGCTGCGCTGATGGCCAGCGCGGACCACCGGCGGAATATTCTGTCGCCGCAATTCGGCCTCGTGGGGATCGCGGTGATCGACGGCGGGCCGTATGGCGTTGTCATCGTGCAGGATTTCTCGGATGCCCCGCAGGCGCAGCGCCTCCGGCATTGACCGAGGAACCGGCGCCCCAAGACGCGCAGACTCAGTCGTTGTCGCCGTGATCCGGGTTGTTGGCCTCGATCGCCCCCAACAGTTCCGCCGCCATCTTGGCATCGAGGCGGCGCAGAATCTCGTAGTGACGCATCGCCATGTCCCGGTTGCCCAGCGCGATGTAGAGCCGGCCGATGTATTCGTGGGCGTATTTGAAGTCGGGCCGTAGGTCGATCGCCCGCTTGTACGCATCGAGAGATTTCTGGTTGTCCTTGGCCTTCCGGTAGCAGTATCCCAGGTTATTCCAGGCCTCGACGAACTTCGGCTCGACGCGCACCGCCTGCAGGTACGCCTGGATCGCGAGGTTCCACTGTTTCTTCTTGTAGTACTCCATCCCCTGATCGTACGACGCCCGCGCCTCCGAGTTCGTGGAACCCGGGGGATCGCCCCCGAGGTCGGCCAGCGCCGGGCGTACGGTGATGCCGATGACGAGCAAGATCAGCGCGGCTATTGTCCGTGTCATGACTACACCTCCACGTCCATGCTGCAAACTGGTCCGGCGCCTCCCTCGAGCGTACGGAGGTACTGTAACGTACGAGTCACGGCCCCCGGAATGTTCCGAGAGGCTAATCCTCCGTTCGAGCCGAACAGGCCTCTATCTCACCGTGTGCAACACCGGAGGTGGCTGATGGACTTCACGCATGTGTATGATGTCCTGACCCAGGCGCGCCAGAAGCTGTTCGGGTGGATCCGACCGCTCAGCCAGGAGCAGTACACCCAGACATTCACGTTCGGGTTGGGCACACTGCGCGCCACAATGATCGAGCTGGCCGAGGTCGAGTGGGTGTACACCCGCCGGTTGCAGAACCCTGACGCCCCGCCGCTCCCGCGTGATCAATGGCCGATCGGCGTGCACCGCCAGCCCACCTTTCGCGACCTGGAGAGCGCGTGGACCGAACAGGCGCCGCGGACGCGCGCCATCCTCGCGGGCGTCAAGGACTGGGACACGGTGGTCGAGTATCGGAGGGTGCGGCCGGGGCCTGCCGAGAAGGTCACGCTCGTCACCGCCACAAAGGGCGACCTGGCCACGCAGATGCTGATGCACGAAGTGCACCATCGGGCGCAGGCGATGGCGATGCTGCGCCAATTGGGCGTGGCGGCCCAGAACCTGGACTACGGGGCGTTCGCGTTCAGGGAACGGGAGGCATAAGGCCGGGACTGGTGGGCGAGGAGGGTTTCGAACCCCCGACCTCCTCCGTGTAAGGGAGGCGCTCCACCGCTGAGCTACTCGCCCGGCGCTCAGTATATCACCCAGCGCCGCGACCACTCTTTCGCCTGGCGCCCGTCCCTATGCCGTTGACATCCTGTGGATAACCTGGTGACATGGGCCAATTTGTGATACTTAATATTTGAGGATTAGCCCCTTCAAAGGGGAAATCCGTGTTTTGCGCGAATTTTCGATCCTAGTCGCCCCTGGTCAGGGGTGGTCCTGTACGGAAGGGCTCTGGATCATGCCGGAAGGCCCGAGGTGACGCCTGGTGAAGAAACTGGCTCAGCCCCAGACCGAGACGCTCTTGCGCCTGATGTCCCTTTCTGATTCACCTCAGAACCTTGAGGCCATGCAGTACGTGGTCTTCCAGTTCGATTTCAAAGAATACGAACAGTTCATCATTGAGTGCCCACCGGGGAGCATCCGGTTCAATAACCTGCTGCGGGTGGCCGTGTTTTGCGACAGCCTGGGGTTCCTGGTCGAGAACGATTCGCTCGACCGTGAGGCGATCTACGAACTCTTCCCGATCCCCTGGGCCAAGGTCGAGCCCATCATCATCGGGATGCGTCGCGAGTTGGACTGGCCGGATGCGTTTGACTACTTCGAACGTATCGGCCGGGATTACCTGAAGTGGTGGGACGGAAAACGCAAGCGTGTGAAGCCGCTCCCGCCGCTCATGGAGTCGGGCGCCCCGAAATCGCTCACCGTGGCGCGCACGCGGCCGCCGGCTCCCGTGAGGCCGCCGGCCCCGCCCCGGCCCACCGCTGCCGCCGTGGCTCGTCCGGCCGTTGTTATACGCCCGGCTGTCGTGGCGCCGGTGGCGGTAGCGAAACCTACGCTCCGCGTGCTGGCAAAGCCGTCGCTGAAGCTCGGTAAGGCGGTGAAGGTCGTGAAGAGGGGAAAATCAGCGAAGTCTTCGCGACCAAAAGCGAAACCCAAACCCAAGCCCAAGGGCAAACCGAAGCGACGCTAGTTTCCTCGCCGAACTAGCGCAACCGCCGGGCGGTCAGTTCTTCGTGATCGAGCCGCCTCGCGAGGGATGCCTGCGGTCGGACACGAAGTGAGCGTGCGTGGGAATTCCCCGCCTGTATGAACTGCAGCAAGTCGATCTGGCAATGGCGCGGGTCAGTGCGCATCGGGCGTCGCTAAACGATGGGACTGCCGAACGCGAGGCCGTGACTCAAGTCGCGGCCCACCAGCACGACCTCCAACAGCGGCTTGCCGCCCTCCGCGCACAACTCCGCGCCCTCGAACTCGAAGCACAGTCCCTGCAGCAGAAGCGCGCGGGCGTCGAGGCCGACATGTACAGCGGGCGGGTAAGGAATCCCAAAGAACTCGCGTCCATGCAAGAGGAACTCTTCGGGTTGGACCGCCTGCGCAACCGGCTCGATGACGAGATGCTGGGGTTGCTCGAGGAGGTTGAACGTCTAGAACCGCAGGAGCGCGATGCGGCCGCGGCGCTTGAAGCCGCCCAGGCCTCGCTGTCCGGCCAGACGGCATCGTTCCAGCAGGCCGCGGAGGCCGCCGACCGGGAGATGGCCAGCCTGAACGGGCAGCGCGAGAGCCTGGCCGGCGGTCTGGAGGAACACCTCGTCCGCCGCTACGATCGGTTGCGCGAGCGCAAAGGCGGAGTGGCCATCGTCGCCGTCCACGACGGCATCTGCGAGGGGTGTCATGTGGCCATCCCCGCTCGGCTGCTGCGGCGGCTGGAGGACGACCAGGAGACCCTGGCCGCCTGCGACGGATGCGGCCGGCTATTGTACGTGCTCCCACGACAATGAATCAACACGCATGAAGCTCAGGCTGTTCGTCGATGGGGCGTCACGGGGGAACCCCGGCCCGGCGGGCCTTGGGGTCGTCGTGCACGACGGCCGCGGTCGCGTCCTCGCGGAAGTCGCAGACTACCTGGGTGAGACGACGAACAACGTGGCCGAATATCGCGCGCTGCTGCGCGGTCTGCAGGAGGCGGGCGAGCGCGGTGGCACCGACCTGGAGATCTTCGCCGACAGCGACCTGCTCGTGCGTCAGATCAACGGATCGTACCGAGTGAAAAGCGCGCATCTCGCGCCCCTGTATCAGGAGGCCCTACACGCGCTGCGCGCCTTCCCGCGGTGGCGCATCGAGTACGTGCCGCGCGGCCGGAACGGGGCCGCCGATGCCCTGGCCAACGGCGCGATCGATGCCGTGGCGCCGGTGAGACACGTCGAACTCACGGCGCTGGTGGCGCAGGAGGGCGGGCAATGGCGGGCCTGGATCCCGGCCCTCCCGGGGTGCGAGACGGTGGCGCCGACACAGACCGACGCCCTGGCGCGACTCGAAACCTCGGCGCGCGAGCGGGTGGTGGCGATGCGCACGGCGGGCGCGGCGCTCCCCAAGGAACACCGGTTTCGCATCACACTCACGGAGGAGTCGTAAATGGACCTTCGGGCTGACCTGGAACGGCTCGCCGCCGGCGTGCCCGGTGTCATCGGCATCGGCGTCAAGACCGCCTGGGACGGGCAGACGATCATCGTAAATCCCGATCGGCCGTTCCCGACGGCGAGTGTGTTCAAG
>JBGPNN010000291.1:0-3959 GCA_041487495.1 bacterium
CCGTGACGCCCAAAGCAACCGATTCCACCAGAAACTGCGAGAGGATGTCGCGGCGCCGCGCGCCGACCGCCATCCGAATGCCGATCTCGCGGGTCCGCTCGGTGACCGAGACGAGCATGATGTTCATGATGCCGATTCCGCCCACGAGCAGCGACACGGCGGCCACCCCACCCAACAGCAGCGTCATCGTCTGCGATACGCTGCCCAGGGCCTGCAGGAGGTCGGCCTGGCTGCGGACCGTGAAGTCGTTGTCGCGGTTGGCAGGCAGGCGGTGCCGCGTGTGTAGTAGGGCGCTCAATCCATCCTCCACGTCGGGCATCTCTTCAGCCGTTGCCGCCTGCACGTAGATCGACCGCACGTAGGTCACCCCAAAGAGCCGGTGCTGCGCGGTCGTCAGGGGCACGAAGACCACGTCGTCGCGATCCGTGAACCCCGTCGCGCCTTTCTCCTCCATCACCCCAACGACCGTGAAGGTGACCCCCTGGATCCTGATCGGCTCGCCGACGGGATTCGCACCACCGAACAGCTTGGTTGCCACGGTCTTGCCGACCAGCGCGACTTTGGCGCGCCGGGTCAGGTCGGCGTCGGTGAAGAACTCCCCCGTGGCCGGATGAAAGTTCCGGACGTCGGGAAACGCGGGTGTCACCCCCGAGACCTGCGTGGACGTGTTCTGGCCCCGGTAGACGACCTGCACCTGACGGCTGAACTCGGCGCTGACCCCGGTGACGCCCTGGACATCGTGAAGGATCGCCTGGGCATCTTCATACGTCAGCGTCTGCACGGGTCCGGTGGCGCCAATACCGTACTGCTGCGCCTGCCCCGCGAAGACCGTCAGCAGGTTGCTGCCAAGCGCCTGGACCTGCTGGTTCACCGCCGCGCGGGCGCCCTGACCGATCGCGACCATCGCCACCACGGCCCCCACGCCGATGATGACGCCGAGCATGGTGAGCAGCGATCGCAGCCGGTTGGCTGAGAGCGCGCGCAGTGCAATGCGGATACTGACCGTCAGGCTCATCGTGGACCTCCCACGAGCACACGCCGCGTTCGAGTGGGTTCGTCGCGAACAATGCGCCCGTCACGGAACTGCACCAGCCGGCGGGCGTGGGCGGCAATGTCGGCCTCGTGCGTCACCATGATGATCGTGATGCCCTGCTGCGACAGTCGCTCTAGCAGCGTCATGATCTCATCGGCGGTCGCGGAGTCCAGGTTGCCGGTCGGCTCGTCGGCCAGGATGATCGACGGCGACATCACCAGGGCGCGGGCGATAGCGACGCGCTGCTGCTGGCCGCCCGACAGTTGCGTCGGCAGGTGGCCGGCCCGGTCTTGCAGGCCGACGGCTTCCAGGGCCCCCAGCGCCCTCAAGTGGCGATTCAGGGCGCCGGCGTAGACCATCGGCAGCTCGACGTTCTCAACGGCGGGCGTGCGGGGCAGCAGGTTGAAGGACTGAAAGACGAACCCAAGCCGCCGGTTGCGTATCCCCGCCAGCGCGACGTCATCGATCGTCGTCACATCGGTCCCCTCGAACGCATACGTGCCGGCCGTTGGTCGATCGAGCAAACCCATGATGTTCATGCAGGTGGATTTCCCCGACCCGCTGGCCCCCATGATCGCGACGAACTCGCCGGCCTCGATCGACAATGTGACGCCACGGAGCGCGCGGACCTCGATCCCATCCATCCGGTAGACTTTCTCGACATCGTGCATTTGAATGAGCGACATGGTCGCCTCACCTCGCCCGCTGCCGTGAGGGCGCCTGCGGTTGGAAGGGGTTGACGGGCTGCTGGGTCCTCGACGTACTGCCGGACCCCGACCGCGTGCCCAAATAGACGGTCTGACCGGCTTCGAGCCCGCTCACGACCTCGATCTGCCCGCCGTTGGTCGCACCGATTTCCACAGTGACCGGCACGAGTTCCGCGCCGTCGACGACCAACACGCGCTTGGTGTCCTTCCCGCTGATTGCTTCGGTCGGCACCAACAGCACGTTCTGCCGCTCCACGATGATGAACTCGCCGTCGACCGACATGCCCAGGCGAAGCAAACGATCGGGGTTGTCGATCGTGACGATGACGTCGAATTGCGTGACGTTCTGCGTCACGACGGCCTGCGGGGCGATCCGAATCACCCTTCCGGTGAAGGTCCGCCCAGGCAGGGCGTCGATGGTCACCCGTACGGGCATCCCGATCCCGATCTTCGCGATGTCGGACTCGTCGACGGCAATGTCGGCCTGGACCGTGCGCGTGTCGGCGATCGTCATCACCAGGGTGCCGCCACTGTTCGATCCGCCGATGACGCTTTGCCCGATCTGAACCCCCAGCGTAGCGACGATCCCATCGATCGGCGCCGCGATCTGGGACTCGCCCACGTGGTCGCGCGCCTGCGCCGCGTTCCCCTGACTGCTTCGGACCTGCGCCGTCGACGCCACGACGTCCGCCGCCAGCGCGCCCTCCTGGAGCCGGACCGCGCGCGCAGTGGCCAGGGCGGCTTCTGCTTCTTGAACCTGTGCCCGCGCCACCGCGATCGCCTCGGCGATGTTCCCGGCCTGCACCTGCTGCAGTTTGGCCTGCGCCGAGCGGACCTGCGCCTGCGCGCTGTCGTACTGACTCTGCGCCTGATCCAGGTCCTGGTGGGCGATCAGTCCCTGCGTGTAGAGAGTCTGCGTGCGGTCGAGGTTTTGTTTGGCCAGCGTCGACGCTGCCTGCGCCTGCTGGAGCCCCTCGCGCGCCTGCACGATTTCCTCAGGCCTCGAGCCGGCAAGCACCTGCGCCAGCTGCGCCTGCGCGGTCCGGAGCGCGGCCTCCACCTGCGTGACTTTGGTCGCGTTCTGAGCGCGTGTGGCGCTCAGCGTTTGACGCGACTGGTCCAGCTTGGCCTGCGCGTTGGTCAGCTGCGCCGCGGCCGACTCGTAGTTCGCGCGCGCGTCCTTGTCGTCGATCACGGCGAGCTGCTCGCCGGTCTTCACTCGATCTCCGGCCTGCACGCGCAGGTCCACCACGGTCCCGGTCGAGCGTGACCGTACTTCGACCTGAGCATAGGGCTGCAACGTCCCTGAGGCCGTGGCGCTCGTCTTCAGGGTGCCGCGCGTGACTTGTGCGGTCCGCATGGTCTCCGTCGTTCTCCGCGAGGCGGACTGCGATCGCTGGTGCAGCCACACCCCGGCGCCGAGCACGACGACCAGACCCGTCACCATGATGACCCGTTTCGTCGAGATCCGCTTCATCGCACCATCCCCAGCCTTCGAGATTGCCTGCACCCCAAGTACACACCCCCGGGCTCAAACCATACGCAGGCAAACCTCAAGATTGGGTAAAAAAACGAGCCGGCCCGGGACCGAGTGATATCGCCACTCGCCCGAGCCGGCCTTGTGGAACGTCCGCGCGCTACGTAGAGCGCACGTCCGGGTACTCCTGCGACCAATCGTCCGACCGATTGGCATCCGAGTTGCCGGGCACCTGAGCCACATGCAGGGGCACCGCCCTCGGAGCAAACAGCAATCCCGCGATCAGCGCGAGAGTCACCGCAAGTATCTTCATCTCAAGTCCTCCTTCGTGTCGTCGTCATGACGTGCCTCACCGTCGTACGAACCGTGCACCTCCCTTCGTCTAGTGTTTTGGCTCTGCCCTCAAGTACAAGGCCGGCAGCTCAAGACATATGCAAGAAAACCTCAAAGCCGGGTAAGAGACATCCACAAACTGCGAGTGTGCATTCTTCCGCATGCGGTAAGATGGTGAATAGAGAGATGCGTATCCTCGTCATCGACGATGACCGCAAGATCACCGCGGCGCTGCGGCGGGGCCTGACCTACAACGGCTTTGAGGTCGACGTGGCCAATGAAGGCGCCGAAGGCTTGGCGCGCGCACGCGCTGGCAAACCCGACCTAGTCGTGCTCGATATCCTCATGCCGGGTCTCAACGGTCTCGACGTCACGCGCCAGCTGCGCGAGGACAGCGATGTACCGATCC
>JBGPNN010000292.1:0-3915 GCA_041487495.1 bacterium
ATCGTTGTACCGGGGAAACTGGTCAACATCGTCGTTCGCTGACCCCGAACATCGCCCCCCTCCTGTCCGATGACAGAGGCGGGGGCGATCCGTATTTCCAGGGCTGAACAGGTCGCGCTCGTTGGGCTCGGGGTGGCGTTGATCGCCGCGGTGTTCGTGTTCGTCAGCGGGCAGCGCGCGCCGGAACCCCTCGTCGTCACGACGCCCGCCGCGCCGGCACGGATCAAAGTGGACGTGGTCGGGGAGGTGGTGTGGCCCGGTCAGTACCTGCTGGCAGCGGGTTTGCGCGTCCAGGACGCGATTTTCGCTGCGCATGGTCCGACGTTAATCGCCGATCTCAACCGGGTCAACCTGGCAGCCGTGCTGCGCGACGGTGACAGGGTCTTGGTCCCACGGATCATTCAACCCACGTACCCCTCATCCTCGCCCCGCTCATCCCGTCCCGTCGCAATTCCGTCAAAAGAGGAGGGAGGGGAGCAGGGGCAGACGGTGAACGTGAACACCGCGACCGCGGAGGACCTCGAACGCCTCCCCGGGATCGGGCCGGTGCTCGCCAAGCGCATCGTGGCGCACCGTGAGCAGAAGGGCCTGTTCCGGCGGCTGGATGATCTGCGCGAGGTCCAGGGTTTCGGTCCCAAGCTCCTGCGGCGTCTGGAGCCCAAGCTCCGGCTGAATTAGGGAACCCGGATCGCCCGACCTCCGTATTAATCCCTGGGGGTCACGGGCGCAGGAGTGGCGTGGCAGAATACTCCCCCGAGGAAGTGGCGCGCTTCGAGGCGCTCGTGACCCGCTACGGGCGGCACGTACACGCCGTCGCATATCGCATGGCCGGGAACGAGGCCGATGCCAAGGACCTGGCCCAGGAGGCGTTTGTGCGCGTCTGGAAGGCGTTCCGGCGCATTGATCCCGACGCGGCGCTCGAAGGATGGCTCTACCGAATCGTCACCAACCTCTTCATCGATTTGCTGCGGCGGCGGCCAAAGGCGCGGGTGCAGTCGCTGGACGAGCCCATCGCCACGAGCGAAGGCGCGGTGGCGCGCGAGCGGCCCGATCCGACGGCGGACGTCGAGCGGATCGTCATGGACAAGATGATCGACCGCCGTGTGCAGGACGCGCTGCTGTCGCTGCGTGAGGACTTGCGGATGGTTATCGTGCTCGCTGACATCGAGGGATATCCGTATGAAGAAATCGCCGAGATGACGGGAGTGCCGATCGGCACGATCAAGTCGCGTTTGCACCGGGCGCGGCGGGCACTGCGGGATCGCCTCGCGCCCATCCGAGCGGAGATGAGCCGGACGCCATGATGCATCGTATCCAGCACCAGTTGAGCGCGTTCCTCGACGACGAGTTGTCGCCGGACGAGATGGCTGGGGTACGCCGGCACCTGGCCGAGTGCGAGCAGTGCCGGCAGGAACTTGAAGACCTGCGGGCGACCAAGACACTGCTCGGGCGCCTGGAGGCGCCTCCGTTGCCATCCGGTTTCACGGCCGACCTCTGGGATCGTATTGAACGTCGCGAGACCCGCCGCCGCTTCCTGCCGTGGGCCTGGACGCCCCGGCCGGCGCTGGTACTGGCGGCGCTCGTGCTGGCCGTGGTCCTGGTCGGGGTGCCTGTGGTGAAGGGCCGGCTCGACCGGCTCCGGGCCGCCGAGGCCGGGCCCGACGTGTTCGTCAGGTCCTACATCCCCGCCGCGGCCGAAGATCCTTTTGCCGACCGCGCCATCCTTGGACTGATCCACTCCGATGCCGGTCTGCGGCTCGTGGGCGAGGATCCTCGGGGCGGGGTCCGCGCCCGGGGGGACCAGCCGTGAAGAGTGCGCTGACGTGTGCAGCCGCCGTCCTCGGCGTGCTGGTCGTGGCCTTGCTTGTGGCGCGCCCGGCTCTGTCCCAAGATCCGGCGGAGCGCCTGCTCGGCGGCGTCACGGTCGAGCAGATCGCCCGCCACGCGATCATCGCCCCGCAGATCGTCGACTACGAGGGCACGAAGGTCTTACACCTCCTGCGCGGCCCGTTGATGGAAACGGTGACCCTGAGCGAAGCCCACAAGCGGCCTAACCGGACGCGTCTGGAGTTCCTCTCGCCGGAAGGGCTGGCCGGTCGCCTGATCGTCGACGACGGCAGTCAGACCTGGCAGTACGAGCCGCGCCTGAACATGATGATCCAGGGCCCCTCGCTGGCGCCTCCGCTGGACGCGTCGGGCGATCACTCCCTTGAGCGATACCGCATCGCGCTGTTGGGGGTGGAAGAGGTCATCGGCCGTCAGACTGCCGTGCTCAGCCTGAAGCCCCGAGCGGGCCGCGGCGAGCGGCGGTTGTGGATCGATCGGCTGACCGGTGTGGCCCTGCGGATCGAGGAGATCGATCCAGATGACGGCGTGGTGGCGCGAACGGTCTTCACACGCATCAGTTACGGCCTGAACTTCCCCGACGCGATGTTTCGCCCGCGGATCCCCGCCGGCGCCCGGGTCCTCACGCCCACCGAATCGGCGGGGCCGCTCGTCTCTCTCCCAGCGCTGGAGCGCGCGGTCCGGTTCCCGTTGCGGGTCCCGCAGGCCCTGCCTGGGGGGTTCATGCTGGTGGGTGGGGAGCCCGTGCACGGTGGACCCGTTGTCGCCGCGCATCTGCACTACAGCGATGGGGCGCGGCGGTTGTCACTCTTTGTCGCGCCGTCGGCTCGGCTGGGCCCGCCTGGACGGGGCGACCCGGTTGCGGCGCTCGGACCCGATGCGCGGGCCATCGGTTGGGGTGCGACCCGACTGCTGCAGTGGGAAGCCCGTGGCACGCGTTTCGCGCTGGTTGGACCCCTGCCGCTTGCCGATCTCGCACAGATCGCGACGGCCGTGTCACCGACGCCATGACCCTCCATGAATTCCAGCAGCAGATCGACGCGACGTACGGAACGCGCGACCGCGAGCGTGGCGCCGACGGTACCTTCCGCTGGCTGGTCGAGGAGGTCGGCGAACTGGCGCGGGCGCTGCGCGATGGCGATCACGCGCGGCTTGAAGAAGAGTTCGGTGACGTCCTCGCCTGGACGGTCAGCCTGGCGTCATTGTGCGGCGTCGACGCCGGTCGCGCCGCCGCTCGCTATGCGACCGGATGCCCCAAGTGCCGCGCCACACCGTGTGCGTGCGGCTCGACTCCGAGTCGCCGCGACGCCTGGCGTACGAACGCCTAGCGTACGAAGGCCAACAGCATCTCGCGCGCCAGCCAGGCCGCCAGGATCGCCGTCTGCCCCGACGGATCGTACGGCGGGCTGACTTCGACCAGATCGCAGCCGACGACCATCCCTTCGCGAAGCACCGACAGGAGCGTCACGAAGTCGCTCACCTGCAATCCGAGCGGTTCGGGGTTGCCCGTCCCGGGCGCAATCGACGGATCGAAGACGTCGATATCGACCGAGAGGTAGAGGGGCCGTCCCGACAGCTGGGCCCAGACGTGCGCATCGAGCGCTCCGGTGCGGGACACGCCCGCGAGTGACGCGGCCTTCGTCCACTCGTCACGGGTTCCGGAGCGGGCGCCGATTACCGCGACTCGATCGGCCGGTATCGAATCGAGGATCCGGGCCAGCGTCGTGGCGTGTGACCACATCGTCCCCTCGTACAGATCGCGAAGGTCGAGGTGTGCGTCGAGCATGATCACGCCAAGATCTGGGTGATGCTGAAGCGCCGCTTTGACCGCGCCGACGGTCATCGTGTGCTCGCCGCCCAGCATGAGGGGAAAGGCGTGGACGTCCTCAAGGGCGTGCCGCACGCGCTCTACCGCCTCGAGCACCGAGCCGTCACACCCCGCCAGATCGAGGTCCACCACGTCGGTCAGGGCGATGCCCTCCAGATCGCGGTTCTGGGTCGGGCTGTAGGTCTCGATACTCTCCGACGCCCAGCGGATCGCCGCCGGCGCCTCTCGCGAGCCCCCGCGAA
>JBGPNN010000293.1:0-3905 GCA_041487495.1 bacterium
AACAAGGATCCGCAGCTCGACAAGATGATCGTGGCCTCGCGGACCGAGACCAGCCCACAGAAGCGGCTGGAAATCTATCGGGACCTGCAAAAGTACGTCGTAGACAAGGCGCTGTGGGTGCCGCTGTTTATCAATACCAACTACATTGCGATCCAGCCAAACGTACAAGGGGCCAAGGTCCATCCGGACGGGTACCTCGTAGTGGCGGATATGTACCTCCGCTGATCGCCGGGGACGGGCAGGATGCGGGCCTACCTGATCCGCAGGCTCCTTCTGCTCGTCCCCACGCTGTTTGGGGTGACGCTCGCCGTCTTCCTCATGCTCCGGCTGACGCCCGGTGATCCTGTCCAGATTATGCTGGGAGAGTTTGGCTCGAAGGACCAGGTCGAGCGGCTGCGCCGTGATCTCGGGCTCGACCAGCCGCTGGCGGTCCAGTACGTGAAGTTCATTGCGCGCGCGGTGCGCGGCGACCTCGGCACGTCCATCCGCAGCCGCAGCCTTGTGGCGACCGAGATCGGCGATCGACTACCCGCCACGATTACGCTGACGCTGGCCGCGACCGCGCTCGCAGCGGTCGTCGGGGTGTCGATTGGCACAGTCGCCGCGACGGCTCGATTGCCGCTGGTCGACTCCGCGGTGATGGCATTCTCCCTGATCGGCCTGTCGATGCCGACCTTCTGGTCCGGGCTGCTGCTGATCTTCACCTTTTCACTGCGACTGGGTTGGCTGCCGATTACAGAGTCGGAGGGGATTCGCGCGCTCATCCTGCCCGCCGTCACGCTCGCGGCGCCGGCTTCGGCCATTCTGGCCCGCATCACCCGCTCCAGCGTGCTCGAGGTGCTGCGCCAGGAGTTCATCCGGACGGCGCGTTCGAAGGGGCTGGCGCACTACGCTGTCGTGGTCCGGCACGCCCTGCGCAACGCCCTGATCCCGGTGCTGACGATCCTTGGGCTGCAGTTCGGGGCGCTGCTGGCGGGGGCCGTCATCGTCGAATCGGTCTTCTCCCGGCCCGGCCTCGGCCGCCTGGCCGTAAACGCGATCCTGGCGCGCGACTTCCCGATGGCGCAAGGGATCGTGTTGGTCGTAGGAGTGATGTACGTGTTTGTCAACGCGACCATCGACATGCTGTACGGCTTCCTTGACCCGAGGATCCGCTACCAGTGACCGCGGTCGCCGCCGGCATCGTCCCCTTGCGCCCCGCCAGGCCTCCCGGCGGGTGGCGTCTCTTGTCCGCGCGGCTGCGCCGCAGGCCGGTCGTGGCTGCGGCGTTGGTCGGGCTCGTGGGGCTCATCGTGCTTGCTGCCACCGCGCCGCTGGTGTCGCGGTACGATCCGTACGAGTTGATCCCGGGCGAGACGCTGCGCCCGCCCACGGCACGGTTTCTCTTCGGTACCGACGACCTCGGCCGCGACATCTTCAGCCGGGTCATCTACGGCACACGTATCTCGCTCCAGATCGGCGTCGTGACCGTCTCGATCGCGCTCATATTGGGGACCGCCGTCGGGCTTGCGGCCGGTTACTACGGCGGCCGCATCGACAGCGGGTTGATGGCCGTGATGGAAGTGCTATTGGCCTTTCCCCAGATCCTGCTCGCGATGGGCATCCTGGCGATGCTCGGACCCAGTCTGATCAACGCGATGATCGCCGTGGGAATCTCGGGAGTGCCGGTCTACGCGCGCACGGCGCGCAGCGTCACCCTCGGCGTCAAGGGGATGGATTACATCGAGGCGGCGCGCGCTGTCGGGGCGGCGGACGCGCGCCTCATCGCGCGGCACGTCCTGCCAAACATGATCCCGCCGATCATCGTCCTGGCCACCGCCGGCATGGGGATTTCGCTGCTCGTCGCGGCCGGTCTGAGCTACCTGGGCCTCGGCGCGCAGCCGCCGTTGCCCGAGTGGGGCTCCATGCTGAGCGCCGCCCGCGCGTATTTGAGAAGCGCCTGGTGGATGGCCACGTTTCCGGGGTTGGCGATCATGGTCGTGGTGCTGTGCCTGAACATCTGCGGCGACTGGCTGCGCGACCTGCTTGACCCGCGGCTCCGCACGTAGGCTGCCGCGAGAATCGGGACAGAGGAGAGATGACATGGTCGGATCCACCACGACGGTGCTGGACGAGATTCAGACGCTTGCGGCCGGGTTTTCAGGGATGCTCGGCGTATGGGTCAAGTCGCTCGACGCGGGTGAGGTGTGCGAATGGAACGCCCGGGAGACCTATCCGGCGGCCTCGACCATCAAGGTACCAATCCTCTATGAAGTCTTTCGCCAGGCCGGGGAGGGTCGATTCCGCCTGGCGGATACTTCGACCCTGCGGGCCGAAGACATCGTCGGGGGCTCCGGGATCCTGAAGGACCTCACGCCCGGGCTGGTGCTGACGGTCAAGGATCTCGCAACGCTGATGATCGTCGTGAGCGATAATACCGCGACCAACATGTTGATCGACCTCGTCGGCCTGGACGCCGTCAATACCTCATGCGAGCGGCTGGGGCTGTCGAGGACGCGGTTGGAGAACAAGGTGCAGCGCGCGCCCGAAGGCGCGACGGTGATCAACCGTTCAACGCCGGCCGACCTTGGGGCGCTGATGGCGATGGTCGCGCAGCGTGAAATCCTGACGGCGGACGCGTGCGGCGCCATGATGGCCATCCTCGACCGCCAGCACCTTCACGAGAACATCACCCGCCGGCTGCCCGAGTTCGACGGCTATCTCGAGAAGGGCACGGAGCCGCCGATCCGCGTCGGGTCCAAGAGCGGGTCGGTCCGCGGCACGCGCAACGACGTGGGCTACGTGCGCGCCCGCGGCCGGCGTTACGTGATCGCCATGATGAGCAAAGGCTGCACGGATACCCGGTTCTACCAGGACAACGAGGCATCGGTGCTGCTGCCGAAGGTCTCCGCGGTGGTGTACCGGTACTTCGCCGGTGAGTGAGGAGGGAATGCCGATGGCAGTATCACGGTGGTTTAGCCGGGCCGCGGTGATGGTACTCGCCGTGGTGATGCTCGTGCCCCAGGCGTTCGCCCAGGCGCAGCCCAGACCCGGCGGCGAGCTCACCTTCGTCACGGCGCTCGAACCGGACACCTTGGATCCCCAGAAGACCAGCGCCGCCGTGACGGGCGATGTCATGCGTTGGATGGGCGACACGCTCGTCACGAAGGATCTTAGCGGCAACTACACGGCTGCACTCGCCAAGTCGTGGGCCGTCTCGCGCGACGGCCTCACCTGGACCTTCCAGCTGAAGGAGAACGTGAAGTTTCACGACGGCAACCCGCTGAACGCTCAGGCGGTGAAGGGGTCGATCGAGCGGGCGCTCGCACCCGAGACGAAGTCGCCGGTCGCCGGCGCTCTGTTCGGCCCGGTTGCCAGCGTGACGGCCGAGGGTGCGTTGACGGTGGTCATCAAACTCAAGGAGTCGTTCTCGCCGTTCCTCGACAACCTCACCGACCCGCGGGCGGTCATCATCAGCGCGCAGGCGGCGCAGCAACTCGGCGACCGGTTTGGCCGCAGCCCTGTGGCCAGCGGTCCGTTCAAGTTTCAAGAGTGGCGCAGCGCCGACCGCGTGATCCTGGCGCGCAACCCCGACTACCAGTGGGGGCCGAGTTACGCGCACGCCGGGCCGCCGTATGTCGAGCGCCTGGTCCTGCGGATCATGCCGGAGCCGGCGGCGCAGGTGGCGGCGTTCGAGCGCGGCGAGATCACGGTCACGTTTCCCACGGTTATCCCTCCAACGGACGTGCGCCGGCTGCAGGACACGAAGAAGTACACCTTCTTCACCTTTCTGCGCAAGGGCATCTCGATGATGGAGTTCAACGTGACGAAGGAGCCGTTCACGGACGTGCGGGTGCGGCGCGCCCTCTCCTTTGCCATCGAGAAGAAGAGCATCCTGCATATTGCGCTGGAAGACCTGGGCGAGG
>JBGPNN010000294.1:0-3895 GCA_041487495.1 bacterium
ATCAACTTCTACACGCTCTACCGTTGTCACAATTACCATTTCAAACTCTACTCGGCCATGTTTCTTGGCCAGTACGGGACAGCGCTTGACGCGGCCACCCAGATGATCGCCACCATCCCCGAGGAACTGTTGCGGGTCGCGTCGCCGCCGATGGCCGACTGGCTCGAGGGCTTCGTGTCGATGAAAATGCACGTCTATATCCGGTTCGGGAAGTGGGAAGAGATCATGGCCGAACCTCTGCCGCGAGATCAGGATCTGTTCTGCGTCACCACCGCGATGCTGCACTACGCCAAGGGGATCGCGAGCGCGGCAACGGGTCATATTCGAGCGGCGGAGGCCGAAAGGGAGCGTTTTGCCGAAACGCTGGCCAGGGTGCCGGAGACGCGCTACATCTTCAACAACAAATGCACCGATATTCTCGCGATCGCCGCCGAAATGCTCCGCGGTGAAGTCGAATACCGGAAGGGCAACGTCGAACAGGCCTTCGAGCATCTGCGACAGTCGGTAGTTCTCGACGACAACCTACCTTACGACGAGCCGTGGGGGTGGATGCAGCCCGCCCGGCATGCCCTGGGCGCGTTGCTGCTGGAGCAAGGCCGCGTGGCCGAAGCGGAACAGGTCTACCGCGATGATCTTGGTTTGAACGCTACCTTGAGCCGCGCTGCACAACACCCGGACAACGTGTGGAGCCTTCACGGGTATGTCGAATGTCTGCATCGGCAACACAGGCACGCTGAGGCCCAGGCCATGGAAACGCGGTTCGACCTCGCCAAAGCTCGGGCGGATGTACCCATCACCGCTTCCTGTTATTGTCGTCTTGAGGTTTCCTGAATAGCCGCTGTACCGGACGGCACACCCTGCATGCACTCCCAACCTGAGCCGATGAATAGTACGGGGACAGACGGGTCACGAGCGACTGCTGCGCCTCCAACTCGGTCCGGACCGAGTTGCTCATGGAAGGGAGGTGGGCAATGGATCAGGACATCCTGTCTTCTTTGGCACAACTCTCCAACAATGAGCTACTTGCGCGGCTCGAGCGCCTCGCCCAGGGCGAGCGGGAGGCGACGGCGTTTCTCATTGTCCACCTCGCGGTGCTGGACGAGCGACGCCTGTACCTCGGCGAAGGCTACTCCTCGATGTTCTCCTACTGTACGCAGGTCCTCCACTTCTCAGAGCACGCCGCCTATGGGCGCATCGAGGCCGCCAGGACCGGCCGGCGGTTTCCTCTGCTTCTTGAGATGTTGGAAGATGGATCAGTAAACCTCACCACCGTGTGCATGTTGACCGCACGCTTGACTTACGAGAACCACCGCGAGCTCCTTGCTGCAGCCAGGCACAGGAGCAAGCGACAGGTCGAGGAACTCCTCGCACGGTTGCGCCCTCAGCCGCCCGTCGCGGCCACCGTCCGCAGGCTGCCGGCCGCGAGCCAGCCTCTCGCCTCGCCTACTATGCCAGATGGAGCCGTGGCCAACGATGAACTGGGCGCCAGTACGCCACTCGAGGCTCCGCTGCCGACTCCGCCCCCAGCGCGCCCGGCGATCGTTGAGCCGTTGGCGCCCCAGCGCTACCGGATACAGTTCACAGCGAGCGCCGAGACCTGCGACAAGCTGCGGCTCGCGCAGGACCTGTTGCGCCATCAGATTCCTGACGGCGATCCCGCAAAGATCTTCGATCGGGCCCTGTCCGCGCTCCTCGAAAATCTCGCCAGACAGAAACTCGCCGCCACGGACCGTCCACGCGCAGGCCGGGGCACCGCCCCTGGTTCGCGTCATATCCCGGCCGACGTGAAGCGGGCCGTCTGGATCCGCGACGGCGGGCGGTGTGCCTTTGTCGCCGGCAACGGTCGCCGCTGCGCCGCGCAGGGCTTTCTCGAGTTTCATCACGTCACGCCCCACGCCGCGGGCGGGGAGCCCACTGCAGCAAACATCCAGCTGCGGTGCCGCGGGCACAATGGCTACGAAGCCGATCTGTTCTTCGGTCCACGCAAACCTGACGGTGTGAGGGAGACGCGAGCGTTGTACAGGGTGCCTCGGTTCGGACCGAGTTCAGGTGCTTGTCTCCGCGGGCCTCAAGCACCCGGCTGAACTCGTGGTGCCGTGAAGCGTTGACCTTGGCGGCCGCATCGCTGACAATAGCGGCGCAGCAATCAGCGATGTTCCGACGCATCGAACTCATCGAGCACATGAGCCGGCGCGAGCAGATACGGTTTCTCCGTCGGCTGGCGGGTGTTTCCAACATTCCTGTGCAAATCCTCGATCAGATCACCAGCCGCGATTGGAAGCATGGCCTCATGGGACTTACCCGGCATGGGACTGTTATTCGCGCCTGGGTGGAGATGCCGTCACCTCGTCGGCTGTTCAAGAACACGAAATTCTACTTTACAGAGGAAGGCTGGCGACGCTACGGGCGCAAGACGGTCGCCGCCTGCCTGACGGTCGGACAACGCTACCGGGTCATCCGGATCAAAGAGAAGTCGGTCGACGTCGTCTATCGTGACGATGTCCAGGTCGCGGTGCGGCCGAGGAAGGCGCGGCAGGCCCGAAGTGGGCGCAAAGGAGAGAAGCGGTGACGGCTACTCAGCGGATCGGGATCGTACATCCGGGTGAGATGGGGATATCGGTTGCGGCCGCCGCCCAGAGGAGCGGCCGTGAGGTCTACTGGGCATCCGAGGACCGCAGCGCTCGGACTCAAGAGCGCGCGGCGAAATTTGGGCTGCATGATGTGCACGCCTTGTCGAAACTGTGTGCCACGTGCTCAGTGATCGTGAGCGTCTGCCCGCCGGATGCCGCGGATGCCGTCGCACGCCAGGTACTGGCGTGCGGGTTTGCAGGTCTGTATCTGGACGCCAATGCGATTTCTCCGCGCCGAACGATCGACATGAGTCAACGGATGACCGCGGCCGGCGTGGCGTTCGTGGACGGCGGGATTGTTGGCGGACCCGCGTGGACGCCGGGCACCACGCGGCTCTACCTGTCTGGGCCGCGCGCCGAGGATGTTGCCGCCTGCTTCTCGGCTGGCCCGTTGGAAACGCAGGTCCTCGGCGGCGAACCGGGCAAGGCTTCGGCACTGAAGATGTGTTATGCAGCCTATACGAAGGGCACCACGGCACTTCTGGCCGCCGTGGTGGCTACCGCCGAGCACTTTGGGGTCCGCAGCGATCTCTCTCAACAATGGACCAGAGACGATCCGGACTCTGCAAAGCGGGGCGAGGAACGCGTGCGAGCGGCGAGCGCGAAGGCGTGGCGGTTCGTGGGCGAGATGGACGAGATTGCGACGACGTTCCGCGACGCTGGACTGCCGGGAGAGTTCCACGTGGCCGCCGCGGAGATCTATCGTCGACTCGGTCCGTTCAAAATGGCGCAGGGAAGCGCGCGGTTCGAAGACATGCTAATAGCCCTGCGCGACCTACCGACACCGGCCGGCGGTTGACCCCGGTGTTGAACTCGCACCGGACCGAGTTCAAGATACCGTCTGCACGCGCTCCACATGCCGGGCGATCGCGTCGGTCACCCGTCCAAGGTCGGAAGGAAGTTCCATCGGCTGGTTCGCGTGTGACGGCCGGACGCCCGGCAGCGTCCCCGTGTGATACGTCGTCTTTTGGTCCGCAAACTTGAGCCCGTGCGCCGTCGAGATGACCACAACGCGGTCGTTTGAGCGAATGATCTTGCCGTTGACCAGTTTCCGGAGCGCCGCCAGTGCGACGCCCGTGTGTGGGCAGTTGAACATCCCCGTCCGGTCCGCCAGGGCCGATTCGTCGGCGAGTTCTTGCTCGGTCGCTTCCTCGACGAGGCCGTCGAAGCGCTGAAGTGTCGCGATGGCCCGCCGGATCGACACCGGGTTGCCGATCTGGATCGCGCTGGCGAGCGTCGGCTGGGCGGCGATCGGTTCAAAGGCG
>JBGPNN010000295.1:0-3869 GCA_041487495.1 bacterium
ATGCGCGCGAGCGTGGCGAGCCGATTGCTGAGGAGGCCGAGGGGGCTTGTCCCGAGGCCGGTGAGGCACATGTCGTGTTCTTAAATGAGGAGGCATTGGCATGGTAAAGATCAGGTTGATGCGGGTCGGGGCGAAGCACCAACCGTCGTATCGGGTGGTTGTCGCCGACTCCCGGACGCCGAGGGGCGGGAAGTATCTCGAGGCGCTCGGGTATTACAACCCGCGGACCGAGCCGTCGGTCATCAATATTGATGAAGCCAAGGCGCGCACCTGGCTCGATCGAGGCGCCCGGCCCTCGGACTCCGCGCGCGTACTGTTGGAGAAGACCGGCATCCTTTCACGGTGGGCGGCCGGCCGGTCGAAAGCGACATAGGGGGGCGTGCGCGCGCCATGCCGGAGGCGGATGTGCGGGCACTGGTTGAGTTTCTGACGCGGGGCCTCGTTGAGCGCCCCGAGGCGGTCAACGTGCGCGTGTCCGAGCGGGATCGGGTCGTGTTCATCGAGATCCGCGTCGCGCCCGACGAAGTGGGGAAGGTCATCGGCCGCCGCGGTCGGATCATCGGCGCGATCCGGACCGTGGCCAAAGCGGCGGCTCTGCGATCTGGCCGCCGCGTGGTGGTCGAGATCGGTCACTAAGGGCACAATCGGCGCACATGGAGGTCGGCATGGGGATCACGGTTGTCCGGCCCGTGGTGGTGAAGGCCATCGTCACGGAGACGTTCAAGAGGCAGTACCTGGCCGAATTGGAGGACACGGCAAAGCGGCTGGAGGCCGTCATCGGGCAGATCGATACTCAGATCCGGCGCACCGAACTGGAGCGGCAGATCACGCCGCAGTCGCGGGCAATCCGGCAGCAACTGGAGATCGAACGCTCGCGCCAGGAGGCCGCGCGGATGGAACTGGCGGCCCGCCTGAGGGAGGCCGAGGCGCTGGAACTGCAGTCTGAGTTCTCCCAGGGGACGGTCGAGAGCATGGTGGACCTGTCCGTGGGCGACAACTTCTTCACACGCCTGGCCCGTGCGGAGATCGTGTTGAAGGATGGGATTGTCATCGAGATCCGCGAAACCTGAACCCGCGTCCGACCTGATCACCGTAGGCCGCGTGGTGGCGCCGCACGGAATCCGCGGCGAGGTGCGGGTTCGCGTCGAGACCGATTTTCCCGAACGCTTCGCCCGAATGCGGTCGGCGTATCTGGTGAAGGCCGGACGCGTGGAGGTCATCGAGGTCCTCTCGGCCCGGCCGCACGCGAACGGCATCCTGCTCACTCTGGACGGCATCGGAGACCGCACGGCTGCCGGGGCCCTACGCGGTGCCGAGATCGCGGTATCCCGTGCCGATCTCACGCCGCTCGGCACAGACGCGTTCTACGTGTTTGAAATCATCGGGATGCGAGTCCGGACACAGGACGGGCGGGTCCTCGGCACGGTGGCGCAGGTCATGCAGGGGCCCGCCAACGATGTCTACGTCGTCACCGATGGACACCACGAGGTGCTCGTGCCGGCCCTTCGCCAGGTCGTGCTGCAAGTCGACCGGGTGGCGCGCGAGATGACCGTGGCGCTCCCGGCCGGCCTCGAGGGCTAGCGCAGAAGGCGGGGGACAGTCCCGTGCGGATCGATATCGTGACCATCTTTCCCGAAGCGCTTGCCGCGCTCGACGTGTCAATCATCGGCCGGGCTCGCGAACGAGGTGTGATTCACGTCATGGTCCACGACCTGCGTGACTACACGACCGACCGTCACCGGCAGGTGGACGACGTGCCGTACGGCGGCGGGCCGGGGATGGTGATGAAACCCGAGCCGTTCTTTGCGGCGGCCGAGGCGCTGGCGCCGCCGCAGGGATCGCGGCGCCGCGTGCTCTTGACCTCGCCCCAGGGGCGCCGCTTTGATCAGCGAGAGGCCGAGGCACTCGCCCGTGAGCCGCACCTGATCATCTTCTGTGGCCGGTACGAGGGCGTGGACGATCGCGTCGTGACCGGCCTGGCAGCCGAGGAGATCTCCATCGGGGACTATGTCCTCACCGGCGGCGAGCTGGCGGCGATGGTGATCGTCGATGCCACAGTGCGCCTTGTCCCCGGTGTCGTCGGTGACCAGGCGTCGGTTGCAGCCGAGTCGTTCACGAGCGGGTTGCTCGACTATCCGCACTACACGCGGCCGGCGGAATTCCGGGGGTTACGCGTCCCCGACGTCCTGTTGACCGGACACCACGAGCAGATTCGTCGGTGGCGGCGGCGCGAGCAACTGCGCCGGACGCTGGCGAGGCGACCCGACCTGATGTCCTGGGATGCGCTCACCGACGAGGACCGTGCGCTGCTGCGGGACGAGAGTTAGCCTCAACGGGCGCTTGGACCCTCGCGGCGGGCTGTGCTACAATTCACAATCGTGCTGCGACGCCGCTGCGGGCGTCGTTCGGCAAGGAGGCGGCAGTGATGGAACAGGTCAAGGCCATCGAGGCAGCGCAACTCAAGAAAAAGCCCCCCGAATTCACGCCCGGGGACACAGTGCGCGTACACGTGAAGATCACCGAGGGCGGGCGCGATCGCCTGCAGCTGTTTGAAGGCACCGTCATCGGTCGGCGAGGCGCCGGTCTGGGTGAGTCCTTCACCGTCAGGCGGGTCAGCCACGGCGTGGGTGTCGAACGCATCTTCCCGCTGCACTCCCCGCGGGTCGAGAAGGTCGACGTGGTGCGACGTGGTCGAGTCCGGCGCGCCAAGCTGCACTACCTCCGGGGGAAGATCGGGAAGGAGACACGCATCAAGGAACAGCGCTAGGCACGAACCTGCCAATGGGTCGCGACCTGCTTGCACTGGCGGAGCGCCTGCCGCTCGGGATTCCCACACTTATCCTGACGCTCGCGTTTGTACTCTTTATGGCGCGCGTGCTCGTCGGGCGCTCGTACCGTCTGCCGCCGGCGGTGCGAATCTCCATCCTCGAAACGCTTGATGCCACGATCTTTGCCGCGCTACTCAGCCTGGTCATCATTCTCTTTGTCGTCCAGGCATTTTTCATCCCGTCCGGATCGATGGAACCCACCCTGCGGGTCGGCGACCGGATCCTGGTCGGGAAGTTCGCCTATCGGATCGGGGAAATCCAACGCGGCGACATCATCGTCTTCCGGTACCCGCTCAATCCCAACAAGGACTTCGTCAAGCGCGTGATCGGGCTTCCCGGGGAAAGGATCACCATCAAGGACGGCCTCGTGCAGATCAACGCCCGGCCGCTGAAGGAAGTCTATCCGACGGCGCTGCCCGGGGAGGACCGGGCGTGTTCCAGCAACTACGGCCCGGAGACCGTGCCGCCGGGGGCTGTGTTCGTGCTCGGTGACAACCGCTGCAACAGTGAGGACAGCCGGTTCTTTGGCTTTGTCCCGACCAAGAACGTGGTCGGCCGGGCGCTGGTGGTGTATTGGCCCGTCGACCGCGTCGGACTGGTCCGGTGACGCGCAAGATCCGCCGGATGTCGCTCGCGACGCTGGTGGCCTCCCTGGCCGAAGGCACACTTGACCCCAAAGCGCTCCGCCGGGACCCTCGCGCCGGCGTCCGCGCGCTTGCCGCGCGATGGTCGCGGCGCCGAGCGCGCGACGCGGCTGAGGCTCTCCGGCTGGGAGAATTGTTTGTGTTCGAGCGGGAGGCGTGGGCGTCAGGCGTGACGCCAGTCGCCGGTGTCGATGAGGCCGGTCGCGGGCCGTTAGCCGGCCCGGTGGTCGCGGCCGCCGTCGTGTTTCCGGACGAACGGCCGATCGCCAGGTTGAACGATTCCAAGAAACTGCCGCTCGAAGACCGCCAGGCCGTGTACCAGGCCCTCGTCGAATGTGGGGCGCAAGTCGGCGTCGGTGTGGCCGACGTCGATGAGATCAACCGGTTCAACATCCTG
>JBGPNN010000296.1:0-3857 GCA_041487495.1 bacterium
AGCGATGCGAGAACGCAAGCACGGCACCTTGCGGAGCGGCCGCAGCGGCAAGAGGGTGACCAGCAGGAAACAGGCGATTGCGATCGGGCTATCAGAAGCGCGCACTCTAGGCCGTGCGCCGGCCTGTGATGAAATTGTAGAGTAGAACGATCGCCGCAACGACGAGGAGCAGGTGAATGAGGCTTCCTGCCACATGGAGGCTGAAGCCAAGAATCCACAAGATGAGAAGAACGACAAGCAGAGTCCAAAGCATCACGTATCTCCTTTGCGCTCGATTCTGCGCTATGCCCCAAGTTTTC
Organism: bacterium; assembly: GCA_041487495.1. Taxonomy (GTDB): domain Bacteria; phylum Sysuimicrobiota; class Sysuimicrobiia; order Sysuimicrobiales; family Humicultoraceae; genus JBGPNN01. The sequence continues at coordinate 300 of JBGPNN010000296.1, forward strand.
CCCGATCGTGCAGGCGATAAACCAACCGTGTGGGCGCGTGGGAACCGGGCTCTTGCCGTCGCCTTATCTGAAGAGCCCCAGGCCCAGAAGACCGACAATGATAAGATAGATAGCCACGATGTAGTTTAGCAATCTGGGAATCACGAGAATGAGAATCCCGGCGATCAGTGCCACCATGGGTTGGAAGGCCGCATCGATCCGCATGATATTTCCTCCTGACTGCAGACTACGCTGCGCGCATCGGCCGCGTGCCCGCGACCAACAGGGCAATGCCGCCCGCGAGCGACACCGCGCCAAGGACCGGCGGGAGCGGGATCGTGCGCTTCTCCTCGACCTGCGCCTTGAGTGGACCGACGTCCATGATGGTCTTGTTGCGCGTGTAGGTGATTCCCTGGTAAGCGAGCGCGATGACCCCGACGGCAATCAACAGAATTCCAAGCAACACCGATGTCTTCATGGCGATCGTCCCCCCCTCAGCGGAAGATAGCCTTTATATTACCCGATCGTGCCGGCTCGAAACGCGCTCCGGTATTTGAGTTGAGCGGGGTGGTGGGGTAAATGGCTCTCGAATGGTTACCCACCTTGGCCGCGACGACATCGGAGTCGGCGAGGTGAGTGAGTCCGATGGCCGCGTTCGCCTCACACTGACACGAGGCGACCATGCGCTACAAGCCGACATGCCGCTCGACGTGCTGGCCGATCACGAGCGGGCGCTGGCCGCTATGCTGGCTATTGTGCCGGCCCTGAGCAAGGTTATCGAGCCGGAGCACCTCGAGGCGGCCCGGCCGTAGCGTCACGCACGTGACGAACGTCCCGCCCGCGCGGGGCCGTGTTGCAGCCCTCGGCGGCGTTGAGTAGACTTGGGTCGTGACGCTCGATCTCTTCGACTCGCACCTGCACCTCGACGACGGGGCTTTCGCCCCCGACCTCGAGGCGGTCCTGAGTCGCGCCCGATCTGCCGGGGTCCGTGGGTTCGTCACCGTCGGGACCTCGCTCGAATCCAGCCGGCGGGCCGTCGCGTTCACCGAGCGGTATCCTGATGTCTACGCGGCTGTCGCGATCCACCCCCACGACGCGACCGACGCGACGCCCGAGGCGATGGAACTTCTGGCGGCCGTCGCGCGTCATCCACGTGTGGTGGCCATTGGCGAGACCGGGTTGGACTACTACCGCAACTTCGCGCCGCGCGAGGTGCAGCACGAGGCGTTCCGAGCGCACTTGGCGCTGGCGCAGGCACTGAATCTCCCGGTGATCGTCCACAACCGCGATGCCCACGCCGACGTGCTGGGCATTTTGGCGGAGGCCGCGACGTCCCACGTCGTCATGCATTGCTTCACAGGGACGCTGGAGATGGCCAAGACCTGTCTGGACCGCGGATATTTCCTGGGTCTGGGTGGGCCGGTGACGTACCGCAACGCCCGGCGGGCGCTGGAGGTCGCGCGCTTTGTCCCGCCGGACCGACTGCTGCTGGAGACCGACGCCCCGTACCTCCCGCCGGAACCCCATCGCGGCAAACGGAACGAGCCCTCGTACCTGTCGCTGATCGCCTGGGCCATCGCGGATGTGCGCGGAGTCGCGGCGGGGACCGTGGCCGAGTTGGCCACGTCGAACACGCGCCAGGTGTTTGGTCTGATCCGGGCGCCCGCGAGGGAATGATCCAATGAAGATGCTCATGCGCCGATCCGGAATCATAATCCTCGTCCTGTTGATCCTGCTGGCGCCACTCCGGGTTGCGCCGTTCATCGCCTCGGCCGCGCCTGCCGAAGACCGTGAGGTCACTCTCGGCCGGCAGGGTGCCGCCGAGATCGAAGCCCGCTACCCGGTCGTCAAGGATCCGGCGGTCGTCGAGCGCGTCAGGCGGATCGGCATGACGCTCGGCGCGGTGTCCGAGCGACCACACCTGCCGTATACGTTCAAGGTAGTGGAACTCGATCAGGTGAATGCGCTGGCGCTGCCGGGCGGCTTCGTGTACGTCACCACCGGTTTGCTGGCGTTCGTGCGAAGCGATCACGAACTGGCGGCCGTCCTCGCGCATGAAATCACCCACGCCTCGCACGGCCACGGTATGGAGATGATGCGACGGGCTAATCAAGCGGCATGGGTCACGATTTTGATCGCGATTTTTACGGGTGACCCGACCCTGGCCGCGGGCGCGAACATTGTGTCCGGCGGTCTGCTCGCAGGTTACACGCGCGATATGGAGCGTGACGCCGACCTCACGGGGATCACCTATCTGAGCCGCACGCAGTACAATCCGGTCGGCATGCTCACCCTGCTCGAGCACATGCTGCGCATGGAGCAACTGAATCCGCGGTCCGATCCCGGCGCGTTCGGTGATCACCCCACGGCGGCCGAACGGGTGCAGTACGTCGAAGCCGAACTGCGCGCTCGCCGTATCCCCCTCAACCGGCGGGTGCCCGCGAACTATCTGGTACTGGCGGTTCGTGAAGGCAACGACGCCGGGGTCGCATACGGGGAGATCCTGGTCAACAACCGGCCGATTATTCGCCTGCCGGAAATCCCGCGCATCAGGGAGGCCGCCGATCTCCTGGACCGGCTTTTCGACACGGACCTGGAGCCGTACGAAGTGATCGCGCGGGAGAGCCTGGGAGGATGGGTATTGTTCGCGCGAGGGTGGCCTGTCCTGCGCTTCAGCCCGTCTGATGTCCCGCCGGGGGGAGGCAGCGTTCGGGAGTTCGCGCTCACCATTCAGACCCGCTTGCGTCTGGCCATTGACGAGGACGTCCGCCGCCGGCGGATGCAGGGCTAGCGTTTCGTTGAAACTGTCCGCAGCACTATTGATCCTTACCCTGGCCCTCGTGCTCGTTTCTGCCCCTGTCCATAATGCGACACTGGTTGAGGCCCTCGCGCAGGGTGATCCGACAATCGCCGCGGCCGGGGATATCGCCTGCGACCCCAACGACTCGGATTACAACCAGGGGAACGGCACGGCCACCGTGTGCCACATGCGGGCGACGGCGGACATCATTGCTGCCCGTGGTCCGGCTGCGGTGCTGACCCTCGGCGACAATCAGTACGAAAACGGAGCACTTTCGAAGTACCAGATATCATACGAGTCCTCCTGGGGGCGGTTCAAGGGGATCACGCATCCCGCCGCCGGCAATCATGACTACAGCACCCGGGGGGCGTCGGGCTATTACGCGTACTTCGGGGCCGCCGCGGGCGATCCGGCGAAGGGGTATTACAGTTTCGATATCGGCGCGTGGCACCTGCTCGCGCTGAACTCCAATTGCGCGCCGGTCGGCGGCTGCGGACCAGGCTCACCGCAGGAACGCTGGCTGCGAGACGACCTTGCGGCCAACGGCAGGAAGACGTGCGTGCTCGCCTACTGGCACCACCCGCGGTTTTCGTCAGGCCCGCACGGCAGCGAGGACGCGTATGATGGGTTCTTCCGGGCCCTGTACGAGGCCGGTGCCGATGTGGTGCTTGTCGGGCACGATCACGACTACGAGCGGTTCGTGCCCCAGAGTCCCGACGGGCGCGCTGATCCCGCGCGCGGCGTCCGCCAGTTTGTGGTGGGCACGGGCGGGAGGAGTC
>JBGPNN010000297.1:0-3849 GCA_041487495.1 bacterium
GCCTTCAACACTTCGTCGAGTGAGCGGCCGATCAGCAGCCGGCCCAGTTTGCGGTGGCCGATTGTGAGGTAGTGGCGCTTCCAGACCTCGATCACGTCCGCCTTCGTTTGGGCGCCATCGAGGTCGGTCTTGACGTTGGTCAGGTACGCCCGCTCTTCTTCAGGCGATTCGAACGTGGTCGCCATCTTGGTCAACTCCTCAGTCCGCCAGTACGATCTTCCCATTACTCATATCGGTTACAATGGCCAGCGTTTCAACGGGGACACCCAACCCGGCCAGGGCCGCGCGCCCGCCCTCGAAGGCCTTTTCGATGACCGCACCAACGCCCACCACCGTCGCGCCCGCCGCCGCGGCCAGGCGCGCGAGCGCGAGAATCGTCTGCCCCGTCGCCAGAAAGTCGTCGACGATGAGCACGCGTTCGCCGCGCGCCAGCTATTCGGGTGAGACGATCAGTTCGATGTTCTGCATCTTGGTGTGTGACGGCGCGAGCGTGAGGTAGATCTGATCCGGCATGGTGATGGGCTTCTGCTTGCGCGCGTAGACGACCGGCACACCCAGCGCTTGCGCCGTGCACACCGCGGGCGCGATCCCTGAGATCTCGGCGGTCAGGACTTTCGTCGGATGCGCGGGAGCGAACCGCCGCGCGAGTTCACGGCCGCACTCGGTCATCAGCAGCGGATCGACTTGATGATTGAGGAACCCATCGACCTTCAGGATGCCGCCCCCGAGATTCTTGCCCTCGGAAAGGATTCGCTGCTTGAGCGCTTCCATACGACTCCTCAGTGGACGCGGGGCTGATCGGCGGCACCGCGACGGTAGACGATGTGTCCCCCCATGATGGTCGCCGCCACGAAATTGTGCTCATCGAGCACAACCAGGTCAGCCGGGTACTTCGGTGGGCTGGGCCGCTCGATCTCGAGCGCGTCGGCTGGGGCCTCTGAGGCCATTCCCCATGCGACACTGAGACTTCCTCCCACATCGATGGCGTTCCGGACCGCGCGATCCATCGTCAGGATGCTCCCGGCGAGCGTCCCGTTGGACAACCGCGGCGCCCCATTGCCGATCGTCACCACTTGATCGCCGAGCGTCGGCGCTGCTCCCCGCGCACCGGCCGCCGCGATGGCATCCGTGACCAGCGCCGTCAGCAAGGGGCCCTTCATGACAAACACCTGCCTCAGGGCCGCCGGGTGCACGTGGATGAGATCGGCGATCACCGAGCACGTGACGGCCGGGTGCTCCAGAGCGGCGCCGACGACGCCCGGCTCGCGATGATGGTAGGGGCGCATCGCGTTGTACACATGCGTCGCCAGGGTCGCGCCGTCCTCGAAGGCCGCATGCGCCTGGTCGTAGGTGGCGTCCGTGTGTCCGACGGCCACGCGCACACGTCGGTTACGGAGATACGTGATGACGTCCAGGGCGCCAGGGAGCTCCGGCGCGAGGGTCACGAGGCGGATGACCCCCGGAAAATCGTCCAGCAGCCGGCCGATCCACCCTATGGAAGGGGTTCGGAGGTGGTCTAGACGATGCGCGCCCGCGCGGACCGGTGAGAGGAATGGGCCCTCCAGGTGCACGCCCAGGATGCGCGGGCGGCGGCGGTGCATGCGTGCCGCAAAAAACGCCAGTGCGTCACGGATGCGTTCTTCAGGAGCCGAGATCAGCGTTGGCAGGTAGGCAACCGTGCCGGTCGAAAGCAGGTAGGCTTCGGCGGCCACCAACCCGTCTTCCGTAGGTGAGAGGAAGTCGCAGCCGGCCGCGCCATTGACCTGCAGATCGATGAAGCCGGGGCCGACCGCGCCGTCCGGCACGGTGATATCCGCGTCCTGCCGTGACTCGCGGCTCAGTCTAGCAACCCGGTCACCTTCGACGACCACATATCCTTCTTTCGGCCCGGTGCCCGGAAACGCAAGTGTCCCGGCCTGGATGATCAGGCGCCGCCGGCTGGGGAGTTTCCGGGTCCGCCGCGCAGACGGCGGCCGCTTCATACGGTGGGGGCGCTTAGACCGGGGAGCGTCACCGGAAGCCGGCCGCACGGCCGGAGCCGTCCAAGGAGCACCCGCGCCGCCGCGTCCAGGCTGGGCGCGTCCGGCCCATACGTGACCAGGTACGCCGGCACCTCCGGGAACTGGAGCAGGTCATAGGGATCGCCGGTCGCGACGATGATCAGCCGGTCACCGAACCTCTTGTGGAGGTCGCGGACCATCGAGACCTGGTTTGGCGGAGGGGTCCCGCGGGTAAAGGTGACGGCAACGACTTGATCAACGTCGGCGGGCGTCTCCCCCGCAGACAACTCGTGCACCTGCGCGTGATATCGCCGGAGCATTGCCGCCAGGTTGGGCGGCTCGTACTCACCGAATCCCGGCGAGATGTTCGCCACCCCGATGCGCGGCCCACCAAGCGGAACCGCGCCGCGCTGATCGCGCACCAGCGTGACGGCAGCCTCCGCGATACGCTCGGCGACGCGATCGTGCTCCGCATCGTTGATCGTCTCGTCTACTCCATGACCGTCTGCCGCGGGCCCCCACCGCTTGAACGCCGCCTCGACGCGGCGCAGGGCGTCCGCGACCCGGGCCCCCGGCAGGTCCCCACGCTCGATCGCCATCGCCAGGCGGTCCAGCACCTCGTGCTGCAGCGCCTCGGGCCCCAGGGCCAGCAGCATGTCGCACCCCGCGCGGACGGCGGCCACAGCGGCGTCACCGACACCGTAGTTGTCGATGATGGCGCGCATCTGCAGCGAGTCGCTGCAGATGAATCCTTGAAACCGCCACCGCTCCCGGACGAGTCCGGTCAGAATCGGCGCCGACATCGTGGCCGGGACCCCGCTCGGGTCGAGCGCCGGATAGACGATGTGGGCGGGCATCACTGACGCCACGCCGGCGCGCACGGCCGCCGCAAACGGAGGCAGCTCCACGCGCTCGAGCCTTGACACCGGGTGGTCGACGCGCGGCAGCGCCAGGTGCGAGTCCACGGTGACGTCACCGTGCCCTGGGAAGTGCTTCACCGTTGCGGCCACCCCGGCGGCCTGCAGACCGTCGATGTAGGCGAGCCCCAGCGACTCGACCAGCGCGGGCGTCTCGCCAAATGCCCGCGCCCCGATAATGGGGTTCGCGGGGTTGTTGTTCACGTCCACAGCCGGCGCGTAGTTCTGATGGATCCCCATCGCGCGCAGCTCACGCCCGGCGACCAGCCCAGCCTCGCGGGCCAGCGCAGGCGAACCGGCGGCGCCCATCGCCATCGCGCTGGGGAGCGGGGTAACGCGAACGCCACGGCCACCCGCCACAGCCCAGCCGAAGCGGTTCACCACTCCGCCCTCGTGATCGATAGCGACCCACAGCGGCGGTGCGCCGGCGCGCGCGGCCATCGCCTGAAGCGCCGCCGTCAGGCCCGCCACCTGTGCGGGCGACACGACGTTCTTGCGAAACAGCACCACGCCACCGATGTGCCGCTCGGCGACCAGCCGCTCCAGCGGCGCGGCGAGCTCGGGACCGGGGAAATCCACGACGCACAGGCGCGCGGCCGCGCGCAGCGCTTCCTGACCGGGGTGAAGACCGACGGCCATCACAACTGGATGGCGCCGGTCTTGCGCCGGTCGGTCACATGGATACCGTCGACGAACCGGATCTCACCCGTCGTGCGTGTCATGACCAGCGAATGCGTCCTGGCGCCGCCGCCAAAGAATCGCACGCCCCGGAACAGATCACCGTCGGTGATACCGGTGGCGACAAAGACCACCGACTCGCCCGGCACCAGGTCGGTCGTCGTGAAGATACGATCGGGATCGCTGACGCCCATCGAGCGCACCCGCTCCCGCTCGTCGTCGTTGCGGAACCAAAACCGCCCGTGCATCTCCCC
>JBGPNN010000298.1:0-3804 GCA_041487495.1 bacterium
CAAATCCGCGCGGCCCGACCAGAAATGTAGACAGGACGCGGGTTTCAGCGATCGCTGAGCCCGCGTTGTTCATCGGGTGGGGTTTGGTGCCTTAGTGGTGCCTTAATCGCGGGTCGCCGCCGGAGGCCAGGATGGATCTTCTCCCGAGCGCCGCCATCTATCTCGCTGGCTACGCCTTGTCACTGCTCGGTGGACGGCTAGGAACAAGGAGCGTCACAGATACCGTCAAAACGGGCGGGCACTATTCCACGGAACTCTTGGGCCTTGTAGAAACTACCATCTATACCACGGCCTGGCTCACGGGCCGGGAACTGTTCATCCCCGTGTGGCCTGGATCGCCTTCGGGTGAACGCCAGCGGCAATCAGCAGACTAGCGTGGGTGTGGCGCAGGTCGTGGAAGCGTACGTTGGGCAACTCGGCCGCGGTCAGGTGCCGCTTGAAGGCTCGGTCCACGTTGTCAGGATCAATGGGGCCGCCGGTGCGGGACCGGAACACAAAGTCTCCCTCGGGATCGTCACCAGCCGGATGTGCCAGCAGCGTCTGCACGACCGAGGGTGCCAGATCCACCGTTCTGCGCGAGTGCCGACTCTTCAGCGTGGTCTCCTTCACGCAGTACCGTTCCCCATCGCGGAAGCGTCCCAGGCTGCGCCGCACGTGCAGCAGGCCCTGTTTGAGATCCACGTCTCGCCATCGCAACGCGAGGACTTCCCCACGCCGCAGGCCAGTCTGGATCGTCACCTCGTAAAGGGTGCGCCACGGTTGTTCGGCGACCTCCAACAGTTGCCGGATCTGGGCTGACTGGAGCACGTGTAGCGTTTCCCCGTCTTCGTGGTCGTGAGATCGTAGCGGCTTCACCTTCGCAGCCGGGTTCTCCGTCACGTGGCCGTGTTCCGCGGCATCCTTCAAGACGAACTTGAGCACATGCAGCGCGTAGTTGACGCTGGTCGGGGAGAGGGGGACCGGAGGTTTGCGTTGCCCCTTCCGCGGGCGGCTCAGGTGTGTACCCACCAACCACGCTTCAACGTCGCGCCGCAGGATCGCCCCGAGGCGTTGTTCCGCAAAGGCCGGCTTCAGACGCTCCACGGCGTCGTCATAACTCTCCCACGTCTTCGGCTTCACCCGCGTCTTGATCCGGTGCAGCCAGTCCGCCGCGAACTCGGCAAAGCGCATCGTGTGCGCGGCCGGCAGGCGATGGATGCCAAGCTGCGCCTCCGCTTCTCGTTGCGCGAGCACGTTCTTGGCCAGGCGCTTGCCTTCGTCGCCCGGTCCGATCGCTTCGCGCATCCGGCGACCGTCTGCCGCGATGTAGTCGACGAACCACGCCCGCCGATCTGCTCGGTATGACCGTTGACCCGAGTGGTGTTTAAGCCTGAGCGTACTGGGTCATAACGAGCTTGGTGATACCTGGGAGTCACCAGGAGGGGCCAACTTGGCACATCCTTTTCCTGGCCCTGATCCCAGCCGTGCCAGTCCCTGTTGGCCCCGGGTGGAGAACCTCGCCCACCACTCTATCAAGGGTTTTCGTGATTGCGGGGTTATTCTTCGGGGTCATTTTGCTAACCAGCTTCTAACCGGAGGCATCCCATGTCTATGCCCATGGCCTGTCGGAAATGCCACAAGGTCATGTTTGAGGTGAAGGATCAGCACGATAATTTTGGGAGCGTGACGGTACTGCCAGGCACCGAAAACCGCCTCGGAGTGGACGAGCGCGGCGCCTCCTTCTGGGATTGTCAGCATTGCCACCACCACAACCCCGTCCAAAAGATCCCCCGGCCAGACGGCAGCCAGCAGCTACGCTTTCTCTGACCCGAGGGCGCCGCTAAACAAGTTCTCCACCGCCACGGCCGCTTCACGATGCTGCTAGGTCGTGCTGTGGTGCAGATAGCGCGGGTTCCCTTGACGCAGAGAGCGCCGCCTATGCGAAGGATATCAATGAGGTCCGGCAGCTCGGATCTGCCAACAGTACAACGCGCACTGCCGAGCAGACGGCGATCGCGATCTTCTGGACGGCGAGCACCTCGATCCCGATCAACGATGTCGCGCGTCAAGCAATCAAGGCGCAAGGCACATCGCTTGCCGACAGCGCTCGGCTCTTTGCCCTTTTACACATGATCACCTCGGATTCCCAGATCGCCGTTTGGGCGTTCAAATACAAGTACAACCTGCTCCGGCCAGTGACCGCGATCCGCAACGCAGCCGCGTTAGGCAATCCGGCCATCGCACCCGACCCGAACTGGGAGTCATTGATTCTCACGCCGGCACATCCCGATTACATCTCCGGCCACGCGGGCTTCGGAGGTGCGGCGGTGAAGGTGCTGCAGGTCTTCTTCGGCACGGATGACGTGAAGGCCGATGTGATATACCCGGTGAGTTTTGGCGTGACACGACACTGGCGTAGCTTCGCCGGGATCACCAGGGAAATCGATAATGCCCGTGTGTGGGGAGGGATCCACACGCGTACTGCTGAACTCATGCCTCTGCGCTCGGCAGGAAGGTCGCCGAGCATTGCCTCGCCAACTTCCTTAGACCGGTCTAGTAGGGAAGGGGTAGCTTTTGCTCCGGCCCGCGGCGATGGCTTCCGCCATGACCTGAGAGTGGTCGGAGTGCCGAGCCCGCTAGACTGAAACCCGGGCGATCAACGTTGTACTGACCGGAGAATCCTCCTCCCCCAGCCAACGAAACGCCAGTGAGTTGAACATCGAGACCGTTCCCCGAGGGGTTGACCCCGAATCACTCCGAATGATTCCGAAGGATGGAACCGGCTGAAACGCAGGGAGGAATGGGGTTCAGGAGGTCCGCGGTTCAAATCCGCGCGGCCCGACCAGTGAGAACGCAGACGTTCGCCATTTGTGACCCGTCAGAGTCCCGTGCGCCCACATCAGCCCAAAGAACGCAGGTTATTTGAACAGTCCCAGACCCAGAAGGCCGATGACGATGAGATAGACAGCCACGATGTAGTTCAGCAGCCTGGGGACTATGAGAATGAGAATACCGGCAATCAAGGCTACCATGGGTTGAAAGGCCGCATCGATCCTCATGAGATCCTCCTCGAAAGAGCCTATGCTGGGCGCAACCGCCGCGTGCCGGCGATCAGCAGCGCGATGCCGCCCGCGAGTGAGATCCCGCCGAGGAGTGGCGACAGCGGGATTGTGCGTTTCTCTTCGATCTGCGCTTTGATCGGACCGACGTTCAGCACCGTTTTGTTTCGGGTGTAGGTGATGCCCTCGTAGGCGAGCGCAACGACCCCGAGGGCGATCAACAAAACTCCGACCAGCACCATAGTCCGCATCGGCGATGCCTCCCTTCGAGAGTTGGAAAGTGGCTCACCGCTTCTAAACAGCGTACAGCGAACCAAGGATGGTCCCGAGCGAATGACTCCCTATCCGTATCAGCCTAACCCGGAATTTCCGTTTTGGCTTTCGACTCACTTTCAGTGTGCACCTGCACACCTTGTTCACGAGGACCCCCGCTCATTATCAGGTGTCCAAGGAAATCGGGTACAGTGGAGTCGGAGGAAGTGCTCCACCCCCCTCGAACACACGTGCCGAAGCGCAGGGAGGCGATTTCTCATGACCCGTCTCCCCACCGGGACGGTCACGTTCCTCTTCACCGACATCGAGGGGTCCACGCGCCTACTGGAACACTTAGGTGCCCGCTATGCGGGCCTGCTGGCCGACCATCACCGGCTGCTTCGGGCGGCGTTCCAGGAGCAGGGCGGGGAGGAGCGGGAGACGCATGGAGACGGGCTCTTCTTCGCCTTCCCGAGCGCCAAGGCCGCCGTGCTGGCCACCGTGGCAGCCCAAC
>JBGPNN010000299.1:0-3780 GCA_041487495.1 bacterium
ATTGACCGAACGGTGACCCCGTCTCCGGTCAACCCGCTTGGCATCAAAGGCGCGGGCGAAACCGGCACCATCGCGGCAACCGCCGCGGTCGCGAACGCGGTGATGGACGCACTCACGCCGCTGGGAATCACCCACGTGGACATGCCGCTGACTCCGAAGACACTCTGGCAGGCGATCCAGGGTCGAAAGGGGGGTGCGCGATGATTCCCGCAGCCTTTGAGTACACAGCGCCCAAGAACGTCGGTGAGGCACTGGCCCTGCTGCGCCAGCATCCCGACGCCAAGGTGATGGCGGGCGGGCAGAGCCTGCTCTCGCTGATGAAACTCCGGGCGGCCTCGCCGCCCATGGTGGTCGATCTGGGCCGCATCCGCGACCTCTCATACATCCGCGAGGAGAAGGACCACATCGCGATCGGCGCCTTAACCACGCACACCGACATCGAGCGTTCATCCGTGATCCAGAAGCGGCTCAAAGTGCTGGCCGAATCGGCGGAGCAGATCGGCGATCTTCAGGTACGCAACCGTGGGACCATCGGTGGCAGTCTGGCGCACGCCGACCCCGCGGCCGATTACCCGGCGGCGTTTCTCGCGCTGGAGGGCTCGATCGTGGCGCAAGGGGCCGGCGGGACACGGACCATCACAGCAGACCAGTTCTTCACCGGGCTTTTCACGACCGCCCTGAAGGCGAACGAGATACTCACGGAGGTACACTTCCCGACCTCGCCGGCGATAGCCGGCTCGGCCTATAGGAAGATGAAGCACCCGGCCAGCGGATTCGCGGTGATTGGGGCCGCGGCGGTCGTGCGGGCCGGCGGGCAGCTGCGGCTCGCGTTCACCGGTGCGGCGGCGCACGCGTTCAGGGCCAAAACCGTCGAGGCGGCATTGTCCGGCAAGAAGATCGATGACGCGTCGGCCCGGGCGGCGATGGAGCAGGCGGCCCAGGGCGTCGACCTGCTGGAGGATCTGTTCGCGGACAAGCGCTATCGGGCGCAGCTGGTCAAGGTCTACGGCCGGAGGGCGGTACTGGCGGCGGCGCAGTAACACATCACGAGGCCATCGAGACGGGGCGCCCAGGGACACTGTCCCTGGGCGCGCTTGTTCTTCCTGTGGCACGCGAGCCCCTGGCACTGGAGGAGGAGGAAAAGCGAAGCGGAAAGTTGAAAGGTGATTCACCTTCCATATATAGGTTGAGACATGCCGCGAACCGTCAGTAAACCCAAGGGCGAGCGGGGGAAGCGCACCCGCCAGGAGTTGCTTGACGCCGCCGAAGCCGCGTTCGGCACCCACGGATACTTCGAGACCTCCATCATCGACATCACCCGCCGCGCGCGTGTCGCGCAGGGGACCTTTTACGTCTACTTTCCCGGTAAGCGCGCCGTCTTCACTGAACTCGTGCGCGAGCGGAGCCGCGACCTCCGCCGGACGATCCACGAAGCCGTTCGCGGGGTGGCCCACCGGCGCGACATCGAGCACCGTGGCTTCGAGGCGTTCTTTGGGTTCATCCGCCGCCACCCCGCGATGTACCGCATCGTCCGGCAGGCCGAGTTCGTCGACCCGGGGTTATTCCGGTGGTACTATCGCCGGTTTGCAGACGGCTACGTGCGAGGGCTGCGACACGCCATGGCGCGCGGTCAGATCCGCCGCCTCGACCCAGAGGTGGTGGCCTACTGTTTGATGGGGATCGGGGATTTTCTCGGGATGCGCTGGGTCCTGTGGGAAAAGAAGGCGATCACACCCGCGGTGCTCGAGACGATGATGAACTTCATGCTCCGCGGGCTCGACGGGCGATGAGTGTTCCCGTGAGCTTGGAACGCGTCGGCACGTACTTCCCCTCCGGCTACCAGACCGCCGGGGAGATCGCCGAGGCGACCGGGATCCCGCCGGACGTCGTCGTGGACCGGCTCGGGCTGCGGGGCAAGCACATCGCGGCCGCCGATGAGCACGTCTCCGACATGGCCGTCGCGGCCGCGCGGCCGCTGCTGGATCGAGTCGATCCCTCCGACATCGGTGCGGTCGTCTACTTCGGCAGCGCCCACAAGGACTATTATCTGTGGTCGGTTGCGCCGAAGATCCAGCACGCGCTTGGTCTGTCTGGGGCCTTCACCCTGGAACTGATGGCCACCAGTGCGTGCGGCCCGGTCGCGCTCAAGGTCGTCCGAGACATGCTCGCCGCCGACGAGTCGCTGCGCGCCGCGCTCCTGGTCGGGGCCTCGCGCGAATCCACCGTCATCAACTACCGGAACGCCCGCTCGCGGTTCGCGTTCAACTTCGCCGACGGCGCCGCGGCGGCGCTCTTGCGGCGGGGCGATGGGGGGCACCGCATTCTAGGCTTTGCAGCGATCACGGACGGCTCGTTCGCCGACGACGTGTACATCCCGGCGGGCGGGACGATCCATCCACCCTCGGCGCAGACGGTCGCGGCGGGCATGCATTCGCTCGACGTCCGCGATCCGCACGGGATGAAGACCCGACTCGACCCCATCTCTCTCGAACGGTTCGTCGACGTGACGCGCAGGGCGGTTGAGCGCAGCGGCTACCAGCTTGGGGACATCGATTTCCTGGCGCCGCTGCATACCAAACGATCACTCCACCTGGCTTTGCTCCGGGCGTTGGGGCTCAGGGAGGATCAAGCATCGTATCTCGAGGCGTTTGGCCACATGTCGGCCATCGATCCACTCGTGGGGCTGGCCGAAGCGGACCGCGCGGGCCGGCTGAAGACCGGCGACCTGGTTGTAGCGCTGAGCGCGGGAACAGGCTACACGTGGGCGGCGGTGGCGATCCTGTGGTAGCGGCGGCGCGCGGCGGCGCGTGGCGGCACGGGCGGTGGCGCGCGCGATGATGTGGGGCATCTGGCACTGGCTGGAACGTCGCGCCGACATCAACCCGGACAAGGCGGCGCTGATCGACGGCGAGCGCGTCCTCGCCTATGGCGCGCTGCGCGACCGCGTGGCGGGCGCGGCGGCCGGCCTGCGGGCGCGCGGCATCCAGCGCGGTGACCGCGTGGCCATCCTGTCCATGAACCGCGCCGAGTACATCGAGGTCCTGTTCGCCGCTGCCCGTCTGGGCGCCATACTGGTCCCGCTCAACTGGCGGCTCGCGGCGCCCGAAGTGGCCTTTCAACTCGGGGACAGCCGGCCGAAGACTCTGTTCGTCGACCCTGCGCTGTCGACCCTGGCAGACGCCGTGCGCGTGCTACCGGAGGGGCAAACGGTTGAGACCTTCGTGGCCTTTGACGCGGAGCAACCGGCGCCGGCATGGGCAGAGCCGTACGCTGCGCTGCTCCAGGGCGGTGGGTCACCTCCCGAAGGCCAGTTCGACGACCCGCTGCTCATCATGTACACGTCTGGTACCACCGGGCGTCCCAAGGGGGCAGTCCTAACCCAGGGCACACAACTGTGGAACAGCATCAACATCGGGACGGCGGTCGACCTCACGTCCGCCGACGTCACACTCAACGTCCTTCCGATGTTTCACACCGGCGGCATCGGGCTCTTCACCCTGCCGAGCCTGCATCACGGGGCCACCGCTGTGCTGCAGCGGGTCTTCGAGCCCGGCGAGACCACGCGCCTCATCGCGCGCCACGGCGTGACGGCGATGCTGGGCGTGCCGGCGACGTATCTGGCGCTGCTGGCGTCCGAGGCATTTCGTCGATCCGACCTGAGCCGGACCCGGTTTTCGTGTGGAGGCGCGCCCTGTCCGCGTACGATTGTCGAGGCATTCCACGAGCGGGGTCTGCTCTTTCAACAGGGTTACGGTCTTACCGAAACGGCGCCGACCTGTC
>JBGPNN010000300.1:0-3762 GCA_041487495.1 bacterium
AACAGGATCCGTGTGAGGGTGACATGATGCGTATTCGAGTGCTCATTGTTGGTGCAGTGATCGTCGCCCTGGCCGGTGGTCTGATGGCCGTTCGCGCGAGGGGAGGCGCGCCAGGCGCGGCGAGTCAACAAGTACAGCCGCCGCCGGCACAGCCGGCGCCCGTCTCAGTCACTGTGGGTATCGCGCAGCGTGCCGACTTCGTGACGAGCGTGTCGGCGACTGGCGCGGTCGCAAGCCTGCGGCAGGCGAAGATCGCCTCGAGGCTCTCGGGCATCGTGGCGGAGGTCTTCGTCAATGAGGGTCAGCGGGTGCAGACCGGCACACCGCTGATGCGTTTGAGGACCAGCGATCTGGCAGCAAACGCCGCCCAGAATCGCGCCATCATCGAGAGTGCCCGCGCGCGCCTTACGCTGCTGCAGAATGGGGCGCGGCCGGAGGAACGGCATCAGGCCGCGGCGGGGGTCGCCCAGGCCGAAGCGGCCGTGCAGTCGGCGCAGGCAAACGAGGTGCAGGCGGCATCGGCGCTGGCCCTGGCCCAGGCCAACGTGCAGAGGATCCGGGCGCTCAACGAGATGGGTGCCATTTCGCGGCAGGACCTCGATTCGGCAGAGTCACAGTTCCAGCAGCGCCAGGCAGGGGTCATGGCCGCGCAGTCCCAGCTACGGCAGGCGCAGGCCGCGCTCGAGTCTGTGAAGCAATCCCAACGGCTCGTAGACCAGGGCCCACGCTCGGAAGAGATCGCCTCGGCTCGGGCCCAGGTCGCGCAGGCGGAGGCGGCTCTGGCGTTTACACAGGTCCAGATTCGCGACGCCACCGTGACCGCCCCGTTTGCGGGGACCATCGCCAGACGCATGGTGGAGCCGGGTGAGGCCGTCTCGCCGGCCGCCACGTCCTTCATCCTCGCGCAGTTGGATGAGGTGTACGCCGAGCTGGCCGTGCCCGAGATGCAGCGGCCCGGTCTCCAGGTGGGTCAGACCGCGACGATCATCGTTGACGCCCTGCCGGGTTCGCAATTCAAAGGGAAGATCGCGGAGATCCAGCCGGGCGCGGCAGCCTCCACCCGGTCCTTTACGGTGAAAGTTCGCATGCCCAACCCGCAGGACGTGCTGCGTCCCGGGATGTTTGCCAGGGGCACCGTCACGGTCGCGGTCCGCCCGAACGTGCTGCAGGTGCCCGACGGCGCGGTGCTCACGACGGCCGGGAAGCCGATTGTGTTCGTGGTGCGCGACGGCAAGGCCATGCGCCATGAAGTGACCCTCGGCGAGCAGCAGAACGGCCGGGTCGAGATCACGGGGGGCCTCAACGGCGGGGAACACGTGGTCGTCTCCGGCGTTGCGGGCCTGACCGACAACCAGCTTGTGACGCCGCGCGCGCCGCAGTAGGCCGCGGGAAGAGGGAGCGCATCAATGAGGTGGCTATCCGAACTTTCGGTTCGCAGACCGGTCCTGGCGTCTGTGCTGATCCTCAGCCTGACCTTTCTCGGCGCGTTTACGTACCTCCGGCTGAACGTCGAGCGATTTCCCAATGTGGATATCCCGTTCGTCACCGTGAGCACACGTCTGCCCGGCGCGTCTCCAGAAGAGATGGAGACTGACGTTACCCACAAGGTCGAGGAGGCCGTCAACACGATCGGCGGGATCGACTTCCTGACGTCCAGGTCGTCGGAAGGGTTCTCGCAGGTGTTTATCCGGTTCGTCCTCGAGAAAGATATCGACATCGCGGCGCAGGATGTTCGGGACAAGATCAACGGGATCATGGTAGACCTCCCGACGGGCATCGACCCGCCGGTTGTCTCGAAACTCGACCCCGGCGCCATCCCGGTCCTCACGCTGGCTCTGTCCGCCGACCGCCCGATCCGAGATCTCACGGAGTATGCGGACAAGATCCTCAAGCGGCAGATTGAAGGGACGCCCGGCGTCGGAGAAGTGAAGGTGCTCGGCGGCCGCGCGCGCCAGATCAACGTCTGGATCGATCCGGAACGTCTGAGGGCGTACGGGTTGAGCACGACCAACGTGATCAGGGCCCTCCAGACCCAGAACATCCAGGCACCCGGCGGGAGCATCGAACAGGGCAGACAGCGCTTGACGGTGCGCACGCTGGGCCGCGTCGACTCGATTGCCGGCCTGCAGCGGCTGATGATCGCAAACCGCGACGGGGCGCCGGTGACGCTGGGCGACGTCGCGAAGGTCGAGGACGGTGCCGTCGATCGTAAGACCGTCGCCCGCCAGAACGACCAACCGGCCGTCACGCTGGACATCGTCAAGCAGTCCGGCACGAATACGCTGAGCGTTGTCAGAGACGTCAAGGCCCGCCTTGGCCGGGTGCAGTCCGCGCTGCCCCCCGGGTATCGCCTCCAGGTCGTGCGCGATCAGTCCGTGTTTGTCGAGGCCTCGACGAACGCTGTCCGGGAGCACCTGATTGTGGGCTCGATCTTGGCATCGCTCGTCGTCTTGCTCTTCCTGCGCAACCTGCGTTCGACGATCATCGCCGCGATCGCCATTCCCACATCGCTGATCAGCACCTTCATGCTTCTTGGCGCCATGGGTCTGACGCTGAACATCATCACGCTGCTTGCGCTGGCGCTCGTGGTCGGGATCGTCATCGACGACGCGATCGTCGTCCTGGAAAATATATATCGATTCATCACCGAGAAGAAGATGCGGCCGTTCGAGGCCGCGATTGCCGCGACCCATGAAGTCGGCGCCGCCGTGACCGCGACCACCATGAGCCTGATCGCCGTCTTCTTGCCGCTGGCTTTCATGAGCGGCATCGTCGGTCGGTTCATGCGGAGCTTCGGTTGGACAATGGCCTTCGCGATCGCGGTCTCCCTGCTCGTCAGCTTTACGCTGACACAGATGCTTGCTGCACGGTGGCTCAAGACGCCGGCGGGGCCGGTCGAGCCATCGAACGGGGAGGCCCGCGGTGGCCGCCTGTATATGACGCTCGAGCGATGGTACCGGCGGCTTCTCGAAGGCGCGCTGCGCCGGCGATGGGTCGTCGTGGTGCTAACGGTCCTCACCCTGTTCAGCATGGGCCCACTCGGTAGCAGGGTGAACATGAACTTCCTGCCCGAGGACGACGAGTCTCAATTCGAAGTTGTGGTCCGCGCCCCCGAGGGGTGGTCGCTGGACACGACGGAGGAACTGGCCAACCAGATGGCGGCGGAGATCCGCCGGCTCCCGGGCATTCAGTACACACTGTTCACGGTCGCCGACGACCCGCAGCAGACGCCCAACCGGTTCACCATCTACAGCCGCATGGTCGATGTCGACCGGCGCGCGTTCAGCCAGCAGGAGATGACCGCCCGCGTGCGCCGCGAGATCCTCCCGCGGTACGCGCACCTCGGGCTGCAAACCCAGGCTGGCGCGGTCTCGGCGTTTGGCGGGAGCGGGAGTTTCCAGCCAATCGACTACGTCGTGAGTGGCCCCGACCTCGCTGTCCTGACGCGTGTGGCGGACGAAGGCAAGAAGCTCCTCGCCAGCATCCCGGGCGTGGTTGACGTCAGGTCGTCCCTCATCAGCGGGCAGCCGCAGCTCGGCGTCACCATCGATCGGGCGCGCGCATCCGACCTCGGGGTGAGCGTGGCGGACGCGGCCAGCGCCTTGAATGTCCTGGTCGCCGGGCAAAAGGTGTCCATCTATGCTGAAGGCGGCGAGCAGTACGACATCGTCGCCCGGGCCGCTGAATCCTACCGTAAGAACCAGAATGGCCTCAACCAGCTGACCGTGGGCTCATCGACACAGGGTGTCCTGCCGCTGCAGC
>JBGPNN010000301.1:0-3751 GCA_041487495.1 bacterium
AGTCGCCCGGATGGACGCTGATCGAGCTGTTGCTGGTGCTGGCGATCGTCGGTACGTTGGCGGCCCTCGCCCTACCCGGACTCCACGACCTCATCGAGCGCGCGAAGGTTGCGAAGGCGATCGGGGACGTCGAGGCGCTGCAAGTCGAGCTGAACACGTTCGAGGCGGACGGGGATTCGCTGCCCTCGAGCCTAGCCGGCATCGGGCGAATCGGCTACGTCGATCCGTGGGGGAACCCCTATCAATACCTGCGGTTCCCTGCCCCCAAAAAAGGCAAAGGGGGAGGACCGCCCGCCGGGGCACGCAAGGACCGGTTTCTGGTTCCGATCAACTCCTCGTATGACCTGTACAGCATGGGTAAAGACGGTGCGACGGCAGCTCCGCTCACCGCGAAAGCGAGCCGCGACGACATCGTTCGCGCCAACGACGGCGGCTTCGTCGGTTTGGCGGCGCGGTACTGAGCGGCGAGGCGCACGTGGCGGTCGAGATGGGGTCGCTCCGCACCCGGGTCGCGCGCCGGTTCCTCGGTGTCCTCTTGGTGAGCGCGTTCCTGCCGATCGGCACGCTTGCCGTCCTCTCGTACACGCGCGTTGCGACGCAGCTCGATCTGCAGGCTCGCGAGCGGTTGCGTCAGGCGAGCAAGGCGGCGGGCATGGCGACGCTCGGCCACCTCAACGCGCTGAACGACGAGCTGGGCGCGATTGCAAGCGCGGTCCGGGCCGACCCGCGGGTGGCCCCGCTCCCGCCGCGGAGCGCGGCGCCTCCCGACGCGCCGACTCACCTCCGTGCCGTCAGTCTCGCGCGCCCCGGCGGCCCGCCCGTGGCGCTCTCCGGCGACGTCTTCGACCCCCCACCGCTCCCGCCCGGTGGCGCCGACCACTTGCGGTCAGGAGGATCGGTCCTGGTGGTGCGCGACGGGCCGCTGATCCTCCTCGGGCGAGCCGTCGACGTCATGGAGCCCCGTCGAGGCACGGTCTGGGCGGAATTGAGGCCTGCCACGCTGTGGAATGCCCAGGATGTGCTGAGTGTGCTGCCCCCGGACGCGGGGTTGTGCGCGTTCCAGGACCCGAATGCGCCGCTGTACTGCCGCCGCATCATCCCCGCCAGCGCGTTCCAGCAGATCGCGCGCCGGCCGGCGGCCAACGATGCGGGCGAGCTCGAGTGGACGATCGACGGCGAGTCCTATCTGGCCGGCCACTGGTCCCTGTTCCTGCGATCGCACTTCCTCGCGCCCTCCTGGACCTTCGTGGTCAGCGAGTCGAAGGCGAGTGTCCTGGCAGCGATGAACGATTTCAAACGCACCTTCCCCCTGGCGATGCTGCTGTCCCTCTGGGTGGTCCTCCTCCTCGGTGTGATGCAGATCCGCAGGACGACCGCGCCCCTGATCCAGCTCCAGGCGGGCACGCGACGCATCGCGCGGCGGGACTTCACCACTCCTGTCGCCGTGACAAGCGGGGACGAGTTCGAAGACCTCGCCGCCTCCTTCAACTCAATGGCCAGCCAGCTGGAGCAGCAGTTTCAGGAGGGCGAGCGTCTCACGGCGGCGTTACGGCGCGCCAGCGCGTCGTTGCAGGAAAGCGAGACGCGTCTGGGGACGATTCTCGAGACCGCCGCGGATGGGGTCATCACTGTGGACGAGCGCGGCTTGATCGAGTCCTTCAACCGCTCGGCGGAGCGGATCTTCGGCTACACGCGCGAGCAGGTCATCCAGCGGCCCGTCACGATGCTCCTGGCGGAGCAGACGCCCCAGGCGGGCGACGCCCTCGCGGCGTTCCGTCTGGCCGGCGGGGACGGCGAGGTGCTGGGCCGGCGGCAGGACGGCACGACCGTGCCGATGGAGCTCGCCGTGAGCGAAGCGCGTCTCGGCGATCGGTCCATCTTCACGGGATTCGCCCGCGACATTTCAGCGCGTAAGCAGGCCGAGCAGGAGCGAGCCACGCTGGAGGCGCAGCTGCGGCAGGCGCAAAAACTGGAGACGATCGGGACGCTGGCGGGTGGGATCGCGCATGATTTCAACAACATCCTCACGGCGATTATGGGATACCTCGACCTGGCGCTGGCGGAGATCCCGCCGGATCACCGAGTCCACGCGGATCTGAAGGAGATCCAGACCGCCGCATACCGCGCCCGGGATCTCGTGCGGCAGATTCTGGTGTTCAGCCACCGGACCGAACGAGAACGACACGTGGTGGACCTGGGGCTGCTCGTGGAAGAAGTGCTGAAGCTGTTGCGGGCCTCCCTTCCCACAACCATCGAGATCCGCCACAGCGCCGACCCGGCGATGCCGGCCGTCCTGGCGGACTCCACGCAGATCCACCAGGTAGTGATGAATCTCGGCACCAACGCGTACCACGCGATGCGCGAGACGGGGGGCGTGCTCGAGATCGCTCTCGACGTGGTGGAACTCGGCCTGAAGATGAGCGGTGCCACGCCGAACCTGCCCCCCGGGCCGTACGCGCGCCTCCGGGTCCGCGACACGGGGCACGGGATGGACCGCGCGACGCTCGAGCACATGTTCGAGCCATTTTTCACGACCAAGCCCGTGGGGGAGGGCACGGGCCTCGGCCTGTCCGTGGTGCATGGCATCGTGACGGGCCACGACGGCGCCATCACGGTCGAGAGCGCGCCCGGCAAGGGTTCCACCTTCACCATCTTCCTCCCGGTGGCGGCGGCCGAAGCCGCGCGGGTGGTCGCCGCAGACGTGGCCGACCTGACCGGGCAGGAACGGATCCTCGTCGTGGATGACGATCCCGCCATCGCGCGCGTCAGCGAGCGGGCGCTGACGCGCTGGGGGTACCGAGTGACGGCCTGCACCACGAGTCACGAGGCGCTCGCGCGGTTCCGGGCGAGCCCGACCGCCTTCGATCTCATCCTGACCGATTACACCATGCCGGGGATGACCGGCGTGCAACTCGCGCGCGAACTGCTGCAGCTGCGGCCCGATGTGCCGGTGATCCTGGCAACGGGCCTGGGCGAGGCGATGACCGAGGAGGAGCGCCGCGCGCTGGGGTTTCGGGCGTACCTGACGAAGCCCCTGAGTCTCCGCGAGATCGGGACGGCGGTGCGGCGCGTGCTCGATCACACCGAAGAGTGAAGCCATGAACCGAGGCTTGTCGACTCCGAGCGGGCGCAGCCCGCGTGCGGCGCCCGCCCCGCGGCGACCGCTGTCCCGGGTGCAGCGGCTCGCCGGGACGCTGGCGGTGATCCTGGCGGTGGTGGTCGTGGTCCGGCTGCGGAGTGGCGGCGCCAGGACCGTCCCCGATGAGCTGCTCGGCACCTGGACGACCTCGGCGCCGGGGTATGCGGACCGCGCCCTCGAGCTGACGCCCACGACGTTGCGCCTGCACATGGGAGCGAGCCCGGTGCACGACTACCCCATCCGTCGGGTCCTACGCCGGGAGACTGGCGCCTCCACGGTCTTCACGATCGAGTACGAGCGCGACGGTGATCGGGACGCGCTCTCGTTTCGGTTCGTGGGGACCCCGCACCCGGCGATTCGGATCGAGCATCAGAGTTTCGTGTGGCGGCGGGATGTGCGGCGTTGACGGGCCGGCCTGCGGCCTGCAACGTCGAAGCCCGCTCCGGTGCACTGGAGCGGGCTTCTCGGTAGAGGCTGGCGGCGGCCTACTCTCCCACGGTCTCGCAACCGCAGTACCATCGGCGCTGACAGGCTTAACGACCGTGTTCGGGATGGGAACGGGTGTGGCCCTGTCGCGCTAGTCGCCAGCCAAAGTCTAACGAGTGCGGGGTA
>JBGPNN010000302.1:0-3732 GCA_041487495.1 bacterium
GATCCCGGTCGGAACGCCGTCGAAGTCAAGCGCCGGGATCTTGAACTGCGCGCTGCGACCGACCGTGATCTCGCCCATTGACCGCGTGATGCCGGCGGCCTCGGCCGCTGAAGGCAGCCCAACAAACCCTGTGACCGCCGGCGCGGCGGCCATCGCGAAGCCGCCCAATCCCAGCGTTTCGACAATCGCGCTGTCCCCCATGTCGGGATTGGCATCGTCGGCCGTGTGGCCCGGGAAGTACAGACCCGCCGGCATCGGCGAGGGCGCCACAAACCACCGATCGCCCAGACCGCTCACGCGGATGCCGAACTCGACGCCGTTGCGGCTCATCGCCGTAACCACTGTGGAAAGCGGTATCCCCCGTGCGCTGTCCATGATGGCCTTCGACGCCACCATGGCCAGATTAAGGAAGAACTGATCCGTGTCGGCGAGGAAGCGTAGGACGCTTCCCAGCCGCTCTGCGCCGAGACCGGCGGCGGCCGCTGCCGGGACCACGGCGCGATAGAAGAGGCTGGTGGCCGCAATGTTGCGCTGGTGCATCTCGTCACCCATCGTGAGCGCGCGGGCCATCAGCGGTGCGAGGGGCACTCCGCCCAGGCGCTTCACGGCGGCATCGAGGGCGGGCGCGAGCACCTCCTGGATCCAGCGGAGGCGCGCGATCACCACATCGTCGTTGGCGCCGAAGCGCAGCACCGCGCCAATGCCTTCGTTGATGGGTGCATAGGCCAGGCCGCCGTGCGCCGTCTCCTTCACCTCAAACAATGGCATCGACGGTGAGATGATACCGGCCATGGGGCCGACCGCATGCGCGTCGTGGTTGGTCTGCAGCTTGATGCCACCCTGGTCCAGCAGCGCCTCGGCGTCGGCCGGCGTCTGCGCCCAGCCCTCGTAGAGCAGAGCGCCGATCATGGCGCCGCGCATGGGACCGCACAGCCGGTGGATCGGGAGCGGCGGTCCCGCGTGCAACAGCACGCGGCCGCGCAGGTCCGGTATCGCGTTCTTTGCGGGCCGGATGCCGACCAGCACGGGCGACGCCGCGTTGATCCGTCGGAGGGCCTCGGCGTTCGCAGCGGTGATGCGGTCGGCGAGGGGCGCGTTCATCGCCACAACGGCAGGACCGCCTTCGCCAGGGCTTCTAACCCGTCGAGATCGTCCAGATCGAGCCACTGCAGCATGACGCGTTGGACGCCCGCCTGTTCGAGTGGCCGCAGTTGCTCCACCGCATGCGGCGGCGTTCCCAGGATGACGCCGCGGGCCCGCAGCGCGTCGGCGTCGCGGCCCTTGAGATTGCGCTGGACGTCGGCGTCGGTGCGCCCGAAGACGAGCCCCGTCATCAGCGACCGGCGCACGACCCGGGGATCACGCCCGGCCTTCCCGAGCAACTCATCCAGCCGTCGGGTGAGCTCGGTAAATCGCGACGGGGGGACGTACACCGCGTTCCACTCGTCGGCGTATCGCGCGGCCAGCGGCAGGGTGCGCAGCAGACCGTTGCCACCAACGAGGAGCGGCGGCCGGTGCTTCCGGGCCGGGCGGGGTAGCAACACCGCGTCGTTGAGGCGATAGAACGTTCCACTGTATGAAACGGGCCCGTCGCTGCGCAGCAGGCGCGTGGCCACCTCGAGACCTTCGCGGAGCCGCGCAAACCGGCCGCGCATGTCCAGCAAATCGAACCCGAACGTCGCGTGCTCGCGTTCCTGCCAGCCCGCGCCCATCCCCAGCGTGAACCGCCCGCCCGACAGATCGTCGACCGCGAGCCCCATCCGCGCCAGGAATACGGGATGACGAAATGAGACCGGCGAGACCAACTGGCCGAAGTCGATGCGCTGCGTGTGGCTCGCGAGCCACGTCAGCGATGTCCAGAGCTCGAGCGAGTCGAGGTCAGGCGGGTTAGCGTTGGTGAAGTGATCCGACCGGTAGAGCCCCGCGAACCCAAGGTCCTCGACCGCGCGGGCGATGCGCTGCCAGCGCGCCCAGTTCAAACCACTTTGACCTTCGATCATGATGGCGACGTCCATCGGCCAGACCCTCCCGCTCAGGGAATGGGCCGCGCGTACTGCCGGCGACCCATCTCGTAGAGGTTGTTTCCATAGATATCGTCAACCACGATCACCGGGAACTCGTCGACGACAAACCGGTAGATCGCTTCCGGACCCAGATCGGCGAAGGCCACGATCTCGGCGGACCGGATGCGCTGGCCCAGCAGGGCGGCGGTCCCCTCGATCGCGGCAAAGTACACGGCACGGTACCGCCGCAACGCCTCGCGAACCTCGGGGCCGCGCCGCCCCTTGCCGATCATCCCCTTCACGCCCTGCGCCAGTAGGGCGGGGGTGTGCGGGTCCATGCGCGTGGCTGTTGTCGGGCCGGCGGCGCCGATCGGCCGCCCGGGCCGCGGCGGCGTTGGGCCACAGTAGTAGATCACCTGCCCGCGCAGATCGACCGGCAGCGGCTCGCCGCGCTGCAGCATGTCGTGCAGCCGCTCGTGCGCCGCGTCACGCGCCGTGTAGAGCACGCCCGAGAATACCACCGGGTCGCCGGCCTTGAGGGCTGCGATCGCCGCATCCGTCAGCGGGGTGGTAAGTCGAACCGGTTCATTCATCGCTAAATCTCGATCCGCCTGGCCCGGTGCGAGTGGCAGTCGAGATTCACCGCCACCGGAAAGCTGGCGATGTGGGTCGCGTAGCCCTCAACGTGGACCGCCAGCGCCGTCACCCGGCCCCCGAAGCCCGCCGGGCCGATGCCGAGAGCATTGATGCGGTCCAGCAACCGTGATTCCAGGCCGGCCATCTCCGGATCGGGGTGCGGGGCGCCCACCGGCCGCAACAACGCGCGCTTGGCGAGCAGCGCGGCCTTCTCGAACGTCCCCCCCAGACCGACGCCCACGATGACGGGTGGGCTCGCATTGGGCCCCGCGCGCTCGACAGTGTCCACGATAAAGGCTTCCATCGCGGATACGCCCGCCGCGGGTGTGAGCATCTCCAGCCGGCTCATGTTGTCGCAGCCGGCGCCCTTCGCGATCATCCCAATCCGCACGCGATCGCCCGGAACGATGTCGTAGTAGACGATCGCAGGCGTGTTGTCGCCGGTGTTCTCGCGCCGCAGCGGGTTGGCGACGACCGAGCGGCGCAGATACCCCTCGGCGTAACCGCGACGCACGCCTGCCTGCACCGCGTCACCGAGCGCGCCGCCCGTGACACGCACGTCCTGCCCCATGTCGATAAATATCACGGCCTGGCCGGTATCCTGGCAAATCGGATACCAGGCCTCACGGGCGACACGGGCATTTTCGAGGATCTGGTCCAGCACGCGACGGCCGAGCGGAGACTCTTCCACCTCGCGCGCACGTTCCAGGGCGGCCAGCATGTCCGGCTGGAGCCGGTGGTTGACCTCGATGCAGAGGTCCGCGATGGCGTCGGTGATCGGCTTGACGTCGATCTCGCGCATCATGTCAGGCTTCGCCGCGCCAGCGCGCGCGCGGTGGCCAGCACACGCTGCGCGACCCGGACGGTCATCGCGTCAGCCATCTCGCCGTCGACCACGAAGACACCGCGTGATTCTCGCTCGGCGATGTCCAGGACGCGTTCGGCCCAAGCCACGCGATCCGGCGGCGGTGTGAAGATCCGGTTCAAGACGGGAATCTGTTCCGGATGGATGGCCGCCTTGCCCGCGAAGCCGAGTTCGGCCGCGGCCAGCGCATCGGCTTCCAGCCCGGAGAGGTCACCCAGGCGGAAGTAC
>JBGPNN010000303.1:0-3664 GCA_041487495.1 bacterium
ATCTTGAGCCTCCCGACGCCCGCGCCCTCAACCATCACATCGAGGTAGTGACCCAGGTTGACCACGCGGACAACCCGAACGGGGTATCCGGGGTCTCCATCGACGGGCACGACGTCCTCGGGTCTGACGGCCAACGTCACCTCCGTCCCATCTGGCCAGCGCGCTGCCACCGGGATCCGCAGCGCCTCGTTGACCAACGCGCCCTGCGCCGAGGCGAACTGGAAGCGGATGAAGTTCATGGTCCCGATAAAGTCGGCGACGAACAGCCGCTCCGGACGACGGTAGAGGTCGTCGGGCGTATCGACCTGCTCCAGCACGCCTTTGTTCATCACGGCGATGCGGTCGGCCAGCGTCAGCGCTTCCTCCTGGTCGTGGGTGACGAAGACGGTGGTAATGCTTACCTTTCGCTGCAACGTTTTCAGTTCGTCGCGCATCCGCACGCGAAGCCGCGCGTCCAGGTTGCTAAAGGGCTCGTCCAGCAGCAGGATTTTTGGTTCCAGCACCAGCGCGCGCCCAACGGCAATGCGTTGCTGTTCGCCCCCCGAGAGCTGGTGCGGCCGCTTGCGCGCGGCGTCCGGAAGCCCCACGAGCTCAAGGACGTCGGTCACCTTGCGGGCAATCACGTCGGGGGGGATCCGGCGGAGGCGAAGACCAAACGCGATGTTGTCGGCCACCGTCATGTGCGGCCACAGATTGTAGCGCTGGAACACCATCGCGGTCGGCCGGCGCTCCGGGGGCAGGCGCAGCACACTACGCCCGTCGATGAGAATATCGCCCTGATCAGGGGCGATAAAGCCGCCGATCATGCGCAGCGTTGTCGTCTTGCCGCACCCGGACGGGCCGAGGAGGCACATGAGCTCGCCGTCCCGCACGTCGAGGGAGAAATCGTGGACCGCCGCGCTGGCGGCGAACCGCTTGGTCAACCCGATCCACTGTAGGTCAGCCACGGCGGCTCACAGCGCGTAGCCTGCGGCCAGATATCCCTGACGCAGCAGCCGCTGGGCGAGGAGCAGCAGCACCAGCGATGGTAACGTCAAGAGAATCGAGAAGACCGCGCCCACAGGCTGCGGGTAGTTGAGCACCAGCGTGTACATCATCACCGGCATCGTAATGAAGTTGGGGCTGCCCACGATGAGCGTCCCCTGCGCTTCGTCGAACGCCGCCAAGAACGCAAAGAGCGTGGCCACGAGGAGGCCCGGCATGGCGATCGGCAGGGTGATCTGGAGGAACGTCCGCAAGCCGGACGCGCCGACGTCCCTGGCCGCCTCCTCCAGGCTGCGGTTGATCCCCCGGAATGTCCCCGTGGGGATCCAGATCATGAACAACAGCGTGCCGACCAGCTGGATCAGCACGACACCCCAGAACGTCGTCATCAAGTTTATGCGGTAGAAGAGCGTCGCGATGCTGATGTACAGGCCGATCTTCGGAAAGGAGTTGGCGCTCAGGAACGACAGCAGCAGTAGACGTCGCCCGGGGAATTCGAAACGGGCAAACGCATAGGCGGCGGGGAGGCAGATGATGATCGACAGCGCCGTCACGGTGGGCGCCGTCATGAGACTGTACTTGATGGACTCGACCACGCTGCGGTTGCCGAACACCACCGTCCACCACTTCAGCGAGAACTCCTGGGGGAGTAGCCCTGGATAGAACCATTGTCCCGCGAACGCCCACAGCACCAAACTGAGCAGCGGCCCCAGAATGAAGATCGCCAGCCCCGCGAGGAAGAGCACGGCCAGGATCCGGCGGAATGTGGCCACGGACAGGAACCAGAAGAAATGCCCGCCGCTCACGCGGCCTCGCGCCGGGCGACGCCCATGACATACGCCGCGCCGGCCAGTGCGGCGATCGCAAACGTGATCGCCGCCAGTGCGACCGAGATATCCGGCCGCAGGTAGTTGGTGAAATAGTTGGTCATCACCACGCTGAGCATCTGCGGCGCGTTGCCCCCGACGAGGTACGGGATCGTAAAGCTGCCGAGGATGCCGATGAACAGGAAGCTCACGGTGATGATCGTGGCCACCATGTTGAGCGGCAGGATCACCGACAGAAAGGTGCGCAGCGGGCCCGCGCCGACATCGTGGGCGCTGTCGATCAACGCATCATCGATGGCCTGCAGGCCTGCCAGCAGGACCAGCGTCGCGAAGGGGATACTGGCCCAGACTTCCGTGAGCACGATGCCCGTCGCGTTGAACACCAGCGACGGCGAATCTTCGATGCCGATATAGTGCAGCAACGTGGCGACGTATCCGTGGTTCTCGAAGAATGTCACCATGGCGAACGAGGCAATGACGACGGGGATGAAGAGGGGGACGATGAAAAGCGCCATCAGCACCGAACTGACCCATCCCCGGGTGAACCGGAGGTAGAGGGCAAGCGGGTACGCCAGGAGGAAGGTCGCCGCCACCGACGCCAGGGTCACCATGACCGTGAACCCAACGCTGCGGCGCAGCGAAACGGTATTCAGGACGTCGCGATACCGGTCGAGCGAGTAAACGAAATGGCCCGCGCGTTCCACCCGAAGCGTGTCAAGAACGGCCTGTGCCGCGGGGTACAAGATCAGGAGGACCAGAATGAACAGGGGAGGGAGGACCAGCAGCAGGCCGGCCGCTCCCTCCCTGACAGACGACCTCACTGCGACGATCCGGCCACCTTCTCCTGCCAGAGCCGTTTCGCGTCAGCCTGGTACTTAGCGTTGGGCAGCGGGCTGAAGTTGGCGGCAATCCCCGCGAACTTGTCCCGTACGTCTTTGGGCATGTACTTCCACTCGATACCCGGGTAGCCGGCCAGCGTGTTCACCACAACGGTCTGCGGTTTGGATGTCAACAGCCAGTTGAGGAACTGCAGGCCTGCGGCCTGATGTTCCGCGTGCGCCGGGATGGCCATGGCCGAGTCACCACCCGTGAAGGGAGGGGTCACCTGCGTGAACTGGATGGTTTTGGGGATCAATCCTTGATCGCGCTGGCTCACGCCCTGGTCGGACCACACGGGCGCCATCCAGATATTCTCGCGGCCGAGGAGCTGCAAAACGGCGACGTTGCCGTTGGGGTAGAAGCCCTGATTGTAGATGGCCGGCTTGAGCGACCGCAGCAACTGGAGGGCCGGGTCCCAGGCGGTAACTCTGGCCGGATCGTACCCCAGCTGAGAATAGTCGTCAGGCTTGACGAACTTGTAGATGGCCGTGTACAGCATCGCCGCACCCGATCCGCAGGTCTGCGGGTCGCAGTACGTGAACTTCCCCGGGTTCTTCTTGATCCACTCGAGGATCTGGTCGTACGTCTTCGGCGGGTCCTTGACGTACTTCGTGTTGTACGCAAGAACGACCGAGGAGCCGCGGTAGGGGATCCCAAAGCCGGCCGACACCAGCACCTCCGGTCGCTGGAGGTCGACCTTGGCGATGTTGGTGAGATTGTCTTTGCTCAGTTTGGTCCAGATGCCATCCTGTGCGCCTTGCGCGATGAAGGTGGGCTGGGTCTCGTAGAGGTCCACGTCGGTCAGGCTGCCGGCGCGCTTCGCGGCGATGATCTTGGCCAGGATGCCCGCGGCGCCCTGACCGTGCTCCAGGAACACCATTTTCGTCTTCATCCCCGTGTCCTTTTGGAACATGGGGAGGAGTTGCTTCTCGAACATTTCTTGGATGTTCGTATCGCCGCTAATGTAGATGGTG
>JBGPNN010000304.1:0-3623 GCA_041487495.1 bacterium
AGGAGACGAGTCATGAGCCTCAACCTGCGCGACCTGTCGACGCACGGCGAGGGGCTGGCGCCGGGACACCGGGCGTGCGCGGGCTGCGGCTTCCCGCCGATTATCCGGCTGCTGCTGACCGCCGCGAAGCAGCCGCTTGTGGTCATCAACGCGACGGGCTGCATGGAAGTTGTCACGACGATCTATCCCTACAGTGCCTGGCCCGTCCCGTATCTCCACAGCGCGTTTGAGAATGCGGCGGCGACCGCCTCCGGTGTGGAGGCCGCAGTGCGGGCCTTGGTGCGACGCGGTCGGCTGGATGCCCCTCCGAAGATCGTCGCCATCGGCGGCGATGGTGGCACGTACGACATCGGGCTGCAAAGTCTGTCGGGCGCGCTTGAGCGCGGGCACGACCTGTTGTACATCTGCTACAACAACGAAGGCTATATGAACACCGGTATCCAGCGCTCCAGTGCGACCCCACCCGGGGCCCGCACGACCACGACGCCGGCCGGCCGGGTGGTTCCGGGCAAGGTCGAGTTTCGGAAGGATCTCACCGAGATCGTTGCGGCGCACAACATCCCCTTCGCGGCGCAGGCCAGCATTAGCCACTGGGGCGACCTGGCCAAGAAGATCACCAAGGCGCTCGCCGTGCAGGGGCCGTCCTTCCTCAACGTCCTGGCGCC
This sequence comes from bacterium, assembly GCA_041487495.1. Taxonomy (GTDB): domain Bacteria; phylum Sysuimicrobiota; class Sysuimicrobiia; order Sysuimicrobiales; family Humicultoraceae; genus JBGPNN01. The sequence continues at coordinate 666 of JBGPNN010000304.1, forward strand.
GTGCCAGCCGGGTTGGGACTACCCGACGAACCTCACGGTGGAGTTGTCGCAGGTTGCCGTCGACACGCACTACTGGCCGCTGTATGAGGTCGAAAAGGGACGGTGGCGCATCACCGTCAAACCGGCGCGCGTGCGGCCGGTGGCCGACTGGCTCGCCATGCAGGGCCGCTTCAAGCATCTCGCAGCGGCGCCCGATGTGGCTGAGCGCTTGCAGAAGTGGGTGGAGGAAAACTGGGCGGCGCTGGAAGCCAAGGCAGCGATGTCTGCTGCGACAGCCGCGCACGCGGCGCCGACGGTGACCTAGCGGCCTCTTCTCATCTCGTCGACCCCCCGGCGCACATTGCGCAAAGAGTCATCTCTCGATCACTGCATCGGAGGGGAAGAACATGGCCTCAGCCAGACAACCTTCGCCGGGTAACGACCGCCAGCCACTCAAGCTCATTCTGGTTCCTACTGACCTCTCGCCTGGGGCCGAACCAGCGCTGCGTTTGGCCGCGAGAATCGCGGAGGCAACAGGGGCCGAGATTGTACTCCTGCACGTCCTCGACCTGGTCACCCCCGCGATCCTGGCCGCCTCGCCCGATATGGGTCTGTGGATGGACAATGCAATGATCCAGGAGGTACAGAACAAGGCCAACACGGCAATGACACAACTGGCAGCCCGGCTGCCGCGGGCGCGAACTCTCATCCGGGAGGGAACGCCGCGATCTATAATCCTGGACGTGGCCCAGGAACTCAAGGCTGACCTCATTGTAATGGGAACGCACGGTCGGACAGGCTTGGGGCATGTGCTGATCGGCAGCGTCGCGGAACACGTGGTGAGATACAGTCGGATCCCCGTGCTTACGGTTCGTCAGCAGGACACTCCGTGAAGGGTGGGCGTCAGCCGCTCTCGTCCGCATAGCCGTCCACCTGTACCCGCGGATGGCCTAGCACGCGCATGGGCCAACAGCATACAATCAGCATACTACGTCCAAAGAAGACGGGAGAAGTACCGATGGCCGTGCGGTGGGTACCTATATTGAGTCTTATGGCGCTCCTGGCTCTTGGCGCCACAACATTGCTGGCCCAACCCCATCACAACCAATCACCATATGCGGGCCAGTTCTCGCCATCGGCCCCGATTCGCGCGTTGGACCCCGAACAGATCCGCCAGATTGCCGCCGGCGAGGGTGCCGGGCTGGCCAAGGCGGCCGAACTCAACGGGGTACCGGGGCCGCGGCATGTGCTCGATATGGCATCCGGACTCGGGCTGACGCCGGCTCAACGTGTTAGGATCCAGGCCATTTACGACGACATGCACGCGAAAGCAATTGTGCTCGGTCGGCGATACCTGAGCGCGCAGGAGGCGCTGGAGCGGGACTTCCGCGCCCACCGGCTCGCCCCCGCGACGCTCGCAAACCGCGTCGCTAAAGTGAACCACATTCGAGGTGAACTGGAGACTGTTCACCTGGCCGCGCACCTGGCGACAGCCAAGGTCCTCACGCGTGACCAGATTGCGCACTACAACACAATGCGCGGCTACTAACACCGACCACCCCGTGCCTCCCCTGGTCCATGGACCAAAGATAGGGCCTTTGCCGGATACCACCCTCCCGAGCCGCTTTCTAGAATGACAGTCAGACGGTGCAAAGGAGGGATTCCGATGGGCAAAAACACCCTGACGATCACCGACAACCGCACTGGAAAGTCCTACGAGCTCCCGATTCTGTACGGCACGTATCCCACCTACGGGGCGGCGATCAAAGCCACCGATCTGAGGCAGATCAAGGTGTCGGCCGGTGACTTCGGCCTGATGGCCTACGATCCGGCTCTCGGCAACACCGCGACCTGCCGCAGCCGTGTCACGCACATCGACGGCGAACGGGGGATTCTGCGGTATCGAGGTTACCCCATTGAGCAACTGGCCGAGAAGTCAATGTACCTGGAAACGGCCTATCTCATCCTGCAGGGCGAACTGCCCACGCGTACCCGGCTCGATGCGTGGATGGGTGAGATCACTCACCATACCATGATCCATGAATCGATCAAGAAGTTTCTGGATGGGTTCCACCACGACGCCCACACCATGGGCATCCTGGTGGGCACGGTAGGGGCCCTCTCCACGTTCTACCCTGAGGCCAAGGAAATCCGTGATCCCGCCGTGCGGCGGAAGCAGATGATCCGGTTGATCGCCAAGATGCCGACGATCGCCGCCTTCGCGTACCGGCACAGCCGCGGCCTACCGTACGCCTATCCGGACAATGACCTCTCGTACACCGGCAACTTCCTCAACATGCTCTTCAAGACGACAGAGCTGAAGTACACGCCCAACCCGGTGCTGGAGCGGGCCCTGGACGTCCTGTTCATCCTGCACGCGGACCACGAGCAGAATTGCAGCAGCAACGCCATGCGCGCGATCGGCAGTTCGCATGCCGATCCGTACTCCGCCCTGGCCGGGGCCACGGCCGCGCTCTATGGTCCACTGCACGGCGGCGCCAGCGAGCAGGTGCTGAGGATGCTGATGGAGATCGGGTCCAAGGATCGTGTGCCGGCCTATGTGGAGCGGGTCAAGAAGGGCGAGGTCCTGCTGATGGGGTTCGGCCATCGCGTCTACAAGAACTACGATCCGCGGGCGCGCATCATCAAACAGATGGCCGATCGAGTCTTCAATATCACCGGCGCGACTCCCCTGTCGGAGATTGCGCTGGAGTTGGAGCGAATCGCGCTGCAGGACGAGTACTTCGTGTCACGCCGCCTCTACCCCAACGTGGACTTCTACTCGGGGCTCATCTATCAGGCCATCGGCCTCCCGATGGAGATGTTCCCCGTGCTCTTCGCCATCCCGCGCACGTCGGGCTGGCTGGCGCAGTGGCAGGAACAGCTCGAGGATCCGGAGCAGCGGATCAGCCGGCCGCGGCAAATCTACGATGGGGCCGATGCCAGGGACTTCGTGCCGCTCACGATGCGCCGGGCCGG
>JBGPNN010000305.1:0-3536 GCA_041487495.1 bacterium
ATGAGCAGGGCGATCTTGACCGCCAGCGTGCGGCCATAGGACGTGGTCGTGACCGCGTTCAGGTCCGGGACATTGACCCACGCGGCGTAGACGCCGGTCACAATCAGGACGGCCACGCTGGCGAGCGCCATATTCGAGAACCGCCGTGTAAACGGCCCGAGGATCCGCGCAGTGTCTGACGCGTCCATGCGCGCCAGCGTGGGCGCAAACACCATGGCCAGATACGCCAGGCCCCCGACCCACACCAACGCACCTGATAGATGCAGCCAGTCGGCGATGAACGGGAGCATCGCCTGTGAAGCGGCGGCGTGGCCGGTCAGGGTAATGGCGATCGGCAGCAGCGCGACCAGGCCCAACTCGGAGAACATCAGCACGTGGGTGAGAGACGCGGAGGCGACCACGCCAAGTGCGGGCTGTAAGGTCGGCGTAGTAGCCCGCCGACGTCGAAGCAGCGACACGATGACGATGGGGATCGAAATCTTCAAGATAAGGGAGGTGCGCATTGGCTCACCGGTGGCCAGCAGCACCAGTGATGTGCCCAAGCGCTCCCCGGCGGCCTGGCCCGCACGCTCTGCCTGCAAGATCAACTCTCCGGCGGTCCCGGCGAAGAAGGCTGCCGCGCCCAGCCACGCGACGACGCGCCACCGGCTGAGCAGGGTTCCCCACGCGACATGGGAGTCAATCCCAGGCGCCTGACTGATGGCGGCTGGCACGAGAATTCGGTGCGCCAGGGTTCCGCCGACGAGCGCCGCCGCGCCGAGCAGCATCAACCAACGGACGGCAACGTCCCAGGGCGACGGCCCGGCCGGCACACCTCCGCGGAGAGTGAATCCACCCGGCCGTAAGGGGCCGGCGGTGAGAGTGAAAAACCCCTCGTAGGTGTGCTGGTCGACGAGCGAGAGCGTCCGCCACGCCACGGTGTAGATGCCGGGGCCGGGAAACTGCACCGGCAGGGTCGCCTGCCGCCGGTCGTCGGAGAACTGGAAGCGCTGGCGATCGACGCGCCGCCCCTCCTGGTCCAGCACTTTGATCTCCGTGGCCCGGTTGTCGACAGGTTCGGTGAATCGCAAAACGATGCGGTCCGGAGGCCGCAGCAGCAGGCGGTAAGCGGGTGGGTCAGACCGTTCCAGGAGCGCGTGCGCGTCGGCCCGCGCTGCGCCGGCGATGACAACCAGGAGCCCCAGCGCCGCGACAAGCAGGGCCGGGCGCGCAAATCGTCTCATACGCCAGAGGCGTTACTGTGCCGCCATAACCTTTCCGTGCGAAGCCCACTGTTCTCGGGTCTTCCCGCCGTCGCGCGAACGGTAGAGGTCGCTGCTATACGTCGCCATGTAGAGCGTCTGGGGCTCCACGGGATCCAGCGCGAGATTCCCGACGGCATCCCGATCACCCAGGAAGAAACCCTGCGCGGTCCACGTCTTCCCGCCATCGTCACTGCGGATCAGGCCGAGGTCCGGCTTCGCGGCATACGCGTACATGATTTGAGGGTTGGCGGGATGCACCTCGACCGCCGTAACAGATACGCGTGTGAGCGCAGCACTGAACACTTTCCATGTGTCTCCGGCGTCCTCGCTGACGAATAGTCCATGGACGGTGCCGGCCCACACCACGGCCGGCTTCTTCGGATGCGCGGCCAGATAGAAGACTTGATCCAGACCCTTGAGGCCGAGATAGTCCCACTGCCGCCCGCCGTCTCGGCTCCGGTACAGCCCGACGCGCCCCGAGACATTCCAGGCGTACAGCATGTTGGGATCGGCCCGGCTGATGGTCATCGCGTGGAAGTCCGCGTCTCCCGCAAGCCCCAGCGGCCGCCAGGTCTGGCCGCCGTCCCGGCTCATCTCCACCCCGAGCGGATTCGGCCGCTGGTCAACGGGGCCCGGGTGCCCGCTTGTCAGCAAAACGTTGCGTTCGGTGGGGTGGATGTTGAACCCCATCATGTCGTATCGCTGGCTGCCCACCCGTACCCACTGCCTCCCGCCCGTCACACGGATCAAGCTGCCGTGCGCGCCGATCCACAAAACCTCGCGGCGCGATGGATCAACGGCGAGGCCATGGACGTGGGGGAAGGAGCCCACTGCGGCCTCACTGGGAGCGGCGGTCGCGCCCTGACGCGTCAGGTAGACGAGCGCACCCCCGGCGACGACCGTGACGATCAGGATGCCCACGATCCACCATCCGGCGGTCGAGCGTCTGCGCCGCCCTGAACGTCCCTTCCGGGTATCTCGCGACATCTCCAACCCCCCATCTGCACCCAAGGCCTCTAGTCAATACTGACGAGGCTGATCATGCCACCCTGCATGTGCATCGGCTTGTGACAATGAAACCACCACTGGCCGGGATTGGAGGCGGTGAATTCGATGTCCACGGAGCCCATGTGGGGCGCAACGTCGACGGTATCCTTTGTGAGCGGCACGGCCAGGCGCCGGCCGTTCACAGCCAGGACCGTGAAGGACTGACCGTGCAGGTGCATCGGGTGGGCTTCCATGCTCATGTTCGAGAAACGCACGCGGCCCCGATCGCCCGTTCTCAGTCGAAGGACCTCGGTGCTCGGGTAGCGCAAGCCGTTGATCGTCCAGACGTCAGGCTCCATCATGCCTCCGCTCAGCGTGAGATCGAAGGTCCGCGTCTGCCCCCAGGGGGATGGAAGGATCTGCCGGCTTCGTCCCAGGCCGTAACGCCACTGGCTCAGACGGGCCATGCCTTCGACGGGGGGCTCCGGCTTGATCTTCTCGGATCCCTCATAGATAACCAGGACCTGCTCACCGGCCTGTGCGTGGCCGGGCTCACTGCAGTATAGGTACCAGGCGCCGGGTCGATTCGCGACAAACAGGACATCATACCGCTCGCCCGGGGCGATCGACACCGCGTCAACCTGCACTCCTTGGGTCAGTGGATTACCGTCGGTATGGGTTACCGTGAGCTTGTGGCCGGCCAAACGAATGACGTGTGTGTGGTCTGAGCTCGCGTTGATCAGGCGAAGGCACGCCCGCTCTCCTTTGCGCACCTCGAGCGGCCTGGTCGCGGGATAGGCCTTGCCGTTGATAGTCATGGTGTCGTAGGCGGGGGTGTCTCCACTGCCCCTCATCCCACCCATCCCTCCGCGACCCATCATCCTGCGCATCATCTCGGCCATCCCACCTCGGCCCCGTGCCGTGCCCTGCTCTGTCCGCGGAAGTGGGCGCCCGGTTCCGGTCACCCAGTCGTCGAGGACTAGTGTGTAGTCGCGGTCAAACGCGAAGGCGTCAGACCGCACCGGCTCGATGACCAGGGGCCCGTAGAGACCAAGATCGAGTTGCCGGTGCTCTTGAGCATGCGTATGGTACCAGCGAGTTCCCGAGGGGCGGGCCTCGAACTCATAGATAAAGGTCCCGCCGGGCGCAACCGGAGCCTGACTGACCTCGGGGACACCATCCATCCGGACCGGGACGTCCACGCCATGCCAGTGAATCGTCGTCGGCTCCCGCAGCATGTTCTTCAGAACGATCCTTGCCCGTTCCCCTTCCTTGAAACGGATCTCCGGACCTGGGATCCGGCCG
>JBGPNN010000306.1:0-3484 GCA_041487495.1 bacterium
CGATGAACCTGCCGCGTGGATCGCCCATAATTGCGCGCACCAGTCCGCCGCCTTGCGCCCCGGTGGCACCCACTACCGCAATGATCTTCTTATCAGACATGACAATCCTCCTGTTGAAGTGAAACCAAACGACAAAAGCCTAACTTCTTACTGAGTAGACGGTGGTGTAAGGAAACACGGCCGACTCGAACCCCGGCACGATGGCCATCTGCACGGGGGGCACTTCAAGGATGTGCTCGATCGCGACGCGGCGATCGAGCGGCGTAATCGCACGCCGGTGTGATGTTCCCGGTGGCTCAGCGCTGGGTCCAGCTGTGGTAGCGCCGCCGGCGCTGATCACTGGGGCCGGAGCAGCCAAATCTCGTCGGAGACATGCAACGCGTCGGTGGTCGCAATCAGGGCGCCGTCGGGCGAGACGGCGATTGGCTCGTTGGTGCCGTTGAAACGTAAGCCCTGAAGTCGGCGTGCGGCTCCGCCCTCGAACGGCACCACCTCGACAATTTGGTTGCCATCCTGTCCGATCGCCCGATATGCGATCTGCTTGCCGTCTGGCCACCAGATCGGCCAACCGCCGCGTTCGGTGACGCGGCGCTGCCCAGTGCCATCGCGGCGAACGACAAAGACGCCAGAGGTGTATCCGCGATCGGAAGAGAAAGCGATCCATCGGCTGTCGGGCGACCAGCGAGGGACCGAGCCCGGGCCGTCAATCAGGCGCCGCGCCGCACCGCCCGCCATTGCCGCGACGTAGAGGTGCTCGGCCTGCGCCTCGACCCGTCTGAACGCCACCCATACGCCGTCCGGGGAGACATCGGCATACCCGTCGTCTGCACCTTGCACGATAGGCAGCAGCGTGGGCGGACCTCCGGCACGCGGCGCTCGCCAGATACGGCGAGGCTCATTCCAATTGTGATAAATGATGAAGCTCCCGTCCGGCGTGTAGCGGGGGTAAATCTCGCCCTGCGGGGTCGATGTCACTCGGCGCGGCGTTCCTCCGCCGGTTGGCACCACCCACAAGTGCCATGAGCCATCCACCTCACCCTGACTGTACGCCAGCTCCCGGCCATTCGGCGAAAACGCCGGACCCCACAGATACGACGAGTGCGTCACAAGCGTTCGGGTCGCGCCGGTCACAGGAGCGTGCACCAATAGCACGTTCCGCCAGCGCGAGTTACTGAACGCGATGGTGCCGTCGCGCGCCACTGAAGGCGAGGCATCGGGTCCTGACCCTGTGGTCAGGCGCACCGGTGCGCCGCTGTTGCGAGGAAAGAGCCAAATGTTCGTCGCGCCGCCCCGGTTTGAGGTGTGGACGATGGCGTCGCCCTCCGGGGTGAAGACCGGACCTTCGCTGAATACGGCTGCGGGATCGTTCGACAGTCGGCGCGGCGATCCTCCTGCAGAAGGAATGATCCAGAGTTGTCCCGCCACTCCCCCGGTGCCCCTGATGAATGCGATTTCCTTCCCGTCGGGTGACCACGCGGGAGCGCGCATGAAGGGGAAAGCGCCGTCTGCCGGAAAGAGGCTCCTCATGTCCGACCCGTCAGCGTTCGCAGTCGCAAGGACGACCGGCTCGCCGGGACTAGGCCGGTGTAGGAAGGCGAGGCGCATCCCATCCGGGGACCAGGCGGGATTCTCGGCGCGCGGCACGATCGGGATCACCTGCCCGCCGAGTGCAGGGATGACGCAAATCTCGCTGGTCATCGTCTCCGGTCGCAGACGGGCGAAGGCAAGGTGCGTCCCATCAGGCGAGAACCGCGGCTGCGCTTCTCGTGCAGCGTCCTCGGTAAGTCGTACGCGCCCTTCGCCGCGCGCATCGCCGACGAAGAGATCTATCTGTCCATCAGGGGCCTCCGCGACGTACGCAATCATCCGGCCGTCCGGTGAGAGGGCCGGATCGAAGGCGCGTCGTTCAGAGGAGATCAGCAACGTGAGCCGGCCACCGCCGTCCCGAGCTGGTTTTATTGGAACGCTGGGCTTCCGCCACAGAACGACAGCTAGAGCGGCGACACCGAGCGCGAGCGCGCCCACAGCGGCCCAGCGCCAGCGGTGCTGGGCCCCGGCGATATCGGGCTGTGGGAGCGCAATTTGGACACTGGATTCGACAGCTTCCAGCGCCGCGCGCACTTCCCCCGCTCGACGGTACCGTTGCCTCGATTCCTTCGCGAGGCACCGAAGGATGATCGCACGCACCGCCGGCGGGACGTGTGCAGGGAGCGGGGCCGCCGGATCGCGTTGGATCGCAGCCGACAGGTCAAACGCCGTACTACCGCGGAATGGCAGCTCGCCTGAGGCGATCTCGTACAGCAGCACTCCCAGCGACCAGATATCGCTGGACGCTTCCGGAGGTTCTCCCATCAGGATTTCCGGCGCCATGTAGGACAGGGTCCCGGCCAGCACCGCGTGCGGTTCCCGCGAGACGGTAGGCTGGGCGGTTTCTTGGCGGACCTGATTCAGCGCGCGACGCGCCAGGCCGAAGTCGAGCACCTTGACTCGACCCTCGCGAGTGACCATGACGTTTGCGCTCTTGAGATCCGCGTGAATGACACCTCGCTCGTGCGCGTGCTCCAAGGCGTCGGCAATCTGGGCGGCATAGCGAAGGACCAGCTCAACAGGCAGGCCGTCGGTGGGAAGCATTGTGCTGAGCGCCGATCCCTCGACGTACTCCATCACGATGAACGTTTGCCCCTCGATCTCTTCGACCTCGTGCACGGTGCAGATGTTCGGATGGTTGAGGGCGGAGGCGGCGCGACCCTCGCGGAGGAGCTGGCCGCGGGCTACCGGATCCAGCAGAGATGGATCGCCGAGCAGCTTGAGGGCGACTGGGCGGTCGAGACGTGTGTCGTGAGCGAGGTACACGACCCCCATCCCGCCGGCGCCAAGCCGGGTTTCAATTCGGTAGTGCCCGAGGGTTTGACCCAACATAAATCCGATCGGTCCAACACTCCGGACTGACCCGCGGCGGGCATCAGGTCACGCGTCGGTGGCGGCATCCCGCGTCTGGCGTCCTGCCCGGATGCGCATATCATAGCTTCAGGAGTCGCGAATGGAGCTTCAATTGACGGCCGTTTTCCGGAGAGTGCGGGAAAGGTAAATCGGCAAACGCAGTCGTCGTCGTGGTTACGTGCGCGTCAGCAATTCTTTGGCAATCGTGACGTAATGCTCGACCGCGGCGTGCAGCTCGGCAATGGCGACACACTCGCCCGCGGTGTGCGCGACGTGGACCGACCCGGGACCAAACAGCAGCGGCCGTCCCCACGCCGTCAAGAAGGGAATATCGGTGGTGTAAGGAAACACGGCCGACTCGAACCCCGGCACGGTGGCCATCTGCACGGGCGGCACTTCCAGGATGTACTCGATCGTGACGCGGCGCTCGAGCGGCGCAATCGCACGCCGGTGTGATGTTCCCGGTGGCTCAGCGCTGGGTCTAGCTGTGGTAGCGTCGCCGACGCTGATCACTGGGGCCGGAGCAGCCAAATCTCGTCGGAGA
>JBGPNN010000307.1:0-3481 GCA_041487495.1 bacterium
CGAAGACCATCCGCCCGCGGACCTGACTACGCGGGGCCACGCGGTCCGGGAGATCGCTGCGCAGCATCACCACCGCATAGCTCTTTCCCGCGGCGTCGACGAGCCGCGCCTGCCCGATGGCGACGAAGAGTTCGGCCTCCGTATCGGCGGCGTTTTCGACCGTGACGTCGAGGGCCGTCGCGAAGCGGCCCAACTCCGCGCTCGACACGCTCACCGTAACCGGCCCGGTCTCGGCTCGGGCCCTGACCGGGATCGTCCGCAGCATCGTTGGCGGCGGACCGATCGCCGCAGGGGTGTCGAGCGGTCGGATGGGCATCTGACAGTTTCGCACCTCGAGCGGGGGCAGCACCGTACCTGACCCGACCGTGAGGCCGTCGAGCACCAGCGCGAACTGCGCCGGCCAGGCTGCCGGATGGAAATAGACCGATCCTTTGATGCTGACACCGGGAGCCAGTTCGACGGGTCTGAGTATTCTGGCGTCAACCGTCCGCGCCTGGAGATCAACGGGGCCGACGCCGACACCCACGGCGACCGATCCGCTCCAGATGACACCGAAAACATTGACGTAAGTAGGGGCCGGGGACCGCAGCGCCGCGATCACCTGCTCCCGGTCGGCCGCCGCCACCGCATTGCCCTGATCGGGGAGCAGCACAAACCGCCTGGGGTCGATGCGGATCGGACCCGTGGTCTTGTTCTGCAGGGTCAGCTCGACTTCGATGAAGTAGGGCAGCGCCCGGGACTGGACGACGGCAAAGGCGGACACCACCGCGTTCTCGACGCCGCAGCGCGACCCCGGCGCCGCGGGCTGGGCCCACACCACGGCGCCCGGCGCGGCGAGCAGGACCAGGAGCATGGCAAGCGCGGGCAGCCTCATGGGGAACCCTCCACCTGATACATGCCCATTTACTCCGCGGCGCCGACTCACCGTCACCCGCCGTCGTGCTCGAGGATGTCGAGCACGCCCTCGAATCGATCCACCAGGTAGATCAGGCCGTTCGCGTCCACATACACGTCGTTCGACTGCGGGACGCCTCGCGACACCTCCGGCACATACCAGGCGATCTCCCGCGGCCGCAGCGGGTCGCCGATGTCCACCACGCGCAGCCCACCCGCAAAGTACGTGAGATAGATACGATCCTCACTGTGGAAACTGCCGGGACGGTTCTCGTGGATGTTATGCGGCCCGAACCGCGACTCCTGGTCGGCCGCGCTCTCAGGATCCACGCGGAACGCCGACACGGGAATGGGATTGCGTTCCTCTCGCACGTCGACGATCCATAGGTACTTCTCGCGGTCGCGATCGTCGCCGAGCTTGCGCAGCGCCTCCTGCGTGCACACGACCAGGCGGCGTCCCGGCAAAGGCATCGCCGTGTGCAGCATGTCGCCGAACGGCGGGTGGAACGTATGCCGGGTAATTAACGTCGGCCGCGCCCACGACGTCATGTCCAGGATCGCCCAGCCCCAATCGACGCAGCCCACATAGCACCGGTGGCCCACGACGAAGGGCGCGCCGTGCACGCGCACCCGCCAGCCCGCCGGCCAGTCCGGGCGTTCGCCGCCGGCGGTCCACATCCCGGGGATCCACCAGCGGCCGACCTCTTCGGGCCACTCGGGTTTCGCGAGATCGAGGATACGGTAGATCTGATCGCTAAAGCCCTCCGCGCCCGCGGACAGGTGCGCGTAGCGGCCGTCCGTAAACCAGAAGCGGTGCACGCCCGTCCCGCCGGTCTTGAAAAAGGTGATCTGGCGCGGCGCCGCCGGGTTCGAGATATCATAGATGCCGACGCCGCCGCTGAACTCGCGGGCGCTAAAGTCGGCGCCCGTAGACGAGGGCAGTTTCTCGTGGTTGATCACCATGAGGTCGCCGGCCACCTGCACCTTGTGCGAGTGCGTGTTCGCCGGAACCGTGAGTTGCGCGACGACCTTCGGCGCCTTGGGGTTGCGGACGTCGACGATGGTCGTGCCGACATCCTTCATCGGCGCGATGTAGGCGAAACCCCGGTCGACGAGCACCTGCCCCGCGCCCGTGGGGCCGTACGGCGTGCGGCTGATCAGGCGGAGGTTATGAATCGCTCGCGTCATTGATCAGCCGCCACATCTTCGCCGGCGTGTATGGGACATCGACGTGCCGGATCCCCAGCGGGGCCAGCGCGTCGGCGACGGCGTTCGCCATGGTCGCCGGCGTCCCGATACTCCCCGACTCGCCGATGCCCTTCGCGCCGAGCGGGTTGAAGGGAGAAGGCGTCTCCACAAACTCGCTGTACAGCAGCGGGACATCGGGGGCGCGGAGGATCGCGTAGTCCGCGAACGTCGCCGTCTGGGGCTGCCCGTCCTCGTCGTAGATCACTTCCTCGACGAGCGACTCACCCAGCCCTTGAACGGTAGAGCCAAATACTTGGCCTTCGGCCAATAGTGGGTTGACGATGCGTCCCGCGTCGTCGATGGCCACAAACTTGAGGACCTGGACCTGCCCGGTCTCGCGGTCGATCTCGACCGCGGCGGCGTAGACGCCGAACGGAAAGACCGGCCCGGGCAGCGTGAAGTAGCCCGAGGCGTTCAACCCCATCTCGATGTCGCGAGTGAGCTTCGTCGGGTCGTAGGCTGCCGCGGTGACCTGCGGCCAGGCCACCGAGCGATCGGTCCCGCGTACGCGCAGCCGGCCCGCATCCCACTCGATATCGCCCGGCGACGCCTCAAGCAGGTGGGCCGCGATCCGCGTGGCTTTCTCGCGCACCTTGTCGAGCGCGACGACCAGGGCCGAACCGCCGACGGTCGTCGACCGGCTGCCAAACGTCCCAACCCCTCGGGGCACAATGGCCGAATCACCGTGCTCGACGACAACCGCGTGCGGATCGATGCCGAGCGCGTCGGCCGTGATCTGCGCGAAGGACGTCTCGTGTCCCTGTCCGTGTGAGTTCGAGCCCGGCCGGACGATCACGCGGCCACCGGGGTCGACGGCGACCGCCGCGCTCTCCCAGGGGGCACCGGCGGCCCGCTCGACGTAGACCCCGATCCCGATCCCGACCAGCCGGCCCTGGGCCCGGGCGTGCTGTTGTTCTTCCCGTCGGCGCGTGTAGTCGAACGCGGCCAGGGCGTGATCGAGCGCCTGGTGATAGTTACCCGAGTCGTAGACAAACCCCAACGGCGTCGTGTACGGGAACCGGTCGGCTGGGATGAAGTTGCGGCGCCGCAGCTCGATGGAATCGATACCGGTCTCGCGCGCCACCAGTTCGATCATCCGCTCGACGACATAGGCGGCCTCGGGCCGTCCGGCGCCGCGATAGGGCGCGGTGGGCACCTTGTTGGTCGCCACCCCGAGCAATTCGACCTGCGACGCCGGGATCGCATACGAGCCCGTCAGGAGCATGCACGTCGTCACCAGGGGGCCGGCCGTGGCCGGGAAGAAATACGCGCCGATGTCGGCGATGATCTTGCCCCGCACGCCGAGGATGCGGCCGTCGGCGTCAACGGCCATTTCCAC
>JBGPNN010000308.1:0-3476 GCA_041487495.1 bacterium
ATGGTTTTCCCGGCGCCACCACCCACGGGAACGAAAAGAATCGCCCCGATTCACCCTTCGCGTGAAAGTAGTAGAGACCGGAACGCTCGGGCGCCGAAACCAGTTGCGCGTGGTGCAGGCTGCCGTAGCCGATCGTGTTCCAGCGCACACCGGTCTGCGTGTAGTCGCCATCGGGCGTGATCTGCATGACCGCCCGGGGGCCGTGCTCGTCGAACCAGCCCAGGAGCCGCACGAACTCCTTCTTCCACCCGTACCGCCACAAGCTGAGGCGGTAGGGTTCAAGCGCGTGCACGCGAAACTCCGACACTTCACCCGACCGCACCCACTTGGGCCACGCATATCCCAGCAGACAGTCTGAGAGGAGCCGAAACTGATAGGGGCTCGCGTCGGGGATGCGGATCGTCCCACTCTTCGACCCAAATCCGTCCTTCACCAGGGTGACCCGGTACTCGCCCGGCGCCAGATCCGCGTAGACGGCGCCGCGCGGCGTCGACCGCACGACGGTGCTGCGCCCATCGCGTTGAAACTCTACAAGCGCGTCGGCGACCGCCACGTACCACTCGTCACTCACATAACCGATCAACATGCACACCCCTCCGGTAACCTGGTTACGACAGGCCGCGCCGCAGCCGCGGATCCAACGAGTCCCGCAGCGCGTCGCCCAGCAGGTTCAGACCCAGCACCGCGAGCGCAATCGCCAGCCCGGGATACACCGCCACCCAGGGCGCCAACTCCATGAACTTGCGGCCCGACCCCAGCATTGTGCCCCATGACGGATCCGGCGGCTGCGTGCCCAATCCAAGGAACGAGAGCGTGGCCTCGCTGAGGATCGCCGTCGAAAATGAGAGCGTGGTCTGGATGATCACGGGCGCCGCGATGTTGGGCAGGACATACCGGGCCATGATCCGCGCCCAACCGGCGCCAAAGGCCCGCGCCCCTTCCACATACTGCTGCTGCATGACGACCAGCGTGGGCCCGCGCACGATGCGGGCGAAGATCGGTGAGTACACGATGCCAATCGCGATCATCGCCGTGGTCATGCTCGGCCCCAGCACACCTGAGATGGCAATGATCAGGATCACGCTGGGGAACGCGAACATGATGTCGATCAGGCGCCCGACCAGGCTGTCGACCAACCCGAGATAGTAGCCGGAGACCAGCCCAAGCGATCCCCCAATGACCAGCGCGATTCCGACGGAGATAATGCCGACCTGGAACGATACGCGAGAGCCGTAGATGATCCGGCTCAACACATCACGGCCGAACTCGTCCGTGCCGAGCAGGTGCTGGCCGCCCGGAGGCAGGAGCCGCTTGGACGGCTGGGCGAGGGGATTAAACGGCGAGATCAGCGGCGCCGCGAGCGCCAGCACGATGAAGACCAGGACGAGGAGCACCCCTACCATGCCGACGGGCTGCCTGATCACATGTCTCGTGACTTCGGCGAATCGGCTCCGCGTCTGACGCACCGCCAGAGCGGGCGTCATCGCCCCCGTCGTCCCAGTGGCCATCGTTCAGCGCGCCTCAGTCATACTGGATCCGGGGATCGAGATACGCATAGATCAAGTCGACCAGCAGGTTGACGAGTACGAACACGACGGCCACGAAGAGCACGCCAGCCTGGACCACCGGGTAATCTCGCTGGTAAATCCCGTTCAGGATCAGCCAGCCGATGCCGGGCATGCCGAAGATCTGCTCGATGACGACTGCCCCACCGAGCAGGTACCCGACCTGAATACCCTGCACGGTGATGACGGGGATCGCCGCGTTCTTGAACGCGTGGCGGATCAGCACGACACGCTCTCGCAAACCCTTCGACCGTGCCGTCCGGACGTAATCCTGACCGAGCACCTCCAGCATCGACGACCGCATCATCCGCATGATGACGGCCATGAGCACCGCGCTCAGCGAGACGACGGGCAGGAGCATTTGCTCCAGGTTGGCCAGCGGATCTTTGAACGGGCTCACCCAGATCAGCGCAGGCTGCCAGCCCAGGTACAACGATGTCACGAGCAGCAGCATCGTCGCGAGCCAAAAGTTGGGCACCGACAGACCGAGCAGCCCGACGATGTGCGAGAAAAAGTCGAGCGCGCCGTGCCGTCGCACCGCGGACAGCACGCCCAGGGGAATGGCCAGGACCCACGAGAGGCAGATCGACAGGAAGGCCAGTTCCGCGGTGATCGGCAGCCGCTGCATCAAGACCCGGGTCATCGGCTCGGAGGTGCGAAGGGAGAAGCCGAGGTTGCCGCGCAGGACCTCACCGAGCCATCGGAGGTAGTGCAGGTAGATCGGCGCATCCAGCCCGAAGAGCCGGTAGAGCGCCCGGCGCTGCTCCGGCCCCAACGAGATCTCGGTCCCGATGAGCACGTCGACCGCGTTGCCCGGCAGCAGCCGCATCAGCACCAGGACAAGCGCGGAGATGCCCAGCAGCGTGGGCACGAGCAAGATCAGCCGGCGGAGAACGTACTTCCCCATCAGGCCCCGCCCTCACCGCCGGGGATCGCCGGCGTACCGTTCGACCCAGTCGGTGACCCGACGGGTGAAATCCACACGATGACTCGGGCGCCCGTTCAGGATGAACCCATGGCTCCCGCCGGGATACCGGACGAACTCGACCGGGACCCGCCCGGCCGCGACGAGACCGGCGAACAGTTCCTCGCCCTGACTAATAGGACACCGGTCGTCGGCTTCGCCGTGCAGGATCAGTGTCGGCGTCGTCACACGTTCGACATAGTGGATCGGCGACAGGCGCCTGTACGTCTCGCGGTTGGCGATCAAGCCGTCTCGCATTTCGAACGGGGTAAACCAGATGCCGACATCGGATGTCCCGTGAAACGACTCCAGGTTCGAGACCGGCGCGTCGATGGCGGCGGCCTGAAACCGGTCGGTGTGCGTGATGATCCACGAGGACATGAAACCGCCGTACGAGGCGCCCGCGATTGCCAACCGTTCGCCGTCCGCGATCCCGTCCGCGATCAGCGCATCCACGGCCGCCATCTGCTCGAGCATATCGTATTCGCCCCACCGGGTCCTGATGCCGTGCGCAAACTGCTTCCCATACGATCCGGATCCAGTGGGGTTGAGGGCCAGGATCGCCCACCCGCGCGACGCCAGTGTGTACCGGTAGAAGTAGGTCGGCGAGAACGCGTTGCCCATGAAACTGTGCGGCCCGCCGTGAATGTCCAACAGGAGGGGCGCCGGCTTCGCGCCCGTCGTGGGCAGGAAAAGCCACCCGTCAATCGTCCCGCCGTGCGGGCTGTGGAAGACGCGGCGCTCGACGCGTGGCAGAGCGATGCCGGCCAAGAGTTGGGCGTTCACGCGTGTGAACCGTTCCTCGGCGGACCCGTCTCCGGCGCACGCGTACACGTCCGCGGGCGTGTCGAGATCGGCGGCGCTGAACGCGATCCGGCCCGTTGCGGCGTGGACGCTGAAGCTCGTTACCTGCCGTGCACCTGTCACCACGGCGCGCACGGTTCCCG
>JBGPNN010000309.1:0-3466 GCA_041487495.1 bacterium
ATGCTCCCGTTCATCGCCGACTGGCTGCATCTATCAGGTGCGTTGGTGTGGGTCGGGGGTCTGGCGTATCTGGCCATGGTGTTCGCGCCCACGCTGGCACGTATGGACGCGTCAGACAGCGCCCGGATCCTCGGGCCATTTGCACGGCGGTTCTCAAACATGGCGCTCGCCAGCGTTGCCGCGCTGATCATGACCGGCGTCTACGCCGCGTGGGTCAATGTCCCAGACCTGAACGCGGTCACGACCACGTCCTATGGCCGCACGCTGGCGGTCAAGATCGCCCTGCTCATTCCGTTGTTGGGGATCGCCGCCGTCAACCTGCTGGTGATGCGTCCGCGACTCGTCGAGGCCGCGAGAAGCCTGAGGGACGCGGCGTCGGTGGTTAGTCTGCAGCGGCGCTTTTTCCGGTTGACTCGGCTTGAGCTCCTGCTGATCGTTGCGATCGCCGTTGCGGCAGCGACCCTGGCCTTGTTGCCCACGAGCCGGCAGGTCCGAGCTCTCACACCGACCGGGCAGCCATTTGTGCTGGTGAGGCGGGCCGGAGGCATCGACGCGCGCCTGCTCATCGACCCGTATCAGGTTGGCGAGAACACGTTCGACCTCCGATTGACCGATCAGCAGGGGGCGCCGGTGGCGGATGCGCGTGTGCGGTATGCGTTCAGGCCGCTGATCGAGAATCTCGGGACCGCGACCGCGGAGGCCGAGCCGCAGGGAGACGGACGGTTTGTCCTCAGAGGCGCGTACATCAGCACCCGCGGGCCGTGGATGATTACCGTGACGGTGAGGCGTCGCGGAACAGAGGACACGGCATTCATCTATCTCGCGGAGCGCGACTGGGAAGGGGGTGCACCGATCAGCCCGCCCACCGACCCGCGCGCGTTCGCGCTCCTCCGGCAGGCGGACGCCACGATGAACCACCTCCGCACCATGCGCCAGGCACAGGACCTGACTGACGGCCGCAGCGGGCACGTCGTGGTGTTCTCCGAGTTTGCCGCCCCCGATGCGATGCATTATCAGGTCATCGGCGGGCTGGAAAGCATCATCGTTGGCGATGGGCGTTTCATCAATGAAGGAGGGGGCTGGCGCAAGTTGTCAGATGTACCATTCGCGTTTCCCAATTTCACCTTCGCCCAGAACGCTGATCATGTGGTCTTCGGAGCCGGCGAGCTCATAGACGACACTCCGGTTCAACCGGTGGTCTTCGTCCTCAAGTCGGCGGGAGCGAGCGCGCGGTACGTTGTCTGGGTCCAGGAGAAGACCCGCCGGATCGTTCGGGAAGCCATGATCGCCCCCGGGCACTACATGCTCTCGCGCGATTACGATTTCGATGTCCCCGTGAAGATTCTGGCTCCGCCGTCCCGGTAACCGTGTCACTCTTCTGGCAGAGATTCTTGCTTCTGGGCAGCGTTGATCGGCGTCGTTGGCGCGCTGGTCTTCGTGACAGTTCGGACGAATCGTCCGGCTTCGATCACGGCGGCGCTGGCCCGAGGCGAGACCCCAGAAGCCCCGCGGTTCATATTGCCCCTGCTTGATGCGGAGGGGACCCTCGACCTGACGTCGCTCCGGGGCAGGGTGGTCGTGATCAACTTCTGGGCATCGTGGTGCATCCCGTGCCGGGATGAGGCCCCGATCATCGAGGCGACCTGGCAGCGTTACAGGGATCGAGGAGTGATCGTACTCGGAGTCGATGTGCAAGACTTGATACCGGAGGCGCTGCGATTCCTTCGAGAGACGAAGACGACATATCCTCAGGTGCGGGACAGGGACAACATGGTCTATCGCGCCTACGGGCTGACCGGGTGCCCGAAACATTCTTTGTGGACCAAGCAGGCCGCATCGTTCGGAAGTTTCCTGGCGTCGTGACCAACACCCAAGAGTGGTTTCGGGCGGTCGAAGATACCCTGGCGCGCCAATTGTAGGTGTCCATGTCACGATCGCTTTGGCTCGACTGACTGCCGTGCTACTGTACTACCGACCACCAGACCTGCGGCGATCAGCACGAGGTTCTTGATCACAAACTCCCCCGTCACCGTCAGGAGCAAGGGGTTTCCTGACTGGAAGGCCAGTTCTGGACGCAACACGAGCACCAGAAACGTCCCGGCCATCTGCAACCAGAACAGGAAGAGCACCAGACGCAACGCCACGCCGAGCAGCAGTCCCAGCCCGACGGCGACTTCCCACAGGCCCAGCAAGGGGACGAACACTTCTGGTTTGACCCAGTAGACGCTCGTCGCCACGAGGTCGGCCACCGGGCTGCGCCCTATGAGCTTCAGCGCGCCAAACCAGACAAAAACGATCGCCAGGGCGATCCGCAGCAGGTCAATGCCGTGTGCGCGCATCCGACTGAGCATCGCTCGGTCGAGTCGGTGCCATTGTGTATGCAGATTATCGATCATCGCAAACCCAGTATATGCCGTGCCACCGGTCGTTCCCCGGATTGGCAACGTCCGGGGGGTAGGATAGAATGAGACTTGAATAGTTGCTCAATAATCGGAGGTTCAGGGACGATGGCCACTGCCCAGGTTACCCGCGATGTCTGTGAAGTCTACGCGGTGAACGAAGTCGCGGTGCGGGACGTCCGCCGGCGGATGAAATCCGATGCCGTGTATGCTGCCCTCGCCCAGACGTTCGCGCTGCTTGGCGATCCCACGCGCACGCGTCTCCTCGATGCTCTCTCGCGCCGCGAGCTGTGCGTGTGCGATCTCGCCAACCTCCTGGGCATGTCGCTGTCGGCGATCTCGCATCAGCTCCGGCTCCTGCGCACCGCCCGCGTCGTGAAGGCGCGCCGCGAGGGGCGCATGATCTACTACTCGCTCGACGACCACCACATCACGAATCTCCTGGCGGAGGGTTTCCGGCATGTCGACGAGTGACACCCAGCAATTCCTGATCCGCGGCATGGACTGCGCGGACTGTGCGGTCACGATCGAACGCAGCCTTCGGCGCCTCCCAGGCGTCGAGTTAGCTACCATCGCCTACGCCAGCGCCCGTGCGCGGGTGACCTATCAGTCTGGCGTGGTCACGCGCGAACAGATGGTCACGGCAATCCGCGATGCGGGGTACGACGTGGCCCAGGAGCGGAAACCCGATCCCCCGCTGTTTTCACGGCCCCAGGTGAGGCTGACCGTCGCCAGTGCCGTGGTTGCCGGTATAGGGTTCCTGGTCCGATTGTTGGGTGGGCCTGAAGCCGTCGCGGAGGCGCTGCTTGGCCTTGGCGCCCTCATCGGCGGCTTCCCGATCGCCCGGCGGGGATGGTTGGCGCTGCGGGTGTCGCGGACTCTGGATATGAACATTCTCATGGCTGTCGCCGCGATTGGGGCCGCAGCGATCGACCAGTGGGAAGAGGCGGCCGCGGTTGTGGTGCTGTTCTCTCTGGCCGAGACCCTGGAAGCGCTCACCGCCGATCGCGCACGCTCGGCCATCGCATCACTGATGACCCTGGCGCCGCAGACCGCGCTCGTCCACC
>JBGPNN010000310.1:0-3465 GCA_041487495.1 bacterium
CATGCTTTCCATGCTGCTGGTCATCTGGGTGGTCAGCACGATGACCTTTTTCTTGATGAAGGCCATCCCGGGCGGGCCATTTACGGCGGAAAAGCAGCTCCCACCCGAGATCCTGCGCAACCTGGCGGTCCGCTACCGGTTGAACGATCCGCTCTGGAGGCAATACGTCGACTACCTGCACAACCTGCTGCGTTTCGACCTGGGGCCATCGTTCAAATATGAAGACCTGACCGTCAATGACATCATCCGGCAGGGGTTTCCGGTTTCTGCCGAGTTGGGTGTGCTGGCCCTACTGTTCGCCCTGGCGGTAGGCGTCCCGTCGGGGCTGATCTCGGCGCTCCGGCAGTACTCGTTCTCGGATTACTTTTCGATGTTCTGGGCGCTGCTGGGCGTCTCGATCCCATCGTTCCTGCTGGCGACGCTCTTTATCTACCTGTTCGGTCTTCGCCTGCACGTGCTGCCAGCCGGGGGTTGGGGGACGCCGGCGCATCTCCTGCTGCCCGCGGTCGCGCTGGGAATGTACCCGACCGCCTTCATCGCGCGCCTCACCCGATCGAGCATGCTCGAGGTCATCCGGCAGGACTACGTGCGCACCGCGCGCGCCAAGGGTCTGGCCGAGATCGTCGTGACCTACCGGCACGCGCTGAAGAACGCGATCATTCCGGTGGTGACGTACCTGGGCCCGATCACCGCGGCGATACTGACGGGGTCGTTCGTGGTCGAGCGCATCTTCGCGATCCCGGGGCTCGGGCGCCATTTCGTGACCTCGATCTACAACCGGGATTACACGGTCATCATGGGAACGACGGTCTTCTACAGCGTCTTCCTCGTCTTCATGAATCTCGTCGTGGACGTGGCCTATGGCTTCGTCGATCCGCGCATCCGGTTCGACTGACCTGGCAGAAGCGCCGGCCAGCAAGGCGCGTAGCGGCAGGGCAACTATCGCAAGCCATGAGCCGCCCAGCATAGGCTTCTGGGCCGACGTCTGGCGTCGGCTGCGCAAGAACCGCGCCGCGATGGTCGGCCTGTGGATCACGCTGTTCCTCGTCGCGGCCGCGATCGTCGGGCCGTTCCTGTCGCCGTACGCGTACAGCGACCAGGACTTCGACCACATCTTCGAGGGACCGAGCCGCGCGCACTGGTTCGGCACCGACGAGCTCGGCCGCGACCTGTTGACCCGCGTGCTCTACGGGGCACGGATCTCGCTGTCGATCGGCTTTGTGGCTAGCTTCGTCAACGTGGTCATCGGCGTGCCCTACGGGGCGATCTCCGGGTACGCGGGCGGCAAGGTCGATAACCTGATGATGCGGACCGTAGACATCATCTACGGTGTCCCGCTCTTGCTGTGGGTCATCCTGCTGATGGTCGTGCTGAAGCCCGGCCTGGTCAACATCTACATCGCGCTCGGTACAGTCTACTGGCTGACCATGGCGCGCATTGTGCGCGGCCAGGTGCTGTCGCTGCGCGAACGCGAGTTCGTCGAGGCGGCCCGGGCGCTGGGCGTGAGCACACCGCGCATCCTGCTGCGGCACATCGTCCCCAACACCATGGGCCCGATTATCGTGACCATGACGCTCTCCGTCCCACAGGCGATCTTCGTCGAGGCGTTCCTCTCGTACATCGGCCTGGGCGTGCAGGCGCCGATGGCCTCGTGGGGCTCGCTGGCTTCTGACGCGACCGAAGTTTTGCGGGTCGCGCCGCACCTGGTCTTCTTCCCGGGGATGGCGATCGTGGTCACGATGCTGGCGTTCAACTTCCTGGGCGACGGCATGCGGGACGCCCTGGATCCACGATTGCGGGGTACGTTGTAAGGCGCACGCGAGGAGGCTGAGCCATCATGACGGCGCCGATCTCCGGACGGCGCAGCGCGCGTCTGCTGGTGCGCATGGCCGACGTGGTGCCCGCCGGCGATGACGACGCTCCGAACCGGCGCGATGTGAAGACGAGCGCGGCCCCGGTTGATGAGCCGGCGGTCAAGGATTCCGTTCGTCTCTACCTGAGGGAAATCCACAAGATCCCACTCCTTACACCCGCCGAAGAGATCGACCTGGCCCGCCGGGCTGAGCGCGGCGACCGCGACGCCCGGCGCCGGCTCATCGAGGCCAACCTACGCCTCACGGTAGCCGCCGCGAGAAAGGCCGTGGGACGTGGCGTTCCCTTCCTCGACCTGATTCAGGAGGGCAACCGCGGCCTGATACGGGCCGCCGAGAAGTTCGACTGGCGCCGGGGGGTCCGATTCAGCACGTACGCGACCTGGTGGATCCGCCAGGCTGTCTCCCGCGCGGTCACCGACCAGTCGCGCGTGATACGTCTGCCGGCTCACATCCGGGAGGTCATGCTCAAGCTCGCGCGGACCGCGCAGGAAATGCGGCACGCTCTGGGCAGGGATCCCACGCCCGCCGAGATCGCCTGCGCGGCGCGGATCCCGGTACGTCAGGTCCGCGAGACCCTGATGATGATTCAGGAGCCGGTGTCACTCGATGCGCCGGTCGGCGAGGATACCGACTCGTCGCTCGGCGATTTCGTCGCCGACCGCGAGCACCTGGGGCCCGAGGACGAGGCCGTGCTCGCGGCCCTCAGGGACAATATGAAAGATGCGCTGGCCGCGCTGGCACCGCGCGAACGCCGAGTGCTGGCGCTACGGTTCGGCCTGGAGAACGGCCGCCCCCACACGCTGGCCGAAGTGGGACGCACGTACGGGATCACGCGCGAGCGGATCCGGCAGATCGAACTGCAGGCCCTGCGCAAGCTGCGGCTGCAGGATCGGACAAAGCGGCTCCAAGGCTACGTCGCGTAGCGGCGCCGCTACGCGGGCGGGCCAGAGAGATATCGCGAGAACCAGCCGGCGGCGAGCCGTGCGACCTCTTCGAGCGCTCCGGGCTCTTCGAATAGATGCGTCGCGCCCGTGACAATCGCCAGTTCCTTCTCGACCATCAGGTAACGCATCGCATCTCGGTTCAACCCGATGACGGGGACGTCGTCTCCGCCGACGATGAGCAGCGTTGGCGCCCGTACGCGGGATAACGCCTCGCCCGCCAAGTCGGGCCGTCCGCCGCGCGAGACGATCGCGCGCACCACCTCGGGGCGCGCCGCCGCAGCGACCAGCGCGGCCGCGGCGCCGGTACTCGCGCCGAAGTAGCCGAGGGCGAGATGCCGGGTGGACGGTGACGTCGTCGCCCATCCGGTAACGTCGCCGAGGCGGCGGGCCAGCAGGGTGATGTCAAACCGCAGCTGGCGCGTCCGCAGGGTCGAGGGTCTCCTCCCCGGGTGTCAGCAGATCCACCAACAGGGTGGCCAGACCCGCGCCGCACAGCGCGCCGGCGACGAAGCGGTTGCGCGGACTATGCCGGCTGCTGCCGCTGCCATGCGCGAATACCACGATCCCGCGGGCCGCAGCGGGGATGCTCAAGGTGCCTTCGAGCGCTTCGCCGTCAATGGGAAGCCGGACTTGGTGCTCGACGGATA
>JBGPNN010000311.1:0-3455 GCA_041487495.1 bacterium
CACAACCAGAGCACCGGGTCGTAGTAGCGGTCCACGATGCGCTCCTTGAGCGGAATAATGGCGTTGTCGGTGATGTGAATGTCTTCGGGGCAGACCTCGGTGCAGCACTTGGTGATGTTGCAGAAGCCGATGCCCGCATCCTGTTTGATCTGCTCGGTCCGATCGCCCGTGTCGAGCGGGTGCATTTCCAGTGACGCGAGCAGCACAAAGAAGCGGGGGCCGGCGAACTTCGGTTTGTTGTCCTCGTGGTCTCGGATGACGTGGCACACATCCTGACACAAGAAGCACTCGATGCACTTGCGGAACTCCTGCACCCGGTCGATGTCCTCCTGAAACATCCGACGTGTGCCATCGGCCGATTTCGGCCCCGGGGCGAACGGTGGGACCTCCTTGGCCTTCTCATAATTCCAGGACACGTCGGTGACGAGGTCTTTGATCACCGGGAACGCCTTCATCGGTGTGACGACGACGGGAGTATCGGCCGGCAGGGCGTCCACCGCTGTCATGCACGTCAGACAGGGCCGGCCGTTCACCTCGGCGCTGCATGAGCCGCACTTGCCGGCCTTGCAGTTCCACCGCACGGCGAGATCCGGGGCCTGGGTCGCCTGGATGTGGTGCAGGGCGTCCAGCACGACCATGCCTTCAAAGACCGGCACCGTGTAGTCGTGAAATTCTCCGCCGCCGGCGTCGCCGCGCCAGACCCGCAGGTTGCGATCGGGGGTTGCCATTACCGCTTCTCCTCCAGCAGGGGCGTGAGATCCTCGGACATCCGGGGCACCGGCGCATTCGTCAGCTGGAACTGGCCGTTGATCTTCTTCACGATGACGTTCCGCTTGCCCCAGATGGGATCGACGTTGGGAAAGTCCACGCGACTGTGACCGCCACGCGTCTCTTGGCGTTCCAACGCCGCCCTTGTGACGACTTCGGCCACCGTGAGCATCGAGTAGAGATCGCGGCTGAGATGGTACCCAGGGTTGTACGCGGCGGTCCCGCTGACACGCACCTGCTGCGTGCGACGGTTGAGGGTGGCGATCTCACCGAGGGCCTTCTTCAGTCCCGCCTCGTCGCGGTAGATGCCGACGTACTCCTGCATGCACTCTTGCAGCGCGCGCTGGATGTCGTAGGGGTTCTCGTCCCCGCTGCGCTCCAGCGGGGCCAGGAGCATCCGGGCCGCGTCCTCCGCCTGGTTGAGATCGGCCGCCGGTCGGGCGGCAAGCGTCTTCACGTACTGAGCCGCATGCAGTCCGGCCCGCCGGCCGAAGACGACGAGATCGGAGAGCGAATTGCCGCCGAGGCGGTTCGCACCGTGCAGGCCACCCGCAACTTCACCGGCGGCGAAGAGACCGGGCAGTGTGGAGGCGGCCGTATCCGCATTCACACGCACGCCGCCCATGCTGTAGTGACACGTGGGGTACACTTCCATCGGTTCCTTCGTGATATCGAGACCCGCCAGTTTCTTGAACTGGTGGTACATTGACGGCAGCCGCTTCTTGATGTCCTCAGCGGAGCGCCGCGTGGCGATATCAAGGAAGACGCCCCCGTGCGGGCTCCCGCGACCGGCCTTGACCTCGGCGTAGATGGCGCGCGTCACCTCATCGCGGGGGAGCAACTCGGGAGGCCGGCGGTTGTTCTTCTTGTCGGTGCGCCAGCGTTCGGCCTCCTCCATGGTGTCCGCGGTTTCCGCGCGGAAGAACTCCGGAATGTGATCGAACATGAACCGCTGGCCCGGGGCGTTGCGCAGGATGCCGCCATCGCCGCGGACCCCCTCGGTCACGAGGATGCCGCGGGCGCTGGGAGGCCAGACCATGCCGGTCGGGTGAAACTGCACCATCTCCACGTCGATGAGGTCCGCGCCGGCATCGACCGCGAGTGCAATCCCATCGCCCGTGCTTTCCCAGGACATCGACGTGTACTTCCAGACCTTCCCGAACCCGCCCGTGGCCAACACGACGGCCGGGCACCGAAACACCATCAAGCCGCCGGTGGCGCGCCGATAGCCAAAGGCGCCGCTGACCCGGTTGCCGTCGGTCAGCAGCCGCGTGATCGTGCACTCCATGAAGACGTCCACATTCAGGTAGATGAGCCGGTATTGCAGGGTGCGAATCAATTCCAGCCCCGTGCGATCGCCGACGTGTGCCAGCCGGGCGTAGCGGTGCCCGCCAAAGTCACGCTGCAGGATCAGGCCGTCTTTGGTCCGATCGAAGACTGCGCCCCATTCTTCGAGTTCCAGGACTCGCTCGGGCGCCTCTCTCGCGAAGATCTCCGCCATGCGAGGGTTGTTGATCAGCTTGCCGCCGCGCATCGTGTCGCGGAAGTGCACAGACCAGTTGTCCTCGGCCCACACGGTGCCGAGCGCGGCCGCGATGCCGCCCTCGGCCATGACGGTGTGCGCCTTACCTAGCAACGACTTGCAGACGATGGCGGTGCGCGCGCCTTGGGCGGCGGCTTCGATAGCGGCACGTAACCCGGCGCCGCCGGCGCCGATGACCAGCACGTCGTAATCGTGCGTTTCGTATTGCCGGTCCGTCATTAGAAGATCCTCACGTCGGTGATGATCCCCATCGAAACCAGCCGGACGTAGAGATCGGCGAGCCCGACGCCGACCAGGCTCGCCCACGCGATGGCGCCGTGACGCTCGTTTAGCCGTGTGACGAAATGCCACAACCGTCCTCGCTGCGGTGACCGGGAGAACACGTCGACCGCTCCGCCGCAGATGTGGCGGCACGAGTGACACGAGAAGGTGTACAGTGACAGGAGGAACGCGCTCGTCAACAGGACCAGGGTCCCCACCCCGACCCCAAACCCGCTGGGAAAGCGAAACGCCATCAAGACATCCCACCACAGGAACGCGACAACGAGGATGGACAGCCAGAAGAAGTAGCGGTGCAGGTTCTGCAAGAGCCAGGGCGCGCGGGTCTCACCGGTATAGGTCTTGGGTCGGTCCGGCACGGCGCAGGCGGGCGGCGCCCAGAAGAAGGCTCGATAGTAGGCCTTGCGGTAGTAGTAGCAGGTTGCCCGGAACCCACCGGGGATCCACAAGACCAAAAATGCCGGAGATAGCGTCCACCACCGGCCTACGAGCGGCAGCGAGACGTGCGCGCAGTTTTCGGACAGGCAGGGCGAGTAAAAGGGCGAGAGGTAGGGCGCCGCAAAATAGTGCGCATTCTGCAGCGCGGCCCACGTCGCGTAAATCGCGAACCCCCCCAGCAGCGCGATCGTCGGTAAGATCTCCAACCACCAGGGGTCGCGTCGCAGTGTAGGTCCCAACACCGCCGCCCCGCGCTCGTCGTGTAGCCGTCGGATCACCATCTGTTACCCTCCGCCTGGGATGCCGCGTACGCCGGGTTCGGTCATGGCCGCGGCGTTGAGGATCTCTTCCAGTTGCGCTGCGGTGAGCTTCGTGCGCGCCTGCGCGATCTCCCGTACCGTCTTGCCGGTGCGGGCAGCCTCCTTCG
>JBGPNN010000312.1:0-3437 GCA_041487495.1 bacterium
CGGCGGGGAAGGGCATCGCCTGGGCGCAGGTCACCGCGGTCGCCGTCGCGGGTGGCGAGAGGGGACGCCCCGGCACGGTCTACGCTGGGACGGAGCCGAGCGCCGTGTTCCGCTCGACGGACAGCGGTGACACGTGGACGGAGCTGAAAGCACTGGCCGGCCTGCCCTCAGCATCCACCTGGAGCTTTCCTCCGCGGCCCGAGACCCACCACGTGCGGTGGATCGGGGTCGATCCTCACGACGCGCGTCGCGTCTACGTGGCCATCGAGGCCGGAGCGCTCATCCGCTCCCTCGATGGTGGAGACACCTGGCTTGATCGCGCGCCGGACGGGCCGTATGACACTCACACGCTGGCGCTGCACCCGCACGCGCGCGGACGGCTCTATTCCGCCGCCGGTGACGGGTACTATGAGAGTCGCGACGGGGGCCGCAGTTGGGACAACAACGAGTCGGGGCTGCGCCACACGTACCTGTTTGGCGTGGCGGTCGATCCCGCGGATCCCGAGACGGTGGTCGTCTCCGCGGCCTCAGGCCCCGCGCGCGCGTACTCGGCGCCGGGAGCGACTTCGTTCATCTATGTGCGGAAGGGCAGCGGCGACTGGGAAGCCGTCCGCGACGGGTTCCCTGAGCCGAAGGGCACCACGATTAGCTTTCTTGCAACGCTGCCTGACGAGCCGCATGTCGTCTATGCGGCGAATAACCGCGGGGTTTTTCGCTCGCGAGACGCCGGGATGAACTGGGAACGTCTCGAACTGCCCTGGCCGCAGCGATTCTCGCAGCAGTCGGTTCAGGGGCTCGTGGTCGCTTAGAGCGCTGCTACCACCCTCCCTTCAGGACCGCGGGTTTGACTCCTCCAGTCGCCTCAATCTGGTGCTGTGATCGTCGATGAGTTCAATGACGCTGTCGAGCTTCCGTTCGATCCTTTCAAGGCTACGCGAATGTGATTCAAGGCTGCGCGAATGTGATTCAAGGCTGCGCGAATGTGATTCGAGGCTGCGCGAATGTGATTCGAGGCTGCGCGAATGCGATTCAAGGACACGCGATTGTGTTTCGAGGGCGATCGAGTGCGAATCAAGAACGCGGGAATGCGAGTCCAGGGTGCGGGAATCCGCCTGGAGCGTGCCGTCGTGGGCATAGAGGGTCGCCTCGACAGCGTCGAGCCGGCTACTAAGCCGTTGAAAGCCCTCCCGCACCTCGCCTTGGAGAGACTCGAACCCATTCGCCACCATCACGGCGAGTTGGTCAACGGTTACCCGTCTCGGCGTCATCGGTACTCTCTACGATAACATCGGCTCCATCTGTGTCAATTTGCGCCCAATTACAAGGAGGCGGACCGGCAGGCGCGGCTCGAGGCAGGCGCGTGGGCCGAAGGCGCCATCATGATCTACACGTCGATGGAGCCGGAGGATCTCCGCGACGGTCGTGAGGCCCGAGCCCGACGGCCCGGCTCCGGCGGGCCATGGGGAGGTCACGAGAGCCACGAGGAGCCCCGCGATTGCCCACATGCCGACGCGTCGGGTGATCATTCTGGTCTCCCCCCCTTGCCTGGCCAAGGCGTCGCATCGTGACGCACGACCTCTCTTATTCGGCGGCCCTGTAACCCCCTTCCTCGGCGGCTTGAAGCTGCCGCACGGTCCGGCAGTACTGGACCCGCCGCATGTTGAAAGGATTAGAACCAGGGAGGCGGAGACATGGACTGGATCACCAACCCTCAGATCTGGGCTGCACTCGTGACGCTCACCGTCCTCGAAATCGTCCTGGGCGTGGACAACATCATCTTTATCTCGATCCTCGCCGGCAAACTCCCTCCCGACCAGCAGCCCCGCGCGCGTGCGCTGGGCCTGGGCCTGGCCATGCTTACGCGCATCGCGCTGCTGCTTTCGCTATCCGCCATTCTGCGCCTGACCACGCCCCTGTTTGTGATCTTCGGCAACGACATTTCCGGACGGGATGTGATCCTGGTGGCTGGCGGCTTGTTCTTGCTGGTCAAGAGCACCCGCGAGATCCATGACAAGCTGGAAGGAGTCGGGGGACGTTCATCCGCACGCGTCCGCGTGTCCTTCACCAGCGTGATCATCCAGATCGGTCTGCTGGACATTGTCTTCTCGTTCGACTCGGTCATCACGGCGGTCGGTATGGCGAACGAGATCGGCGTCATGATTGCGGCGATCGTGATCGCCGTGATCACCATGATGATGGCGGCCGGCCCGATCAGCACGTTCGTGGATATCCATCCGACGATCAAGATGCTGGCCTTGAGCTTTCTGCTGCTCATCGGGATGACCTTGATTGCGGAGGGCTTCGACGTGCACATCCCCAAGGGCTACGTCTACTTCGCCATGGCCTTTTCCGTGTTCGTGGAAATGCTCAACCTGAGGGCGCGCGCGGCCGAGGCGCCGATCAGACTGCGTCAACCGTATTGAGAGCGACCGCAGCATCCAGGATGCTACAATAATCTAGCACCAGTGTTCGCTGGAGGTGGCGTGGTGGGCGAACTCGAAGGGCGCGTGTTCCTCCGGGGGATTACCTCCGAGCACTATGGGCTCGGGGAATTTCGCCGGCGGCAGCGCGCGGCGCCCCGCGTCCGCCCGGCCGGGACCGTCGTGGACGATGCAAGCGTCGGTCACTCCGGTGATTCCTCGGAATCGCGCACCTGGTGGATCCTTGGACCGGGCGATGACCCCTTCCTGACGCAATCCATCCAGATGCATTTTGTGGAACTGTTCCCGGATGGATCAAACCGTGGGCACGGCCATCAGAACGAGGCCACGTTCTACATTCTCGAAGGCCGCGGCTACGAGATCCACGACGGCCAGCGGTACGACTGGGAGAAGGACGACCTGGTCGTCGTGCACAACGACTCCGTGCACCGCCACTTCAACGCCGACCCCAACGCGCGGGCCGTCGCGCTCGTCATGAAGGCCAAGGCCACCTGGATGTACCTGGGTCTGATTCAACAGGGCCGGGGTGGCCCCGTTGCCGATGCGGATCGATACGGGCCGCCGGAGGATTGGTCACGGTTGTGGACGCCTGGTGTGGCCGAGCGGAAGAAAGTCGTCAAACCGTCCGACACGCGGTGGGAGACAACCCGGGATGGGCGCGTGCGCGTGATCCTCTCGCCTGAGCGAACCGATGTGCGGGCGTTCAGCATGGATGTCTTCCAGCAGGAGATCCCGGGTGGCGGCCGTTCGGCGAAGCACTGGCACATGGCGGATGAGGTCTTCTACGTCATGTCGGGGCGAGGCTACAGCCTGCACTGGGATGTCGAGGCCGAGATCGGCGAGCGCTACATGGCGCGTGTCGCCAAGGAGTCTACCCGGTGGGAGTTCGGCCCGGGCGACCTGCTCTACATCCCGCACAACACGATCCACCAGCACTTCAACGCGGATCCACATACACCGTTGCTATTGTTGTCGGCGCAGAACCGTCTGTTCAAA
>JBGPNN010000313.1:0-3431 GCA_041487495.1 bacterium
AACCGTGCGGCGTCGGAGGCCATGATGGAGGTCGGTGTCCATGCGGCCACCGACATAACGGGGGTCGGGCTGTTGGGACATCTCCACGAGATGGTGGACGCCGGCGGCACCGGCGCGCGCCTCTCGGCTGCGGCGGTCCCGGTCCTCAACGGCGCCGCGGATCTAGCCCGTCAGGGCGCGCTCGCCGGCGGTACCGCGCGCAACCTCGAGTGGCTCGCGGATAAGGTGCACTGGGCGCCGCAGATCGACGAGATCACCCGGATCCTGCTGGCCGACGCGCAGACGTCAGGCGGGCTATTAATCGCCGCCGCGCCGGAACGCGCGGCCGCCCTCGAACGGGCGCTGCACGCCGGCGGCGTCGAGACAATCGCTCGGATTGGTACAATCGTCCCCCGACGCGGAGCGCCGATCGAGATCCAGCCCTAATCGCACCCCGCGGAGGAGCAACGTCCCTCCAGGCGAATCTATTGAGGGTTGGGACGCTCTTCGTTGCCGGAGAGGGCGTGGCACAACTCCTAGGTATTCAGTTGCTCGGCGGATTCCGGATTACCGACGGCGATCGGCCGCTATCCGGTGTGGACTCAATTCGCGTGCAATCGCTGGTCGCGTATCTCGTCCTCCACGCCGGCGATCCGCTCTCGCGTCAGCATCTCGCCGCGTTGTTTTGGCCCGATTCACCCGACGGCCAGGCCAGGACAAATCTTCGGAAGCTCGTTCTCGAACTGCGTCGCGCGCTGCCGAACGTCGAGCAGTATCTATCCATCGATGAACGGCTGCTACGGTGGCGTCCGGATGCCCCGTTCACGCTGGACGTCGCGGAGTTTGAACGAACGCTGGCCCAGGCGTCCTCGTTGTCGGCGTTGGAACAGGCGGTCAGCCTCTATCGGGGTGACCTTCTGCCCGAGTGCTACGATGACTGGATCATCCCTCAACGCGAGCGGCAGCGGCAGGCCTACCTGGGGGCCCTTGACCGCCTGGTCGCCGCACTCGAGGCACGCCGCGACTACGCGGGGGCGATCCGGCACGCTCGCCGGTTGCTCGACCTCGACCCGCTGCAAGAAGCCACCTACCGCTTGCTGATGCGACTGCACGCGCTCACCGGCGACCGCACCGGCGCGGTCCGCGTCTATCATGCCTGCGCCTCAGTGCTTCAGCGCGAGTTGGACGTCGCCCCAAGCCCTGAGACCCGCGAGGCGTATGAGCGCCTGCTCGCCGCCGATGCGCGGCCGGCTACACAGCCCTTGGCCGCGCCGCCCCTAGTCGGCCGCCATCCCGAGTGGGAACGGCTGCAGGCTGCCTGGAGGGCGGTTATGGGGGGACGTCCGCGGGTCGTGCTGTTGCGGGGCGAGCCCGGTATCGGCAAAACGCGCCTGGCGGAAGATCTACTGGAATGGGCCGGCCGGCAGGGCATCTCCAGCCGGCACGCACGCTGCTACGCGGCCGAGGCTGACCTGGCGTATGCGCCGGTGACAGCGCTCCTGAGGGCCCGGCCCCTGCCGGCGCTGACCGCCCCACTAAAACGAGAAGTCGCGCGGCTGCTGCCGGAATTGCTCGAAGAAGACCCCGCCCTGCTGCCGCCGGGGCCGCTTGCCGAGGCGTGGCAGCGGCAGCATCTCTTCGAAACGCTCGGGCGTGTCATGCTGGCGGATCAGCCACTCATGGTGGTCGTTGACGACCTTCAGTGGTGCGACAAGGAGAGCCTGGAGTTCGTGCACCACCTCACCCGCCACGATCCGAACGCCAGATTGTTATTGGTCGGTTCGGTGCGGCCTGAGGAATTGGACGCGGCCCATCCGTTGCAGCGTGTCATCAC
This sequence comes from bacterium, assembly GCA_041487495.1. Taxonomy (GTDB): domain Bacteria; phylum Sysuimicrobiota; class Sysuimicrobiia; order Sysuimicrobiales; family Humicultoraceae; genus JBGPNN01. The sequence continues at coordinate 1,814 of JBGPNN010000313.1, forward strand.
GTCGTGGCGGCACGCCGGGACGTTGGAGGAAGTCGACCTCGTCCCGCTAGATGCCGGCGCCACGGCCCAACTCGCGTCGTCAGTCTCGGGCGCAGATCTGACTGGAGAAGCCGCGTCGCGGGTGTTTCGCGAAACCGAAGGTAATCCGCTGTTCATCGTCGAGATGGCGCGGGCCGGCCTGCTCGGCACCGAGGATCGCACGGCGCCGTTGCCGGGACAGATCCAGGAAGTCATCCGCACGCGGTTGGCCCACCTCTCACCGGCGGCCGGCGAACTGGCGGGAGTGGCCTCGACGGTCGGTCGGTCGTTCACGTTCCCGCTGCTGGCCGAAGTCACCGGTATGGAAGAAGATGCGTTGATCCGCTGCCTGGACGAACTCTGGCACCGCCGGATCATCCGCGAACATGGGGCCGAGGCCTACGACTTCGCCCACGACAAGCTGCGCGAGGTCGCCTACCGGACGATGAGTGCCACCCGGCGGCGGTGGCTGCACCGGCAGATCGCCCGGGCGCTCGAGACCCTGCAGGCGGCCAGCCTGGATGACGTCAGTGGGCAGATCGCAACCCACTACGAGCAGGCGGGGATGTCGGAGCGCTCGGTGCCGTACTACATGCGCGCGGCCGAGGCGGCGCGACGCGTGTACGCCTACGACGTCGCCATCAACTACTATCATCGCCTGCTGGCGCTGGAGACCGGGGTGGACCGCCTCATAGTCATGCGCCGGCTTGGCGACATCTGGCAGCGGACCGGCCGGTGGACGGACGCGGAACAAATCTACCGGCAAGCGCTCGCCCTGGCCCAGCAGGCGGGCGGGGCCGAGGCGCAGGCAGATTGTCAGATCGGCCTCGGCTTCATCCTGCGCCTCCGCGGATCGTATCCGGATGCGACCATCTGCTTTGACCACGCGCGGGCGACGTTCGAGCAGCTCGGCCTCCCTCGCGGCATCAGCCGGTCGGTCGGCCACCTGGGCGTTGTGCATTTCGAGCTGGCCGACTATACGAAGGCCTTAGCATGCTTCACGCTGCAGCGACAGATTGCGCAGCGTCTCGGCGACGAAACCGAGATGAGCAACGCGCTCCGGGACATGGGCCTCGTCCACTGGGCGCAAGGCGATTACGAGCCGGCCCTGGCCTGTCATGAGCGCCACCTGCTCCTGGCCACCGAACGTGGTGAGAGGGCAGGCGTCGAGGGTATGAACGCCCTCAACAATCTCGGCTTGGTGTACCGGGCGATGGGCGAGTATGCACGCGCCCTCGAATACCACGAGGAGAGCTTGCATATTGCCAAGGAGATCGGCAACCGCCGCGGCTTGGCCGTTGCGATTGGCAATATCGGGATCGACCACGAGGAGCAAGGCGCCTACATCCGCGCGCTCGACTACTTTACGCAGCAACTCGCGATTGCCGAGGAGTTGGGCGACCGCCGCAGCGTGAGCCACGCCGTCTGGCACGCCGGCAACGTCTATGAAGCCCTGGGTCGATATGCGGAAGCGCTGTGCTACTTCTCGGAACAACTGGCGATCGCAACCGAGCTGGACGACCGGCGTGTGGCCGCCATCGCGTTGGGGAACATCGCCCGGGTGCGCGCGGCGCAGGGCTCGGACCAGGACGCGGAGAGG
>JBGPNN010000314.1:0-3421 GCA_041487495.1 bacterium
ACCTCCGTCCCGCGTGAATGGAGGAAGCGCCGCACCAGCACCGGACGCAGTCCGAATAGGCTCGCCAATGAGCCCCCCGCGAACACCAGGATCTGGCCCAGCAGGCCGATCGGCAGTAGCCCCGCGACCCCGGCGGCGAGGCACCCGACCGCGATACTCGCGAGCCAGAACCCGGGCGCGAACATTTCCGCCACCAAGAGCAGAGCGGACAACACGATCCAGACTTGCCAGTCCGACACGTTCCCTCCGGGTGCAAACGCTCAGCGGGGGAGGAAGTTACCGCCCGGGAATGCGCTGCGCGAACGGGTGGGGAGGGCTGCAACCCTTTGGCCCGCCGTCCCATCCATTGAGCACCGGGAGTTCCGGAGCTCGGGACGCTCGCGAAACCGTCACCACGCCGTCGCGTACGGCAGACGGTCCCCATCAACCGTCCTGGAGAACTGCCGATGCGTACCACGATCTTCTGCGGCGTCCTGACTGTCGTCGCCGCGTCTCTCGCTTCAAGCCAAACGAGCCAGCGCTACACCGTCAGCGGCGACAACGTCGCGGTCTACAACCTGGTGGGACAGGTTCGGGTGGAGGGCGGTCCGGCCGGCGACGTCGTCGTGGAGGTCACCCGCGGCGGCGCCGATGCGTCCAAGCTCGACGTTCAGACGGGCCCCCTGGGCAGCCGCCAGACGCTGCGCGTCGTGTATCCGGACGACGACATCATCTATCCCGTCATGGGCCGCCACTCGAGCACCGATCTCGAGGTCCGGGACGACGGCACGTTCAATGAAGGCGATCATCGCTCCGTCGGGCGCGGCCACCGCGTGCGGATCCGCGGCGATGGCTCCGGCACCGAAGCCTATGCCGATCTGCGGATCTTGGTGCCGGCGGGCCGGCGCATCGCGGTCTACCTCGCGGTCGGCAAGATGACAGCGACGAACGTGAACGGCGACATTACGCTGGACGTCGCCTCGTCGGACGTCACGGCCAGCGGCACGCGCGGCTCGTTGAACGTGGACGCGGGGTCCGGCGATGTCCGCGTCACCGACGCGACGGGCGATTTGAACCTCGACACAGGGTCCGGGAACGTCGTGGTGAGCCGGGCGCAGGGTGGGGAACTGCTGATCGACACGGGCTCGGGTGATGTCACGCTCGATCACGCCGAAGTGCGCAACCTCAAGATCGACACCGGATCGGGCAACGCGGACGCCACGGCGGTGCGCGCCGAGGAGCTGATCATCGATACCGGCTCGGGCGACGTCACGCTGGAGCTGGTCGCGGGCGGCGGCGCGATCGACATCGATACCGGCTCCGGTCAGGTGAACGTCACGCTGCCCGCCGATTACGGCGCGGCGCTGGTGCTCGACACGGGCTCCGGGGAAATCGACCTGGGCGGAATTCCGGTCACCGTGAACAAGCTGCAGGAGGACCACGTCGAAGGGCGCATCGGGGACGGGAAAGCTCGGCTGCATATCGAGACGGGGAGTGGGGATGTCAGACTGAAAAAGGCGTAATCGGTCCTCGGTCATCAGTCGTCGGTCGCTACTGCGGCCGGCGACCGCGTTATTTGTGGCAGACCCTGCGCGAGTTCGATGCTTCGAAGCGCCGACAAAACACTATTCTGCCGCGATGCAAGACTTTCGATTGCTGCGTGTTTGGCGAAAAGCTCATGCGGTCAGTCTTGAGGTCTATCGCGACACTCGAGGGTTCCCCGCCGCGGAACGCTACGGGCTGACCACTCAAATCCGCAGGGCTGCCATATCGATCTGCGCGAACATTGCTGAAGGTTGTGGTCGCGGGAGTCGCCGTGAACTGATGCGATTCTTGTACATCGCCCAGGGTTCAGCATCAGAACTGGAGTGTGAGCTAGTTCTCTCGGCGGACCTCGGCTTCCTTCCACGGCCCGATCATGCCAGACTTGAAGCCTCGATCATCCAGGTAAAACGCATGCTTGGGGCACTTATTCGGCGACTCCGCCAGCGGGATGCAATCAGCGCGGGTGTTGACCAATGACCAATGACTGACGACCGATGACTGATGACGCCGTCCGCCTCGACAAATGGCTCTGGGCCGCCCGTTTCTTCAAGACCCGCGCCGCTGCCTCGCAGGCGCTCGACGGGGGCAAAGTCGAGGTCAACGGCGCTCGCGCCAAACGGGCGAAGACCCTCCATGTTGGAGACCGGCTCCGCGTCAGGCGGGTGCCCTTTGAGTATCTGCTCACGGTCAGTGTCTTGAGCGAGCACCGAGGCCGCGCAGCGGCCGCCGCCGCGTTGTACGAGGAAGACCCTGATGGCAAGGCGGCTCGTGAGCGCCTGGCCCATCAGTTACGCACCGCTCCCACGCCGACCTTCGAGGGCAAGGGCCGGCCCACCAAACGCGATCGGCGCGAGCTGGACCGGTTGCGTAGCGACGAGGACGACGCCTGACCGCCAGCTAGGCCTGATGTTTCTTCCTGCCGAGCAACCAACCCACCATCAGGCCGATCCCGGATCCGATCAGTGCCGTAAACGCGAGCTTCCTGGTCGCTCCAAATTGGATGAACTTCGTTCCCTCATCGGTGATTTCGACGACCCCCACCGGCTTGGCCGCCACGCCACCCCCCGCGCCTTCACCTTCACCCTCGACCGGCTGCTTGCCGTTCCCCGCCTTCATTTTGTCCTGCATGCCCTTTCCTGAACCGACGCCAAAGCCGTACGCCACTTTCGCCACGGGGATCACGGTCTTTCCCTCGACCGTTATCGGCGTCCCGTACACGGTATTCACGCTCGCGCTGGTCTGCAGGTGCTCGACCGCGCCTTCGATCAGGTCTTTCGCGCTCATGGGGATTCCCTCCGCCGATGCCAATCGCTCGAGATGCCGAACCAGCGCATCCCACGACCTTCACGAGAAGGCTAAGTTTTCGGCGCTGAAGGAGTCGTGAAAACCCGGTGAGGAGGACGATCATGAAATGGGTGCTGGTCGTGATCGGGGTGCTGGTCGCCCTCGGGGTGCTCATGGCCGTCATCGGCCTGCTCGTGCCGCGCGACCACGTGGCCGGTGCGTCGATCACCGTGCGTCAGGCTCCCGACAGTGTGTGGAAGGTGATCCGAGACTTGGGAGGAGTCCCGCAGTGGTGGGCGGAAACGAAATCGTCGGTGCGCACCGCCGATAAGGACGGCCACGAGCGGTGGGAGCAGGATGTCGGGGGATTCAAGATGGCGGTGGTCGTGGAAGCGGACGAACCACCGCGACGGCTGGTGACGCGGATCGATTCGCCGCCCGGTGCGTCGTTCGGTGGCGCGTGGACTTATGAGGTCGCGCCGACCCCCGACGGCACCCGTGTCACGGTCACCGAGCGTGGCTGGATCGCCAATCCCATCTTCCGCTTCATGTCCCGGTTCATGTTCGAGTACTATGGATCGGTAGAGAAGTACCTGCGGGCGCTGGGGAAGAA
>JBGPNN010000315.1:0-3402 GCA_041487495.1 bacterium
CCCGTCTGTAGATCGCAGGCTTGAGCGAGCGCAGCAGCCGCAGCGCCGGCTCCCAGGCGGCTTCCTTGGACGCGTCGAATGCAAGCGCCGAGTAATCTTCGGCCTTCGCGAACTTGTAGAGGGCAGTGTACAGCATTGCGGCGCCCGACCCGCACGTCTGCGGGTCGCAGTACGTAAACTTCCCGGGGTTCTTCTTGATCCAGTCGAGAAGCTGATCGTACGTCTTCGGCGGCTGCTTCACGAACTTCGTGTTGTACGCCAAGACAACGGAAGACCCGCGGTAGGGGATGCCAAAGCCGGCCGACACCAGCACCTCCGGTCGCTGGAGGTCGACCTTGGCGATGTTGGTAAGATTCTCTTTGCTCAGTTTGGTCCAGATGCCATCCTGTGCGCCCTGCGCAATGAAGGTCGGCTGGGTCTCGTAGAGATCCACGTCGGTCAGGCTGCCGGCGCGCTTCGCGGCGATGATCTTGGCCAGGATGCCCGCGGCGCCCTGACCGTGCTCCAGGAAGACCATTTTCGTCTTCATCCCCGTGTCCTTTTGGAACATGGGGAGGAGTTGCTTCTCGAACATTTCTTGGATGTTCGTATCGCCGCTAATGTAGATGGTGACGCTCGGTGCCTGACCTCGGGCAGGCTGCCCGGCCAAGGTCACCACGAGGACCGCGACCAGAAGGGCGGCCCAGCCGACCACTATGCGAAATCGCTTCATCGGTTCTTCCCCCTCGAACGGCGTCCCGAACCCGCAGACCTGCCGTCGGAACTCATCCACGGGGTGGGCCACTTTTACCCTTCGTCGGAATGTGATCGTGTCCTCCCACGGACCCGTTCGTGGATCGGCGCGGCAGGGGTGTGGTGCGCCATCATCCAAAGATACGAGCATGATCAATCCTCATGGTATTACGCTGCGTGCAAGTCCGGACCTCACTGGAGACCTCGGCTTTCTTCAGGATCTCGGTTATGACTCTCTCGAACTGTCGCCCGACGCCTTCAACGTCTTGTTCTGCGGCCGCCTGCATCAGCCCATCGTGGGAGAGATCCTGCCCGTGCTCAAGCGGTTTCCCTTTCGCTATTCGGTCCACAGCCCGGCGATGCTCGACCTGCGGGACGTTGGCGATCTGGACGTGCAGATGGAGATGGCCTTCTCGGTGGTGGAGTTTTGCCGCCTGCTCGATGCCGGGGTCCTGGTCGTGCATTTCGAGCAGCAAAGCCCTGATCCGCGTGTAGAGGCGGTCTTTCTCGATGCGGTCCGCCGCCTGGCCGACCGGGCCGCGGAGCAGCACCTGCGGATCGGGATCGAGAACATCGAGGTCGAGCGGGTGGCTCCCGTGCTGGACTTTGTGCGCCGCGTCGATCGGCCCAACGTGGGCCTGACCTTCGACGCCGGCCATGCGTTCCTGGCCGCGCGGTACTTCGGGTTCGACTACCTGGAGGCGGTCGCGTCGGCGAAGCCGCTCCTCATTCACCTCCATGTCACCGATAACTTTGGCCGCTTCAACACCCTCCGCCTGGAGAACTTCACGTTGTACCGGACGCAACTGCCACGCGACATTCTCCCGCTGGGCAAAGGCGATTTGCACCTACCGGTGGGGTGGGGGGCCATCCCGTTCGACGAGACGTTCGCGCTCCTCCGCGGCTTTCAGGGCACGGTGATCACGGAGTATCCCTACAATCTCTTTCGCAACCATGCCCGAGGGCTGGCGGAGGACCTGCGCGCGCACGTGCGGCGTCTGGCCCCAGACTCCGGCACGGGAGCCTAGCTCCCGTTCACGGCGCGGCGCAGATACGCCAGCGCTCTCGGCACCGCCTCGCGGCTCGGCTCTGTGCCCTCGTACTCGATCGACAGCCATCCATCATATCCGGCAGCGCGCAGCACCGGAATGATCACCGCATAATCCACCCGGGCGTCGCCACCGTCGGGCAGCACCCGCGTAAACTTGGCGTGTATGTGCCAGGCCCGGCGAACGGTGCGCTCGATAGACGCGACGCCATCGAGGTAGTTCCCCGTGTCCAGCAGCAGACCCAGCGACGGGCTGCCGACCGCGTCCAGGATGGCCTCGACGTCGTCGGCCGTCCGCACGAACCCGTTGTGGTTGTGATTCTCCATCACCAGCCGCACACGGGCTCGCTCCGCCTGCCCCGCGACGTCACGCAGCGCTTCCAGCATCTGCGGCCATCGGTGCGCGCGATCGCCTTCGGGCCATCCCGCGAACGTCCTGAGAAAATGCGTCCGCAGGACCTTCGACACATCCATCCAGCGAACCGTGCGCTGCTGCTCCGCCCGCCGTGCGCCTTCATCGGCCAGACCGAAGTTGTTCATAAGGGCGATATTGACGATCTCCAGCCCAAACCGGTCGGCGGCGGTCCGGACCTCCGCCAGGCGCTCCACCGTGGGCTCGCCGACGTGGCGGTCTTCCACCTCAACGGCCTGTAGACCCAGGTCTTCGGCGCAGAGCCGGAACCAGTCCGCCAGTGTCAGATGGCCGGCGTCAAGGTCCCGGCCGTAGGATTCCGAGCTGCACGCCAGGCGCATCGTCACTCGAGGGCAACCGATACGGGCGTGCCCCCCGCCGCGATGCTGGCATACGCGGCGTCGAGGACTGCCAGACTGTGAAACGCGTCGTCGACGGTGACGGGCGGCGGGGCCAGGCCCAGACAGGCGTCGACGAAGGCGCGATCCTCATCGACATAGCCCCACAGCGTCACCATGTCGGGCGAAGGAAAGTGCTGCCAGTCCGCGTGCGGCTGCTCGCGTGTCGTGTGCCGCGCGCGGTCGAGATCCTCCGAGATTAACAGCGCGTGGTCGCCGTACAGTTCGACGCGCTCCTGCGGCGGTGCCCACGACGCGTGTCCGCAGGTCGTGAACGCCACCGGCCGGTCGCCGGCGCACCGCAGGAGCAGCGCGATGTCGTCGTAATCCGGGTAACAGCTCTTCCGGCCCAGCGCCGCGACGGTCTCCACCGGTCCCACGAGCCAGGCGACCATGTCGAACAGGTGCACCGCCGTGTCGTACATAAACCCGCCCGAGATCGCCACGTTCGTGTACCAGGAGGGCGTGAGCATGTCCCCGTCGTTGATCTTGACGTTGGCCGAGTAGGGGACGAACCCCGCGTCGATGTGCTCACGCAGAAATCGATACGCCGGCGACCAGCGCCGGTTGAAGCCCATCTGATACACCCGGTTGCCCGTCCTCACGCGGTCGCGTATCCGGCGACCGTCCGCCAATGTGGTCGCCATCGGCTTTTCCGCGAAGACGTGCAGACCCCGGTCCAGCGCCTCCAGCACGACGGCGCAATGGAAGACGTTTGGAAGCGTGACGAAGACCGCGTCGATCCCGAGCGCGTCGAGGTCGGCGAGGTTGCCGCAGGCTCGAGCCCCGGCCGGTTCGGCCGCCACCCTGGC
>JBGPNN010000316.1:0-3382 GCA_041487495.1 bacterium
GTCGACGGTATGTGTCCTCCTTCGTCTTCCGTGCCGGCGCCTATGACGCAGCGCTTCCCCAGCGCCGAGACGGTCGAAGAGTCGCGCCGCCTCTGTTCTGGCTTTTCGGTCCCTTTCAGAAAGCCAAAGTTCACCCCTCGCAAAACCGCCCGGGTCAAGGATTCTGGCGACCGCCATGAACGGTGGCTTGGGAGGTTGCGGTTCATCTGGCTCTCTACAGTTCCAGCTTCGCCAGCCGGAATTCGTCCTAAGTGGGGGCAGTCGCGTCCTGCATCACCTCGTGACCATTCCCGCGACGGCCTTTCTCAGGGCTCACACGCGCAGATCATCGAGGAATTCCGATGCCGGAAAGGCACTCGTTACGAGCAGATGGTCTCGGGCACGGGTGCAGGCAACGTAAAGCAGATGCCGCTCCGTCTTGTATACTTCTTCGAGATCCGTGTCGTCCGCGACAGCTTCGATCCGCTCCTGCAGCGGTAGCACCTCATCATCGCAAGCCATCACGACAACCGCACGAAACTCCAGGCCCTTGGCAAGGTGCATCGTGCCGATCGAAACGTACCCGCTGGTCGTTTCCACGTTGTCGTCAAGCACCTTGAAGGGAAGCCCAGCTGCTTCCACTGCCGCGGTGGCTCGCTGCAATTGGACGGGCGACCGCACGAACACGGCTGCCTCGTCGGGCTTCACGGCTTCAGCCATTCGATCCGCGATCCACCGGCTGACCGTCGCAATCTCTGCAGCAGACGTGTCCAAAACCCTTAGGGTTGGTTCGGGCCCGTTGAATACCGAGATCGTACCACGCCGTTCTTCCATGTTGCCGTCGACGTCGGTGACTTCCGGCTCAAGCAGCCGGTCGGCCCGGGCCCTGACTTCCCAGTGGCACTGATGACCTCGCGGCCGCAGGCGTGCTGATCATGCCCGACCTGGTTGGGATATGATGGGGACGCAGATAACGGGGCAGGAGGCTTCGAATGCGTGGGGCGTTCATCGCGGTTGTCGTCATCATCGTCATCGTCGGGCTCGCGGTCTTGCCCGCGATCGGAACGTACAACCGGCTCGTCCTGCTGAACCAGCAGGTGGAAAAGGCCTGGGCCGACGTCGAGACACAGTACCAGCGCCGCTTTGATCTGATCCCGAACCTGGTCGCGGCGACGCAAGGCATCCTGCAGCAGGAGCGGGCCGTCTTCGGTGCGATTGCGGAAGCGCGGACGCGGTATGCGGGCGCGCCCCGCGGCTCCGAGCAGAGGGTTGGGGCTGCGAATCAACTGGAAGGCGCCCTGGCGCGGCTGCTCATCATCGTCGAGAACTATCCCACGCTGCGCTCCAGCGACGTCGTCCAGAGGCTGATGTCGGACCTGAGCGGCACGGAGAACGAGATCGCGTCCGCCCGGCGCACGTACAACGAAGGCGTCCGCGAGTACAACTCGACCATCAAGTCATTCCCGACGGCATTCTACGCGGGCCTTTTCGGCTTCAAGGAGCGTGCCTTTTTCGCCGCGCAGCAGGGGGCACAGCAGGCTCCGAAGGTGGATCTGACGGTCCCGACGCCAGGGAAGTAGTCTGACGGGCGAACATCCGTTGCGCACAATCCGGCACTTGCTGGTCTTCATTCCGCTCGTCTTCCTGCTGGTCGCCGCGGCATTCCCTACCCCGAAGGGCTTCGTCAGCGATTTCGCGGGGGTGCTCGACCAGGACGCCAAGGCGCGCCTGGAGGAGCGCCTGACGACCTACGAACGCGAGACTGCCACCGAGATCGCTGTCGCGATCTTCCCGTCGCTCGGCGGCCGCACCATCGAAGACCTGGCCGTCTCTCTCTTTGAAGAATGGAAGATTGGGAAGCGCGACAAGAACAACGGGATTCTCATCGTCGCGACGATCCAGGACCGAAAGGTGCGGATCGAGGTCGGGTACGGTCTCGAAGGAAAGATCCCAGACGCCCAAGCCGGGCGGATCATCCGTGAAGCCATCGCGCCGCGCTTCCGTGAGGGCAAGTATGCTGAAGGGCTCGAGGCGGCGGTTGGGGAGTTGATCAACCTCACCGGGGGCGCTCCCGCGGCAGCGCCCCCGACACCGCGCGCACGACCGTCGGGCAGACCTTGGGGCTCGCTCCCATCGCTTGCGGCCTTCGCGACGGTGGTGATGATCCTCGCGGCGATGCAACGGCGGACGAAGCCGCGATGTCCTCGTTGCGGGACCGCCCTGAACATCGTCAACGATCAGCGAGATCCCAACGTCGCCGGCCTCTCCCGGTCTCTGGTCTACGCCTGCCCGAAGTGTGGATACACAGAGCATCAACTGCAGGCCATCCCCCGCCGCGGAGCCTACGGCTGGGGGACCGGCGGATTCTGGGGCGGCAGCGTCGGCGGCGGTGGGTTCAGTGGCTTCGGCGGGGGCGCCTCGGGCGGCGGCGGGGCCTCGGGAGGATGGTAGGCCGGTGAGGATTCGGCGCGCGCGACCGCATGTGGGGGCGCTCTTGAGCAAGGCCGAGAAGGCCAGGCTTCGCCATCTCATTGAGCACATCGAGCAGGAGACCAGCGCCGAACTCTGCGTCATGCTCCTGAGGGACGTTGAGGACCCTCGCGAATTTGCCACGCGCTACTTCAACCACCTGGGCATCGGAAAGAGAGAGTTGAACAACGGCGTGCTCATCCTTGTCGTGCTGGACAAACGCCGTATCGAAATCGTGGTAGGGAAGAGCCTCGAAGCGATCATGCCGCCGCCTTTCCTGGAGCGAGTGATGAACGAGCAGATGGCCCCGCACTTCCGCGACGGGAAGTTTGGCGCTGGGCTCCACCAGGCGGTCGAGACGCTCGGTCAGGTACTGCGGGCGCATTTCCCGGGCGCGCATCCGGGCGCGCCGGGCAAGGTCCCCGACGTGGTGGATCTGGATCAGGGTGGCCGGAACGCCTAGACGCTCCCTTGCCATCCTCGTCGTTACCGCCATTGTCGCCGCGACCGTCGGCTGGTCGGTCGCGGTCTACAATCGCATCGTGCGGGCCCAGCAGTCGGTGGACGCGCAGTGGGCTCAGGTCGAGTCGGTGTATCAGCGCCGGGCCGACCTGGTCCCAAATTTGGTGGCGGTGACCCAAGCGTATCTGGTCCAGGAACGCGAGGTCCTCCAGCTGCTGCTTCGCGCGCGCGAAGCGTATGCGCAAGCCCCCCCGCGATCCCCCGATCGGGTGGAGGCCGCGGACCGGCTCGACCAGGCGATCGGGCGCGTCCTCGCAGTCGTCGAGCGGTATCCGGAGTTGCGCAGCCGGGACGTTGTCCTCCAGTTAACGGATGAACTGGCCGGGACCGAGAACCGGATCGCCGTGGAGCGCCGCCGGTACAACGAGCGAGTGCGGCAGTACAACGGGCTGGTGCTGGAGTTTCCGCGCAC
>JBGPNN010000317.1:0-3267 GCA_041487495.1 bacterium
CAACGACGGACTCGGTCTTCTTGCTCCCCATCGACATGGATCAGCCTAGCCTTTGATGGGACCGCTGCTCTGCGACGTCTTCTGCGTCTGGAATTCCTTCGTGAAAATCGAGCGGCCGAACTCGCTGCCGACGCTCTTGATGAGGTAGTCGATCAGCTCCTTCGACACGTACGTCATCTCAACGGTCAGGAAGTCGATCTTGGTGCTGAAATAGTTGTACAACCACACCGCCGGGATCGCGACGATGAGGCCGAATGCGGTCGTGATCAGCGCCTCCGCGACGCCGCCGGTGATCGCCTGCAGTGAGCCGCCGCCGCCGCTGGCCGCCATCCCTTGGAAGGCGGTCACGATGCCCATCGTCGTGCCGAGCAGACCCACGAACGGCGCGGTCGCGCCCGTCGTCGCGAGGATGCCGAGGCCGCGCTTCAGCTCAGCGGTGATGATGAGCATCTGCCGCTCGACGGCGCGCTCGGCCGAGTTGATGTCTGCCGCGGTGATGGTCGCGCGATCACGCAGCAGGGGCTTCACCTCGGCGAGGGCCTCGCCGAGCACGCGCGCCACGTGGCTTTTCTTGCTCTTTTCCGCCAACGCGATCGCGCCGTCGAGCTGCTCTTCCTGCAGGTAGCGGGAGAACTCGGGAGTGAACTTCCGGGTCTCTTGCTGCGACTTCCGCAGGTATATCCACTTGGAGATGGTGACCGCCCACGACCAGGCCGACATGACGAACATGACCAACACGATGAACTTGGCGAACAGACCCATCGATGCCCATAGATCTGCGTAACTCATCTGACCTTGGCTCCTCTCGTGCGCACGTCGCGTGAAGGGCGAAAATTACCGCTTGATCTTGAAATCGATCGGGAGATTGATCAGCACGCGCACCGCGCGCCCGTGCACGCGCGCCGGACGGAACAACGCGCGCAACACGTAATTCTTCGCAGGCTGGTCGAACCCGGGGTTCGGGCTCTGGATCACCTTGATCGACTGCGGCTCCGCCCGGCCCGTCGTGTCGATGATCGCCTGTACGATCACCCGCCCCTGAATCGACGCCTGCCGCAGCAAATCGGGATACTGGAGCGACGGCCCCGACAACACTTCGGGCCGCTCCTCCACGACCGACTCCAGGAACACGCCGTCGGACGGCTCGATGCCCGAACCGATCCCGCCCTCGACGCCGGTCCCCGAATAGTCCTTGGGATCGAAGTGCTCTTGCAGATTGATGGGCGGGATGTTCGTCGGGATGTCGGTCGGCGCCACGACGGTCTGGAACCCCTTGAGCTGCGGGATGTCGAGCACCGGCGGCTGCTCCTCGGGCTTCTTCTCGTCCTGGTTCACGAAGATCATCGTCGTGTCGACGACGACGTCCGACGCAGCCTGGCCCGCCGTGAGCGTCGCGATGACCGCGAGCACCACGAGGATGGTGTGCCCCAGCAGCGACACGAAGCCGAGACCGAACGCCTTCTTCTTGTCGGCCTTCCGTTTGGATTCGATCAGGGTCTCAAACACGCCGGAGCCTCCCGAGCTCGTTGGCTATGTTATAGTACGGCAGACGGCTAACCCGCTAGTGGGACGAAGATTACAAATCGATGACAGCGCCGTTATGTTCCGCTGACCCCCTCAGCGCGCGGTCACCCGGTAGCTGTATTTGACCCAGCTCGTCCCCTCCGCCTCGAAGTCGAACCGTAGCCGGACGCGCGCGCGGACCCGTGCGCCGTCGGCCCACGCCGCAGAGAACCGCGCCTGCACCAATGCCCGCCGCAGCTCCGACTCCGTGCCTCGCGCCGTCCCGCCCGAGACGATCAGCGTCTCCGGCTCGAGGATCCCATCCGGGCTGATCACCGCCTCGAACTGGAGGAACGTGCGGCTGCGCCGGTCGGAGATGCTCACCGACGCGTCCGCGATCTCCATGCGTGGGAGGAACGTGAACTGTGGCGGCACGACACCGCTGGGGCACCGGTTCAGACAGTCATACACGGGTGCTTCCTGGGACGCCGGCGCCACGGCCCGCACCGGGAGGGCGGCGCGTTGGGCGGCGAGAATGCCGGCAATCGCGGGGTCATACTGCGCGAGCGCCGGGACCTCGAGACCCGGATCCAGCGCCAGCGCGTGACGGAACGCATCGGCGGTGGCGGAGTCGCCCCTGCGATAGAAGTCCACAATGCCGAGCATCACCCACGCCTGGAGGCGATCGGCCTGGGGCGCCGCCGGCGCTTCCGCGACACGGCGAAAAATCGTCGCGGCGCTGTCGAGGTTGTGCGCCGCGAGATGGGCGCGCGCGGCCGCCAGCAAGTCGACCGGCTCCTGAGCCGAGGCCGTCGCCGTCACCAACGCGCCCACCGCTGCCACCATGGCAACGAGTTTCGTCATTCCCTATAACCTGCCGTCTCGCAGTACGAAGTCAAATGCCAATCGGACACGAACCCGCACGGCCCTTCCCTGCACCCGTGCCGGCCGGAACAGCGACGCAAGCAGCGAGTGCTGCGCCGGCGCCACAAATGCCGGGTGCGCGCTTTCGACAACGACAACCGACCCGGGCTCCACGTGCCCCAGCGTGTCGATCACCGCCTCCAAGACGACGCGCCCATGAACGCCGGCCTGCCGTAGCAAATCTGGATACGCAGCGGCGGGGCCCGCCAGCATCACTGGCGGCTCCTCGGCCAGCGAGCCGTCCATCGGAGCGCCATCCCCCGGCGTCGTCCCAGCAAAGAGCGGGCCGGAGTCGTGCCGCGGGTCGAATGTGAAGCGTGGCAATTCGGCCACGCCCCCGTCGACCGTCGGAAGGGGGATGCTCGGAATGGTTACCCCGCCGCTGATCACCGGCGCGCCGGGGACGCCTGCGTCCGGTTCCGCAAGAATGGGACCCACCGGGATGACTATCGGGGCCTGTGGGGAGCGAGTGTGAGTTCCGACCGTCGCCCGCAAAGCGGCGACGACCACGACCACGTGGGTGGCGATCGAGACGGCGGTGCTGATGGCGCGCATGTGCATCCTCCGGAGAATGGTTCCCCAACAGGATGCCACGCGCACCTGAGCGGGGCGTGGAGGCGGGATGACAGTTTGGTGACGCCGGGGTGAGGCTTACGCGTCGCCGAGCGGGAACATGACCGTGAACGTGGTGCCCCGGCCCGGCCGGCTCTGCACCTCGATGGCCCCGCCGTGGGCTTCGACGATCCACTTGCTGATGGCGAGCCCGAGGCCGGCGCCGGGACGCGCGCCGGTCCGGGTGCGCGCCGAGTCGGCGCGCCAGAAACGGTCGAAGATGTGCGG
>JBGPNN010000318.1:0-3258 GCA_041487495.1 bacterium
GCCACGATCACGGTTTCTAGGGCCGGTAACCGGTCGTGCAGGCCGGCCAGCTTTGGCAGCACGATCTCATCCGCCACCGCGGCCTTGCAGCCACTATCCTCCAGGCGGTAGGTGAGGGCATCGGGACCGAACATGCGGGTGAGCGGCACGGCGATGGCGCCCAACTTGTAGATGGCGATGTGCGCTGCCGCGGTTTCGATGCGCTGGTGGAGGATGACGGCTACGCGGTCACCCCGCGTCACGCCGAACGCCCGCAGCGCGTTGGCCAGGCGGTTCGACGCCTCCCGGAGCGCGCCGTAGGTGACGACGGCCTTCGCCCCTTCGTCCGACTCGTAGAGGATGGCCACGCGGTCGGGGTCTTGTGCAGCCCACCGGTCGCAGACATCGACGCCGATGTTGTACCGCGCGGGGACCTGCCAGCGGAAGGCGCGGCGCGCCTCGGGGTACGGGCGGCCGCTAAAGTCTTCCAGCCGGATCATGAGGTTGGGCGGGACCTACTTGGAATGCTTGTCGGCGACCTTCGTCGCGCCGTAGGCGTCCGGTTTGATCACCGCGGCGTAGCCCGACCCCGAGACCATGCCCACAACCTCGCGGACGATGCGCTTCGTCTCGCCGACCTGCCCGACGTCCAGGTGGATCTCGACCGGCAGCTTCGAGTAGCCGTTGCGCCCCAGCTCCATAGTAATGAGGTGGGCGATCTCCAAAGACAGCGATGTCTCAAAGAGGATACGCTGCCGGAGGCTCTCGATCTTGCGGTTGCGGAACTTGCGGTAGAAGTACCGGCCGCCGTGGCCGACCCGGTGGGCGATGACCGCGGTGACGAACGTGGTGTCGTCGGACAACAGGGAGTCCGTGCCAATGATCAAATGATACTGCTGGTCGGGCTCGGCTTTCATGTAGCCGACCAGCTGCCGGAACATCTGCTCGAATGATAGACGCCCCTGTGTGGGGCTGATAAACTCCACCGCGCCTGCCCTCCAGTCCAGTATACGTCGGCGGTCCGCAGAAGGACAAGGCAGGGGCGCCCATCTAGAGGTCGCGTCGCCCCTCCAGGGCCCGGGCCAGCGTGACCTCATCGGCGTATTCGAGGTCGCCGCCGACCGGAAGACCGTGCGCGATGCGCGTGACCCGGACGCCCAGGGGCTTGAGCAGCCGTGCCAGATAGATGGCCGTCGCCTCACCCTCGACGCGGGGATTGGTGGCGACGATCACTTCCTCGACCCCACCGGCGCGGACGCGGGCGACCAGTTCCGGGATCTTCAGTTCATCGGGGCCGATGCCGTCGAGCGGTGAGATGGCGCCGTGTAGCACATGATATTTCCCGCGGAACTCGCGCGTGCGCTCTAGCGCGATGACATCTCGGGGGTCTTCGACCACGCACAGCACGCTGCCCGCCCGGGCGGGATTCACGCACGTCGAACACGGATCGATATCCGTGATCGTAAAGCAGGTCGAACAATAGCGCATCCGTTCCTTGACGTCGAGGATGGCCTCGGCCAGGGCGCGGGCTTCTTCGGGGGTCAGTCTGAGGATGTGGAATGCCAGCCGCTGGGCCGTCTTTGGCCCCACGGTCGGCATCTTGGACAGTTCGTCGATCAGGCGGGCCAGCGGTGCGGGATAGTCCATCGCTACCGGATGCCTGGGATCTGCAGACCGCCGGTGATCGCCTTCATCCGATCTTCAGCCATGGTGCGGGCGTTTCGCTGGGCTTCGTTGACGGCGGCCATCACCAGGTCCTGCAGCAGGCCGACGTCCGACGGATCGACCGCGGCCGGGTCGATGTGCAGTTCGATCAGCTCGCCGTGGCCGTTGGCGACCGCGCGAACGACGCCTCCGCCCGCTGTGGCCTCGACGCGAGCCGCCCCGAGCTCTTCCTGGACGCGCGCCATGTCGGCCTGCAGTTTTTGGACCTGCTTCATCATCTTGCCCATGTTGCCCAGACCCATGGCTCGCTCCCGTACCGCGCCTAGTCCGCGGCCTTCTCCTCAACGATCTCCGCTCCGAACAATTCCCTGGCCCGCGTCACCAGCGACGTCGCCGCGCCGGCCGGGGCTGCCGCGGCGATCGGCGCAGCTCCTTCCATGAGCCGGCACTGAAACCGCACTGGCTGGCCCAGCACGCGCGCCAGGGCGCCCTCGACGACGTCACGGTTCTCGGGCCGGTGCAAATTTTCCACGTGGAAGTGGTACACCGAGCGCAGCCCAACGACCAGCGTACTGCCGTCGACTTCCAGCGGCGTCCCCTCGATGAGCAGCGCGTGGCAGATCATCTTGGCGCGCTTTACCTCTTCGAGGATGCGCGCCCACTGCCGGCGGACATCGTCGATGCTGAGGATCCCCGGCGCGTCGGACCGCGGCGACGGCTTGCGGGGCGGCGGTGGCGTCCGGGACGGTGGAGCCGGAAGCTCCTGCGCGGGCTGCGCCGGTGGCCGCGGCGGTGGGGACGTCGCGCCGCCCCCGCGCGGAGTCTGCTGCGCCTCCAGCCGCTCGATGCGGGCCATCATCCCTTCGACCGACGGGTCCATCTCGGGCCTCGCCAGCCGGATGAGCGCCACCTCCAGCGCGAGGCGCGGCTGCGTGCTCCAGCGGGTGTCGTTCACCGCGTCGTTCAGCACGCGCACCGCGCGCAGCAGGTCGGCCACGCTGGCCCCCTCGATCTGGGACTGCAAGCGGGCGAACCGTTCTTTTGGCGCGTCCAGGATCTCGGATGCGGCCGGACCGCACGTCTTGACGAGCAGCAGGTCGCGGAAATACTCGAGCAGCGTCCGCAGCACCTGGCGCGCGTCTTTGCCGGCGTCGGTCGCCTCTTGAGCCAGGCGCAGCATGGCGGCGATATCGCGGGCGAGGGTGGCGTCCGTAAACGCCGCCGCGGTCTCATCGTCCACCAGCCCGAGCACGCTGGTTACCAGGTCACCGTTGATCGCCCCGTCGGTGTATGCGCTCAATTGATCCAGCATGGACTCGGCGTCGCGCACCGACCCGTCGGCGCTCCGGACGATCTGAGCCAGCGCCGCGTCGTCGATGACGATCCCGTCCTCGCGCGCGATGGTGCGCAGCCGTGCGGCGATCTCGACGAACGAGACGCGCCGGAAGTCGAACCGCTGGCACCGTGAGAGCACCGTGGGAGGGATCCGCTGCGGTTCGGTCGTGACCAGGATGAACACCGCGTGGACCGGGGGTTCCTCCAGAGTTTTCAGCAGCGCGTTGAACGCGCTGGTCGACAGCATGTGGACTTCGTCAATGATGTAGACTTTTTTCC
>JBGPNN010000319.1:0-3218 GCA_041487495.1 bacterium
CAGGTTTCCGGAGTTGTGCGGCCCCTTGACCAGGCTGTACCCAGAACGGATCGTGAAGCCTCGACCGCTCCCCGATCCGCCGCCCGACGTGAGACCGCTGGTCATCCCGACCGGGGCGCCCAGTCTCCGAAGCGGCGTGGTGTTCCAGTCCCGCCTCGGCTCCATGCCGATGGGTGCCGCTCCGCGCGCTGAGGCCAGGAGCGCGAAGAAGGGGACCGAGGCCGCTTCTTTCGAGCGGTTCGAAGCCGAAGCGGTTGAGAGGCTCCAGACGTCAGCACGCATGGTCACGTTCAACGCCGCTCCGGCGAGGGCCGGGGCCGACCTGCTGACGGCCGCCGACTTCAGGGCCATTGCCGCGATTCGCGATGGGATCCTCCGTTTCCATTGCGACTCGGCCGTCGCCCCGGGGCTGCTGCTGCGGTTTCAGGAGTACGACCGCACCGCGTCGGAAAGGCTGGGCGGACCCTACACGGGGACGGGTGTGCGGGACGACCTGCGTCTGGCGGTCACCGACGAGCAGGGCAACTACATCTTCCGGTTTAACCAGACGCTGAGCGATATCGCCGCCGAGACGTCCGACGTCGCCGCCGGCGAGGTGCTGGCGACACAGCTGCGGCCCGACGTCATCGCGCAAGTGCTCGGTACCGGCATGACGATGACGTACGAGACCGCGCCCTACTACAACATCGCCAACGTGCAGCGGATCGACCTGTGCGTGCCGTATGAGAACGCGCATCCCAGCCGCGCGTGCTCTGGAGACCGCGTCATCCAGCGGGTCGGGGACATCATCGTGCTGCACTCGGCGCTCAGCGGCCATCCCAACACGCTCGACAGCCAGGGCCGGATCACCTCGCGCAACGCCAACGCGCCCCAGGTCGACTGCGCCGGCTGGCGGGGCGGCTTGCGACTCTACTGCTGTTTCGGGAAACCGCAGGCTGTCCACTATGCGATCTACTTCAAGCGGCCCTCGGAGACCCAGTGGCGGCCCGTGAATCAGTCGCACGCGTTGAACTACATTCCGGCGTTCGCGCCCGGCTACACGGGTACGCCGGTTGGATCCACGCTACGGAGCGTGACACCCAGCGTCCCGCTGGTCGGCGGTCCGGGTCAGCCGGTGCCGACATACGACAATCACGATGGCGATCTGAACTGGATCGAAAACGACCTCAAGATGATCCTGGATTCCGGGATCTACCGGCCGTGGGACCAGCCCGGTTCCGTGCAATTTCATATCGAAGCGTACGACACCGCCGGGAATATGGTCGCAGCCACCGGTGATACGATCACCCTCTATATTCACAATCGGACGGCCATCGCGGGGCGGCCGAACAACTCGAAGGGGGATATCGCGTCGATCACAATGGGGACGACGACGCTGGGCGACTGCGGCCTTTTTGAGCTGACAGACCCGCGTGCGGCGCTCACGGTGCGATATCGCGCGGTGGACCCCGAGGGCTTCCTGCACAGCTGGACGCTCTCGGTCAAGCGCGGGAACAACGTGGACGTTCCCGTAGCGGTGGCGTCGGGTGTTGGGACGGCGGATGCGTCCGGCGTGGTCCGGAAGGGCTACAATCCAATGTCCCCGTGCAACTTCACGGGGACGCGCGACGAACCGACGGCCGATATCGACGACTATGTCCTGACGGGATTGCAGCCCACGGGGACGGCGAACTGGCTACCGGCGGGGCACAACTTCTGCGCGTTTGGCTTTACGCTGGAAGCCTATGACCGCGTGACGGACGGCCGGACGGCTAACCCGCGGGTCGTGTTCTGGCAGGATCTGATCGGGCTGAGCACGGGCCCGTAGGCACGGTTTGGCAAGAACACAGAACCGGGAGGGCGGCGATTTGGCGCCGCCCTCCTGCGGTCACGAGAGCCGCGAAGGAGCTTTCCCGCAGGCGTGGAAGTGACGGGTCCGTGACGGATGACGCAGCTGGCGGCTCGATCGGCATCGGGCTGGTCGGGTATGCCGGTGTGGCCAGGGCGCACCTGCAGGCCATCCTCCGTCTGCCGACCATCTTCTCGGTTCGGCGGCGCCCCGTACTGGTCGCGCTGGCGGGACGGTCAGAGACAACGGCCACCGCCGTGGCACGGAAGTACGGCGCACCGACCGTCTACACCGAGTGGCGGCGGCTGGTCGACGACCCCCATGTTGAGATGCTGATCAACGCGGCGCCCAACGATCTGCACGCGGAGGTCTGCATGGCCGCCGCGGCCCGCGGGATCCACGTTCTGTGTGAGAAGCCGCTCGCGCGATCGGCGCAGGAGGCCGCGCAGATGCGCGAGGCGGTCGCAAGCGCCGCAGTCGTCCACATGACCGGGTACAACTATCGGTTCGTCCCCGCGGTACAGCTGGCGCGCCGGATCCTCGGTGAGGGCCGGTTGGGGCGGATCTACCATTTCCGGGCTCGATTCTGCGACGAGTCGATGATCGATCCCCAGATACCGTACGGGTGGCGCCACAGCCGCCGGCAGGCGGGCAGCGGTTCGATCGGCGACCTCGCCGCCCACGCCGTCGATATGGCACGCTATCTTGTCGGTGAGATCGAGTCGGTGAGCGCCGCGACCCGCATCTTTGTTGACCGCCGGCCGCAGCCGGACGGCGGC
This sequence comes from bacterium, assembly GCA_041487495.1. Lineage (GTDB taxonomy): Bacteria > Sysuimicrobiota > Sysuimicrobiia > Sysuimicrobiales > Humicultoraceae > JBGPNN01. The sequence goes on from JBGPNN010000319.1 coordinate 2,608, forward strand.
GAGGGCACGGTTGATGTTGAGGACGCCGTCGAAGCAGTCCTGGAGTTCACAAACGGGGCGCTCGGAACAGTCGAGGCCAGCACGTTCTGCGCGGGGCGGAAGAACCTGTTCACCTTCGAGATCAACGGGGCCGACGGCTCGCTCGCGTTCAACCTGGAGCGATTGAACGAACTGCAGGTCTCGCTGCGTGGCGATGATGTCGAGGGCTTCAGGACCATCCTCGCGACGGACGCGCGGCATCCTTACGGCGGGCTGTGGTGGCCGCCCGGGCACATCCTCGGCTGGGAGCACGCCTTCGTGCATCAACTCCACCGATTTCTGACCGCCGTCGCCGACAACGGCACGGTCGCACCGGAGGGCGCGACCTTTGAGGACGGGTATCGGTGCGCCGTCGTCTGCGATCTCCTGGAGCAGGCGGCGCGTGAGGGGCGCCGAGTCACGGTGCTTGACCCGTGAGCGTGCGGGTGGGTCTGATCGGCGCCGGGACGATGGGCCGCCGCCACGTTGACGCACTGGGCCGGGATCCCCGCGTGGAACTGGTCGGCGTCGCGGATGTCGTTCCGGAGGTCGCCAGGGTGGCGGCCGAACCGGCCGGGGCTCGAGCCTGCGGC
>JBGPNN010000320.1:0-3213 GCA_041487495.1 bacterium
GAAGAGGCCTTGGTCCAGGCGCTCCGTGACGGCACGATCGCCGGCGCCGGTCTGGACGTGTTCACGTACGAGCCGCTGCCCGCGGATAGCCCCCTCTGCACTCTCGACAACGTGATCCTCGCCCCGCATATCGGCGGGGGCACGGGCACCTCGCGAGAGATCGAACTGGCCGACGCGCTGGCCGAGGTCAGGCGCGTCCTGAACGGCGCGCCGCTGCAGTACCCGGCAGCATGACATGAGGGAGGACGCAGGCATGAAAGAGATCCACGCCCCGCTAAAGGATTCGCTGGTGAAGCGGTACCCGGAGCCCGTCATCCGGACGTTCGCCCGCGATCTCGTGCTGGGCCTGGGCGGGAGCCCTGAGGAAGCCGACGTCATCAGCGACGGCATCACGACGGCGAGCCTCTGGTGGCATCCCGGGCAGGGACAGGGGCTCGAGAAGTTCTTCCGCTACCACCGGCGCGTGCGCAACGGCGGTTATGTCCCCCGGGCGACGCTGACCTGGGTCACGGAAGGCCCCGCCTACGCGCTGCTCGAGGCCAACAAGGCCTTCGGCTACCACGCGGCCAACACCGCGATGCGGAAGGCGATCGAGCTGGCGCGCACATCGGGGATCGGGATGGTCGGCGTGCGGAACAGCAATCACTTCGGGATCGCCGGCTACCATGCGAAGACCGCGGCCGAAGCCGGCTTCATCGGTCTCGCGATGACAAATGCCAGAGCCGAGATGGCGCCCTGGGGTGCGAAGACCGCGGTGCTGGGCACCAACCCCTGGGGGTGGGCAGTGCCGCGGCGGAACGCCTATCCGATCATCCTGGACATGGCGCTCACCATGTCGGGCATCGGTATGATCGCCTGGGCCCATCGTGAGGGCCGCAACGTACCGGACGATCTGGCCCTGACCGCGGACGGCCGGCGGACGACCAACCCCGCCGAACTGCTCGAAGGCAGCACGCAGATGCCGATCGGACGGGCCAAAGGCTCCGGGCTCTCGTTCATGACCGACGTGATGACCGGCGTGATGATGGGCGCGAAATTCGGCATGTCCGTCTTCCAGGATGACACCCACTTCGACGTCGCCCATGTCATGATCGCCGTGAACGTCGAGGCGTTCATGCCCCGGGCGCAGTTCTTTGATCGCCTGGAGCAACTCGTCCGCGAAGTACGGTCCGCCCCGCCGATCACTCCCGGCGAAGAGATCTTGCTGCCAGGCGAGGCTGAGCAGCGCCGCATGCAGGAACGGTTGAAGAACGGCATCCCCGTTGATGCGGAGACGGTCGAGAAACTCCGTCCGATCGCCGCCGAGTTGAAGGTGCCGTTCCCACTCTAGCGCGACGAATCACTTTCGCTCGGGAGGTTATCGCATGAACCAGCCGACGGCCGAACACCGGGCCGATGTCCAGCGCAGGATCGCCGAACTCAAGAAGATCATGACCGCCAACAACGTGGCCGCGGTCCTCGGCATCGCCGGCGGCGCGCCGGGACAGAACGGCTTCCTCCGTTACTTCACCAACGTCGAACTGTGGGCGGGACGGGCGTTCTTCATCGTGACGCCTCAGGACCCCGACCCCCTGGTCATTCTGTTTTCGAACTACGGGGCCGAATGGGGCAAGCAGATCGCGACGACGCCGCGGGTGGTCAGTACCATCATGGAAAACCGGCCGCCGCTGGCGCGCGTGATCGAGGAGCTCAAGAAGGTCGTGAAGCCCGGCCAGACGGTCGGCACCCTCAACATGCTGTCGCTGCTTTCGCTCAGCGAGCACGCCGTGTTGACGCAGGGCTTGCCGGGTATCACCTTTCAGGAACTGAACACCGCGGTCAATGCCGTCCGTCAGATCAAGTCGCCCTTTGAGATCAAAGCGATGGAAGAAACCGGGACGATTCTCGCCGGCGCCCTGGAGCGGTTCGGCGAAGTCGCCAAACCCGGCATGCCGGCCTGGGAGGCGGCCGCCGAATCCGAGCGGTACGCGAAGGCGCGCGGCTGCTTTTGGGGCCGGTCAAAATACTCGCTCGATCAGCGACCGTACACGATTCCCGCGCTGCTGGACCGCCCCCTGAAGCGTGACGACGTTATTCTCTTCGAGTTGGTCTATACGGGCCCGCTGGGCTACTGGCATGAGATCACCTGTCTGTACTCGTTTGCGCCCTTGCCCGACACGGTCGCAAGGCGGTTCGACACGTGGTGGAAGGCCGTGCAGGCCGCGGCGGCTGTCGCCAGACCCGGCAACCGTTATGGGCTCATCGCTGAGACCGCCGACAAGATCTTCGCGGACGCGGGCTACGAGATCATCGGCCACCACACGCCGAACTGTCACACCATCGGCACGGATGAAGCCGACGGTATCACGCCGCCGCCGCCCGACGAGCTGCTCAGAGAGAACATGGTCCTGTCTTTCCATCCTTCGACGTGGCTGAAGGGTGATCTGGCATTCCTGATCTCAGACAACTACCAGGTCACGCGCAACGGCGGTCGGGTGCTCTCGCCGCTCGGTCGACCCTACAGACAGCTCAGCGCCTGAGTGCGGCAAGATCGTGAGGAGGTGACAGGCACTCGGCACGGAAATCCGCAGGGCACAGTCACATCTTGACCAAGGGAGAGTGATCCAGCATGTCGAGGGGACGTTTGCACGCCGCCCACGCGTTCGCGGCGGTCGGGCTCGTCAGTGTCCTGGTGCTCCTGGGCCTCGGCTCCGGGACGGCGGCCCCCGCCCCGGCCCCCGAGCCCGTCCGCGGTGGCACGCTCACCCTGTCGTTCCCGCCGGGCCTCCCGCACGTCGATACCAACTCAGTCTCTCAGACACTGATCGTGGAGGCCATTGGTAACTTCTACGAACGGCTCTACGAGCGCGACAGCACCGGGAAGGTCCTGCCGCTCCTCGTGGAGTCGGAGCAGGTCTCGTCCGACGGTCTGACCGTCACGTGGAAACTCAAGCCCGGCATTAAGTTCCACGACGGCTCGCCCTTCAACGCCGAAGCCGTGAAGTGGAACTTCGATCGCCGCATCTCCAAGCGGCAGATCCAGTACGGGCTGCTGCCGTTCAAGTCCATCGACGTGGTCGACGATCTCACGGTCCGTGTCAGCCTGAGCCGCACCTCGCCCAACTTGCACGCGATCCTGACCATGGGAAACAATGCGATCTACAGCCCGCGGTTCACGCAACAGGTCGGCGACGATGGCATCCGGCTGCAGGCGTCGGGTACAGGCCCTTACAC
>JBGPNN010000321.1:0-3212 GCA_041487495.1 bacterium
CCTTTGTACCGCATGTCCAGCGACATCGAGAACACCGGACCGGGTTCGTCGACGCCGGATGCGGCCAGCGCATCCCGGGCATCGCTGACCATCTCGTCAAAGACCGCGGCAATGATCGTGCGGGCGCCCGCGTCGCTGAGCCGGAGTAGTCTTGTGCGGATGAGGTCGAGCCCGATGTCGGCGTGGAGCATCCCGAACGCGGAGAAGACCCCCGCGCGCGGAGGCACGATCACGAGACGCATCCCCAGTTCCCGGGCTAGGACCGACGCGTGCATCGGCCCTCCGCCGCCCATAACGAGAAGCGCGAGATCGCGAGGGTCGTGGCCCCGGTGCACTGAGACCAGACGCAGCGTGTTCGCCATGTTGGTGGTGGCGAGGCGGATGACACCAAGCGCGGTCTCTTCGACGCTTGCCCGAAGCGATCGCGCCAGTCGCTCGTAGACCTCCACCGCGGCCTCGACATCCAACGGTAGGGTGCCGCCGAGGAAATACTGCGGGTCGAGCACGCCGGTGATCAGAAAGGCGTCCGTCACGGTGGGATCGAGCCCGCCGCGCCCGTAGCAGGCCGGACCCGGATCCGCACCCGCGCTCTGCGGGCCGACCAACAGGCGCCCGCCCGCGTCGAGTCGCGCGATCGACCCGCCTCCAGCGCCGGCCTCGACGATATCCACCGTTGGGATCTTGATCGGGTAGCCCGACCGGACGCGGTCGCGCTCGATGTAATAGTCCGTGTGCAGCGCCGGCCGCCCGCCTCTGACCAGCGACGCTTTGGCGGTCGTGCCCCCGATGTCGAGGCTGATCAGGTCGGAGATCCCCAGCCAAACCCCTGCGGCGGCCGCTCCGATCACACCGGCCACGGGGCCGGATTCCACCAGCGTGATCGGTCGCGTGGCCGCGCCGAGGAACGTTGCCACGCGGCCGTTGGATTGCATCACGTGCCGCGGTCCCTGGATCCTGCGCGCGGTCAGCGCATCGTCGAGACCGGCAAGGTACATGCTCATCAGCGGCTGGACATACGCATTCAGGACCGCCGTCGAGCACCTCTCATACTCCCGCCACTCGCGCGTCAGTTCGTGGGAGATCGTCACGGGCACATCCGGGAGGATCTCGCGCACGATCTCGCGGCAGCGCACTTCATGTCGAGGATTCGCATACGCGTTCAGGAAGCAGACCGCCACGGCCTCCACACCAGCCGCGGCGCATGCGCGCGCGGCCAAGCGTGCGTCTTCTTCATCCATCGGCACCAGCATGTCCCCGCCGGCCGTCACGCGCTCACGGATTTCCCACACCCGGCTGCGCGGTACGAATGATCGTGGCTTCGTATAGCGCAGATTGTACATGTCGCGCCGGTTGCATCGTTGGATTTCCATCAGATCGCCGAAGCCTTGGGTCGTTATGAGCGCCACGCGTGCGCCCCTCCGTTCGGTCAGCGCATTGATCACCAGCGTCGTGCCGTGGAGGAAGTGGGCGATCGCCTCGGAGGGGATCGCGCTTCGCGCCAGGGCGTCCAGCACCGCGGTCTCCGGGGAGCGCGGGGTCGTCAAGACCTTCACTTCAATCAGGCGACCGGTCGCTTCCTCAACCGCAACAAGATCGGTGAACGTGCCGCCGATGTCGACGGCGACTCGATACCCCATGTCGTCAAACCTCTTCCTCTTCATGTTCGGGTTGGGTCCAATCGATCTCACCGGCCGCGCTGCGCCAGCAGGCTGCGCGCTGGTCCTCGCCCACCGGTTGCATGACCTGAGGTTCCACATAGCAGCGCTGCCGGGCCCATGGGCAGCGCGGGGCAAACGCGCATCCGCGCGGGACGCCGAGCGGCGACGGCGGCTCACCACGCAACACGATGCGCTGGGTCTGTTCGCCCGGTGAATCAATAGGGACGGCGGACAACAAGGCGCGGGTGTACGGATGGCGCGGATCGGCGAACAGTGCTTTGGTCGGTCCTTCCTCGATGATCCGCCCAAGGTACATGACGGCGACATGATTCGCCATGTACCGCACGACGGACAGGTCGTGAGAGATAAAAAGGTAGCTGAGGCCGAGCCGTGTTTGCAGATCTCGCAAGAGATTGAGCAGTTGTGCCTGGATCGAGACATCGAGCGCCGAGGTAGGCTCATCGAGGACAATGAAGTCCGGCTCAGGCGCCAGCGCGCGAGCGATGGCCACGCGCTGCTGTTGTCCTCCAGAGAGCTGGTGCGGATACCGGTCCAGATGCGCGTTGGACAGACCGACGAGTCCGAACAGCTCGACGGCGCGATGCCGTGCGGCAGCGCCCGACGCCAGTCCATGCAGCGCCATGGGCTCCATGACTGTTTGCCCCGCGGTCATCCGCGGGTTAAGGGAGTCGGCCGGATCCTGGAAGACCATCTGCATGTGTCGGCGCAGGACGCGCAGGCGGTCCCCCGGGAGCGTCATGAGGTCGGTTCCCTGGAAGACGACGTGGCCGCCCGACGGTTCTTCCAACCGAAGCAGGCACCGTCCGAGCGTCGATTTCCCGCTCCCGCTCTCGCCGACGACGCCGAGGGTCTCCCCACGACGCACGGTCAGCGAGACGCCGTCCACCGCGGCCAGACTCTGCCGGCGGAACAGGCCGGCGGACACCGCGTAATGCTTGCGAAGCTCAATGACCTCCACGAGAGCGTTCACGCCGGAACCTCTTCGGGGAAGAAACACCGGACTTGATGGTCGGGCGTCAGGGCGGCAAGCGGCGGGTGCTCGCCGGCGCACACGGCCTGCGCCCGGTGGCACCGAGGATGAAACGGACACCCGGAAGGCAGCGTGACCAGATCGGGGACGGCGCCCGGGATGACGGGCAGCTCACCTACTGCGGCGCGCGTGGGGCGGCAGGCCAACAGCCGCGCGGTATACGGATGCCGGGGTGCCCTGAAGATCTCCGACGCGGGTGCGAATTCTGCGAGCTCGCCCGCGTACATCACGGCAACCCACTGACACAGTTCCGCTACGACGCCCAAGTTGTGCGTGATGACCATCAACGTGAGCCCGAACTCCGCCTGAAGCCTGCGCAGTAGGCGGAGCACTTGGAGCTGCACCGTCACGTCCAGCGCCGTCGTTGCCTCGTCGGCGATCAGCAACGCGGGGGCGCACGCCAGACACAGTGCGATCATCACGCGCTGGCACATCCCGCCGGAGAGCTCATGTGGATACGCGCGAAGAATGCGGTCGGCAGCGGGGAGTTCCACTTGCCGCAG
>JBGPNN010000322.1:0-3207 GCA_041487495.1 bacterium
ATCGCGTCACGCACCCGGTGCGGCACCTGCGTAGAACACCACACCGTCATGGTCTCGTCAATCGCGTCCCACCGCGCGACGGTGCCTCGAGTCTCCAGTGGCTGGCCGTGTCCCCGTTCGATCTCGAAACGCTGGCGGATGACGCGCGAGCCCGCCGTCATCGCGCCGTCGACGTCACCGGTGCTGACCGTCCAGCGTCCGCCGCAGTTGTCAGGTAGATCGGCGTGCACGCGGGCGGCATCGGGCCGCAGCGCCGCTTCCGGGTCGAGGGTGACCGGGAGCGGATCGAAGGAGATGGCAATGGCCTCGAGGGCGTCCTCCGCCAGATACCGGTTGGCCGCCACGACCGCCGCGACGGGCTCGCCCGCGTAGCGCACGAACTCCCGTGCCAACGGCAGCGGGCCGCGCGGCGCGGTCATGCCCGGGTGTGGCACCAACGCCGGGATGGGCCTGCAGGCCGATCCGAGATCGGCCGCGGTCACCACGGCTGCGACCCCGGGGATGCGCTGCGCGCGGGAGGCGTCGATGCTGGTCAGCCGCGCGTGCGCGTGCGGGCTGCGCAGCAGGGCCATCTCCAGCATGCCGGGCAGGGTAATGTCGGCCACGTACCGGCCGCGACCCGCCAGCAGCCGGGGATCTTCCAGCCGCGCCATCCTATTCGGGGAAGCGCCCAGTGAAAAAGGCGCTGTCAGGGTCTTTGGTCGGTTCGATGCCGGATCGCACGAGCCCGTCGCGGAGGCTACGCATCTGGACGTCGTCGAGGCGCATGGTCGGCATGCGCAGCGGGCCGCCGGCCATCCCGTTCAGCCAGCCCATATACTTCCACGCGGTGCGGTGGATGAGTTTCGCGCCGGCGATCGAATTGTGCAGGTTGCCCCGCGCCATCCGCGCCGGCTGGAGCGACCAGAAGAGCGTCATGCCCTCGTCGAACTTTCCTTCCCGCAGCAGCCGGAACCACCGGGGGACGCGGTCGGCAAAGTATTCATAGCCGCTGGTGCCCATCCACTGCATCCCGAAGAGCTCGACGGCGGCCGGGCCGTTGTATTCCATCGGCTCCGAGACCAGCACGTCCTTGTCTTTGAGGGCACGATGCGCCTGCACGATGCCCGAGAACCCGGGCAGACCGGCCTCGTACTTCACGGCCACGACGGTCTCGAGATCGCACATGGCGGCCAGCGTATCCAGCGGGAACTGGCTGCGGTCGAACCGGTGGAAGTTCCAGGTCGGCACGGCAAAGAGGATCACCGCCAGGTCCGTGGCCTCGGCGACCGCGCGGGTGTAATCGTAAATCTCCTGCTTCGACTGCGGGTAGAAGTACGTGGGGTACGAAAGCAGCAGCGCGCTGCACCCGTGATCCCGGCCATATCGCGCCACGGCGATGACATCGTCGATCACATCGAAACTGCCGTGCACGACGAGTTCGAAGCCCGCGGGTCTCGCGGCCGCGGCGATGTCGATCATCCGCGTGTACTCCTCCAGCGTGGTGGCGCATTCCGAGACCAGCAAGGTGCCCCAGAAGCCGAGGTCCGCGGACAGCCGCACGTCGTGCGCGATGGCCTTGGCGTTCAGCCGCCGGAAATCATGGGTGAACGTCGGCATCACGACGTTGCAGCAGCCGTGCCAGGTCTGCCTGGCCCACCCTTTAGCCTCGCGCCTCGAATAGGCGAGATTCACGCCCCTCCTCCTTTGACGACGCGGATCTTCCTGGTTGGCGGGGGCGTGTTCCGGCTGATCAAGAATCGCAGTTCCCCCGAGGTAAACAGTGACGCGACGGCCGGAATGTCGCCGCGCGAGATCGCGTGCAGCGCGTCACGATCGTGCGATCCCTGCGGCGCGTCCAGGAGCATGAGATCTGCCGGTCGCCCCGGCTCGAGCAGGCCGGCCTCCAGCCGGTGGACGCGGCCCACATTCCCGGTCGCGGCGGCCAGGGCCACCTCGGGCGCCAGCGGCGCCAGCGATGACATCTCCACAACCGACTTGAGCACGCCGAGTGGCATCACGCCGGTCCCCGTGGGCGTGTCGCTGGCAATCAGCAACCGGTGCACATGACCGCCCTCGACGGCGTGCCGTGCCACCCGTAGCGCCGAGCGGAGGTTCCCCGCCTGGACGATCTGCAACGCGATGTCGGTCTCGGTGATCACGCGGTCCACGTCCTCGTCCGACATCGCGGTGGTCCCGCCGTTGACGTGCCCGCTCACGTCGGGTCGCATCTCCAACAGATCATCAGCGGTGACGGGTGATGAACCCGGAATGGACGCCCCTCCCGTATGGCACATCACAATGAACCCGTTCGCCTGTGCCCAGCGCACCATCGGCGCGCAATCGCGCGGCCGGTCAAACGCGCCGAATCCAGCCTTGGCGAGCCAGACACCCTGCGCGGCGAGTTCGGTGAAGTCGGCCTCGGTCAGACCGGGCTCAAGGATCACCGAACCACCATGCACGGTCATCCCCCCGGGCCGGTAATACTGAAAGCACCGCTGCGCGGCCAGCGCGAGCGCTTTCACACCCACGGGGTCCCTCGGCCGCCCCGGCGCGTGGACTTCGCTGGGCGAGATCACCCGGGTGATACCGCCGTGGACGTAGCTGTCGAGGAAGTCGACCGTCTTTTGTCGCGGCGTGTAATCCCCGAGAACGACGTGACAGTGAGAGTCAATCAGCCCTGGGGCGAGCGTCGCGCCACCCGCGTCGATCATCACCCCGGCGGAGTCCACGTCGAGGTCATGGCGGCGACCGATCGCGGCGATCTTGCCGTCCGCCATCAGGACGGTGTCGCCATCGGCCAGCGGCCGCTCGAGCCGGCCGGTGACAATGGTCCCGATGTTGACGATCGCCGCCGTCGTCACCGCGCTTATCTCAGGCCGTCTTGGCCTTTGACCTCGTGCTTCGCCACCCCGCCGAGCCGCGCGTTCAGCCGGCCCCGGCTGGCGTAGGCGGCAATGACGACGATCTCGTCAGGCGCGGGCGCGTCGGGCACGGCGACCGTGATACCGTCGTAGTGTGAGCGAACGTACAGCGCGTCCTTGTAGGCGAGCGGGATGTCGACCGGCGTCCCCGCGACCCCGCGCTTGGTCATCGAGGGAATCCAGGCCTTGCCGCCGCCGGCGTGGGCGCGCAGCACGTCGCCGAAGACCGTGGTCAGCAGCGCATTGATGTGCTCCTGGTCACCATTGATCCCGACGATCCCGCCCTTGCCGTAACTCTCGACCG
>JBGPNN010000323.1:0-3205 GCA_041487495.1 bacterium
CATCGTCATGCCGCGCACCCGCGACAGGCCCGTCAGCACGCCGGACCGTTCGTAGCGGTAGACCTTGCCCAGTTCCGCGATGCGCACGGGCAGATCACGGTACGAGTGCTGCCCCTGTTTGTACATCATGATGTGGTGCGGGCAGTTCATGGGTCGCAGCACCAGCTCTTCGTTGTCGATCTGCATCGGAGGGTACATGTTCTCGCGATAGTGATCCCAATGCCCCGACAGCTTGTAGAGCTGCGACGACGCGATCTCCTGGCTGTAGACGTGCTCGTACCCGGACGCGATCTCCAGGTCGACAATATAGCGCTCGATGATCCGCCGGATCGTCGCCCCTTTCGGCAGCCACAACGGCAGACCGGGACCAACTTCCGGAATGAGCTGGAACAGACCCAATTCGCGGCCAATGCGGCGATGATCACGGCGGCGGGCCTCCTCGATCCGGTGCAGGTGCGCGTCGAGCTGCTCCTTGGCCGGATAGGACACGCCGTAGATGCGTTGCAGCATGGGCCGGTGCTCATCGCCGCGCCAGTACGCGCCCGATGTCGACAGCAGTTTGACCGCCTTGATCAGACCCGTCCGCGGCAGGTGCGGCCCGCGGCACATGTCCTGAAACCCGTTCTGCCGGTAGAAGCCTATGCGCTCATCGGGGATGTCTTCCAGCAGTTCGGCTTTGTACACCTGGCCCTCGGCCTCGAATTGCCGGCGCGCCTCATCACGCGGGACCTCGATCCGCTCGATGCGCTCATCGGCCGCCGCCAGCTCGCGCATCCGCGCCTCGATCCGCTCCAGGTCCTCGGGGCTGAACGGCCGGCCAATATCAAAATCGTAATAGAAGCCGTCGTCGATCGGCGGGCCGATCGCCAGCTTGGCCTCCGGGAACAGTTGCTTCACGGCCTGGGCCATCAGGTGCGCGGTTGAATGCCAGTAGATCTCGCGCCCGGCGGGATCGTCGAAGGTCACGAACTCGACGCGCGCGCCGTCTTGCAGCGGGGTGGCTAGATCACGCGGCCGGCCATCGACGATGGCCGCCACGACGCTTCGCAGCCCGAGGCGGTCCGCCAGCGCGGACACCGGGCTCCCGGCCGCCACCTCATGCTTCGCGCCATCGGCCAGTTGAATCGTGATCGCTGCCATCCGTCATCCCTCCAGAAAAAACAACAACCCGCCCCTTCAAGGGGCGGGTTTCCGCGGTTCCACCCTCGTTTCCAGTCGCGCGTCGTGCATGCGCACGGCGCGCGCCGGACGCTCTCCGCGCGATCTCGGGCGCACCCGGCGGCTTAGGGACGGTCGCGTGACGCGACAGCCATTCGACCGCTGCTCAGAGGTGGTGTTCCGCCGCTCCGGCCGGCAGGGCTCTCAGCCGCTGACCCCGCCTCTCTCACGCCCCCGACACCGAGGGCCCGACCGATCGTCCAGCGTACTCGTCCTCGTCTTCGCAACTCTCGACCGTCATCTTACGGATGAACGGTCCCGATGTCAACGGGGACAGCCCTCCACCGCGGCGCTCGCAAAGATGGCGCTGGCGAGCTCGCTCGTCGTTCGGTTCTCGACGCCAACTCCAGCGAAGGCGACCCCCAAGACCTGGCCGTCCGATGTGAGCACGGGCGAGCCGCTCGATCCTCCCAGACTGAAACCCGACTCGATCCGGATCCTGAACGTATGTTCCTGCCCCCTGATGTCAGCAACGCGGCCAGTGGCAGTGTACATGATTGGTGGCCAGGCTCTGGAGGCGAGCGGAAACCCTCTAATGGTCACGGGTTGCCCGACTTGCGGAGGCCGGTCGTGGAGCAGCAGCGCGGACGTTGGGACGGCGGGAGCCTTCAGACGGGCGATATCATACGGGAATGCCCTTGTCCCCTCGTTCGCGCCGCGCCAGAGCGGATGCACGCATGTGATGGATACCGGACCGACCCAGCTTTCGGTGGACCTCGTGGCGCTGGTGGATGCAAGATACCATTCCGTATAGCCCTCGGGAACGGGCGTCTTCACCACATGGGCATTCGTGTAGAACACGCCGTCACCCACGTGAAAGGCCGTGCCGCGTCGATAAAACACAGTCTGGGTGGGATTCACCACGACCACATGCATAATGGCCTGATCTTGCTCAACACCTTGACTGAATACCGGCGTCATCCACAGGACGGCGGCCAGGAGAACCGTGAAGAAGAATGTGATCGCTCTCATGGTCGCGATGGTGGGTCCACCGCAGCGAGCAGGCGTGTCGATCCCTCGATGTCCGTGAAGAGGAGGCTGACGGTCCGGGAGGGCAGACTCGACATACCAGCCACCAGGTGGTGACACTGATGCTGAGTCTACATCACGGAGCCGTTCGGTGCGGGGACTACCAACCTCCTGCCGCGTGTCCTCTGGCGTGCAGGAGGCGGTCCCTCGTATGGTTGAAGGGACGGATGGAATGATCCTCGTCCGCCTCTTGGTCGTGCTTCTGGCTCTGGCGTTGGCGTCGATGCCCGCGCTCGGGCAAGAATCCGTCCGCACCCCGGACGGCGCGTTCGAATACCTGACATCCCCAACCGGTGTCATCATCGCCGCGCCACATGCGATTCCCGACCGGAACACCGGGCCGATTGCGATCGGCGTGGCCCAAAAGCTCGGGGCGGGCTACGTCGTGTTTCGCAGCACCGCGTCGGGTCTGCGCATCAACGTCAACCGGCCAACCGAGGGCGCCGGCCGCGCGTGCGCCAACGAGCCCCACACGGCCAGAGCGCAAAACGTCTACGACGCGTATCTCCGGCTCGTCCGCACCGCAGCCGGGATGGACCGCCTGCCGCTCTATGTGGAGATCCACGGCAACGCCGAGCCGCGCGCGCTACAGCACATCGAGGTGGCCACAAAGGCCATCTCTCCCGTGGAAGCCGGCACGCTCAAAGACGCATTTCCGGGCATCCTAGCCGCCGCGCGGCGAGAGTCGCCGGCGTTCCCGGCGCTGTCGCTACTCATCGAGCCTGCGGACCGGGTGTATTTCACCGCCTCGTGCACGAAGGCGTTGGGGATATTTGCCGCCGAGATGATCCCGCGCGCGCTGCACTTCGAGTTGCCCCGTGCGGCCCGCGAGGAACCGGTCCTCGACGCCGCGGCGACGATCGTGACCGACCTGCTGCGACGGCTGCCCGAGTTTCGCTAGGGACCAGCGCCTCAGGAGACGCTCGCCCACACCTCAAGTGTCTGCCGGAAGCCCGCG
>JBGPNN010000324.1:0-3188 GCA_041487495.1 bacterium
ACAGGTCGCGCAGGTTGAGGCTCATGACTCGTCTCCTCGGACGCCCAGATACCCGACGGGTGGCCCATCGACCTCACCGAGCAGCAGCGAGGCGACGGCGTCGAGATCCTCAGGACGAAGGTCGCGGCCGCCAAGCCCGAAGATTCGGTTGAAGAGCCGCGGGGGGGTCGCAGCTCCGTACAGGGCGGCCGCGGTATCGACGACGAGCGGCCCCCCGAGCGTGCTCAACGTATCGGCTCGCTCCAGGACGGCCACGCGGCTGAAGCGGGTCAATGCCATGCGCACGGCCATCGCCGGGAACGGCCGGAACAGGCGCAGACGAACCAGCGCGACCTTGCGACCCGCGTCGGCCCATCGTGCCACGGCATCCGCCGCCACGTCGGCCGTGCTGCCCAGTAGCAAGATGGCAGACTCGGCGTCGTCCGGTCCGAGCGTTTCGAGCAGGGGCGGCAACGCCCGGTGGAAGTGGCGGTTGAATGCCTCCGTCGCCTCATCCACCGTATGGATCGCGACCGTCATGGCCTCGGCCTGAGCTCGTCGGAACTCCATGTAGGAATCGGGGAGCGCCAGCGGTCCGACGGTGATCGGCGGGCCTGTCAGCACCGAGTATGCTGGCTGTGGCGTCCCGATGAACGCTCGAACTTCATCGTCCTCGAACACATCAACTGCTTCGAGGCCGTGACTGAGGGTGAACCCGTCTAGACACACCATCACTGGGACACGTGCGGCTTCGGCGATACGCACGGCCAGGATGGCCGTTTCGTACGTCTCCTGCACATCACGGCAATAGAGCTGCATCCAGCCCGCGTCGCGCGAGCCCATCGCGTCCGAGTGATCGCCGTGGATGTTCAAAGGCGCCGAGAGCGCGCGGTTCGCCACGGCCATGGTGATGGGCAGGCGGAGTCCGGCGGCAATATAGAGCATCTCGTGCATCAACGCCAAGCCCTGCGAGGCGGTCGCGGTCGTCACACGCGCCCCACCGGCCGCGGCGCCGATGCACGCTGACATCGCCGAGTGCTCCGATTCCACCGGGACGAAGATCGTGCCGACGTCACCGTCGGCGACGAACTGCGAGAACTTTTCAACGATCCCGGTCGACGGCGTGATGGGGTAGGCGGCGACCACATCGGGGTCGATCTGCCTCCAGGCCATCGCGACCGCGTCGTTGCCGGTCAACCCCATGCGGCGCCGGGTTGCTATAGCCATCAGGTTTCCTCCGGGACCATGACGATCGAGTGCGCGCGTGGCGGGCACACCTCGGCGCAGATGCCACAGCCCTTGCAGTAGGTCAGATCGATCTGCGTGATCCGCCCGTCTTTGGCGATGATCGACGAATCCGGACAGTACAACCAGCAGAGCATGCAGTGGACGCACGTACTGAGGTCGAGTCGCGGCTGCTGTTGCCGCCAGTCACCGGTCTCGAACTGGCGGCTCGTCCCCGCCGGCATGTACGGACCCGCCGCCGCGTCCTGCCAGCGCAGAGCCGCTCGCGCTTGCCGGCGCGGCGGAGCAGCCGCCCCGTCGGTGGTCCGAAGGGGGGTGGGGTTGGGCTGCCCCGCCAGCGCCGCGAGCGCGGTGGTCGCAGCCGCGAGATTGCCCGCGACCACCTCAGGCCTGAACTCCTTGCCGAGCCGCTTCTCCAGCCAGCGCAGGAACTCGTCCTGCGGCATGAGATCGAGATATCCGACGACGGCCGCCAGCATCGGGATGTTCGGCAGGTCTCGGTCGAGCGCCGCGCGTGCCGCCGCCGACGCGTCTACCAACACCAGCCGGCACGGTACGCGCGCCGCGATTGCGGCGCGCGAGCCCGGCGGCGCGTTGACGAAGACGACCGTGTCCGGGGTGACGCCGTCCAGCGTCTGGGGAGCGTCGAGCAGCCCTGGGTCGAGCACCGCGATGGCGTCGGGATTCGTCACCGGGCCTCGCTGTGCGATGCGATGATCGGCGATGCGGGTAAACGCCTGAACCGGGGCGCCCCGGCGCTCCGGGCCGAACTCGGGCGCCGCCTGCGCGTACCCGCCGGCGTCGATGATCGCCTCGGCGAGTAAGATCGCGGCGGTCTTGGCTCCGTACCCTCCGCGCCCGTGCCATCTGAAAGACAATGCGCGGAGCCCCACCCTGGTTGCGCTCATACCGCTCCTCGTCAGCCGGCGGCTGGACCACCACCCGCCGGCCGGTCTTACGATTCCAGGATCGGTCCGTAGACTCTCCCGAACAATCGGGTGGCGGCCCGATCTTCGACTCAGCGCCAAGATCGGCCCTCCGACCGAGGGAGTAAGTAGGTGGTCTTCTCCGAATACTCCACCTATGAGCGACGAGACAGCCCGCGAGGCCGTGCGCCCCCTGAGCGTGGAACAAGCGCTGGCGGTCATCCTGCGCGCGGCCGCGCGAGGCCCGGCCGAAGACGTGCCACTGGCGGACGCCGCCGGGCGTATGCTCGCCGGCCCGATCACAGCCGCCGAGGACCTCTGGCCTTTCGCCCGCGCGGCGATGGACGGGATCGCGGTGCGCGCGACGGATGTGAGCACCGCGTCCGCGGAGCAGCCCGTGCGGTTGCGCGTCTGGGGCGCGGTGTACGCGGGGCAGGCGATGGAAGGTGCGCTGCCCACGGGCACGTGCGTGCGGGTGGCCACCGGCGCGCCGGTGCCCGCGGGTGCCGACGCCGTCATCCCTCAAGAAGCCCTCCGCGTGGATGGCGATAGTATGCTCGCGTTTCGGCCCGTGTCACCCGGCCAGCACATCTTCCCCGCCGGTGAGGACGTGCGCGCCGGTGAACGGGTTATGGAGCCGGGGACGATCCTGCGCGGCGGCCACCTCGGCCTGCTCGCCTCGATGGGCTGCGCTCGTGTGGCGGTGATCCGCCGTCCCACGGTGGCCATCCTGACCTGTGGAGACGAGTTGATCGGTCCCGCCGAGAGCCTTCGCCCCGGCCAGGTGCGCGAGAGCAACGGATACGTCCTCGCAGCGTACGTGCAGGCGCTTGGCGCGCATGCCACGATGCTCGCCAATGCGCGCGATATCGCGCACGAACTTGACGAGGCGGTCCTCCGTGGGCTTCAGGCTGACGTGCTCATCACCAGCGGTGGGCTGTCGGTCGGGGAGCGCGATTTGGTGCGGCCGGCGCTTCGCTGCGCGGGGGTGGTGATCGAATTCGAAAGCGTCGCGATGAAACCCGGCGCGCGGGTGGC
>JBGPNN010000325.1:0-3151 GCA_041487495.1 bacterium
CTTGAAGAAGGCACAGAAGTCGGCACCGGAGATCGCGGATCAGCTCGAAGGACTGAGCCTCTAGGCATGTCGTCGTCACCGGTTGGCGCCACCGGGCACGTCCCGGTGATGGTCGAAGAGGTGCTGGCCTGGTTGGACCCCCGATCCCCTGGGGTATACGTCGACGCGACGGTGGGGGCGGGGGGCCACGCGGAAGCGATTCTCGAACGGATCGCGCCGGCGGGGCGGCTGATCGGCATCGATCGGGACGCCGACGCGCTGGCGATGGCGACGGCGCGACTGGCACGGTATGGGACGGCGGTCACACTTCAACACGCGAACTACACGGCCATCCGCGCGGTCGTGGCGGAGGCCGGTATCGAGGCGGTGGATGGGATCGTGATGGACCTGGGAGCCTCATCGCTGCAACTGGAGGCACCCGAGCGCGGGTTCAGCTTCACCCGCCCCGGTCCCCTCGACATGCGGATGGACCGCACACAAGACCTGTCGGCGGCGGATCTCGTCAACGAGTTGGCCGAAGATGAACTACAGGGGGTGATCTGGACCTACGGCGAGGAACGGTGGGCACGGCGGATCGCCCGCGAGATCACGCGGCGGCGCCCGCTGCATACCACCGGCGAACTCGCTGCGGTCGTGGCCGATGCCATCCCGCGGCGAGCGTGGCCCCGGGGCATCCATCCCGCGACCCGGACCTTCCAGGCGCTGCGGATTGCGACGAACCGAGAGCTGGAATCGCTCGAACAGGCACTGCCAGATGCGGTGGGGACTCTCCGGGGGGGTGGAAAAATCTGCGCTATCACCTTCCACTCCCTGGAAGATCGCATCGTAAAACACACCTACTTGCGCCTCTCCCGTGGCTGCATCTGCCCTCCCGGGAGTCCCCACTGCACCTGTGGCGGTAAGCGGTGGCTGCGTGTCCTGACACGCAAGCCGGTCACCGCCTCGTTAGACGAAGTCGTCAGGAATGCCCGCGCACGCAGCGCCAAGCTGCGCGTCGCGGAGCGAATTACCGAGGATGAAGGTACATTCGAAGATCGCACGACAAGTGCGTCGGGGGCCGGGCAACCTAGCGCTGATTCCACCCTCCCCATCGTCTCACTTTACAATCCTCCTCCGGCACCCGGCCTCCGACGTGTACGCCGTCCGTCACACCGAAGGCACTGAAGATGCTCGCTGCCGACCGGCGTGAGCGTCTGTTTCCTGTCTGGCTCCCCGACCGGGGTCCTCGAGGGCAGGCGGCTCTCCGCCGCCTGCGGTGGAATCCGATCGCCGGCGCGATGGTGATAGCGGTTCTCTTCACCTTGCCCGCTCTGTTCTTCGTGTCGCAGCGCGCGACGCGGGCAGAGACGGGGTATTCGATCCTGCGACTGCAGCACGACCTGGCGGAACTGCGCGCGGAGAACGCGCGCCTGCACTCACGGGCATCGGCCCTGAAGTCGCCGCAACGGATCGAACGCTACGCCACCACAGAGCTGGGGATGGCGCCGCCCCGCCTGCAACAGCTCGCCGCTGTCACCATCGGGCCGGCCATCGCCCAAGTCGAGCCGCCGGCTGAGCGCCGGGGGATCGTGCGGTTGCTCGGCGACTGGTTCGGAAGGAGTGAGGCCGAGGCCCGCGAGCGCGCACGATGACGTCGCGATTCCGTCGTCGTCCGCCCGGGTGGAATGGGCCGCCCGGGCGCCGTTCATTCCGACAGGTCGCCATTCAAGAAGCTGCGCACCACCGTCTCGTGCGGGTGCGGGCCACGGTCCTCTTCATCGCATTCGCCCTGGCCGCGCTTGGACTGGCCGGCCGGCTCGTGTCGCTGCACGTGGTGCAGGCCGGCACGCTCGAGCGCATCGCCGAGCGCCAGCAACTGAGCACGCTGACACTGGAACCCCAGCGAGGCCGGATCCTAGACCGGTCGGGTCGTCCGCTGGCGGTTGACGTCGAGGCCCAGTCGGTCTTTGCTGCGCCTTCCAAGATCGAGGACCGTAAGGCCTTCGTACGCGCGGTCGCTCCCGTGCTCGGGCTGCCGCCCCAGGAGATCGCGTCAAAGCTGAATCCCGAGCGGCAGTTCGTGTGGCTCGCGCGCAAGGTGGCTCCCGAGGCCGTGGCGGCACTCCGAACAAAGAATCTCGGGGAGCAGATCGGGTTCATTCAGGAGGCCCGGCGGATGTATCCGAACGGGACCCTCGCCGCGCACGTGCTCGGATTCGCCGGCATCGACAACCAGGGTCTGAACGGCGCCGAACTCGGTTTCGACACCTACCTCCGCGGGCAGGCCGGGCTTGCCCGCGTGGAGCGCGATGCGAAGGGCCGGCCACGGTTCGAAACCCGGGAGGTCGTGCGGGCGCCGATCGACGGTGCGGACGTGGTGCTCACCGTGGACCAGGTCCTGCAGCACATCGCCGAGCGCGAACTGGACCGTGCGCTTTCGGACACCAAGGCGAAGTGGGGCACGATCCTGATCATGGATCCGTCGTCGGGCGAGATGCTGGCCATGGCGACAGCACCGCGCTACGACCCCAACACCTACGGGCGTGCGAAGCCGGAAGAGTGGAACAACCGGGCGATCTCGACGGTGCTCGAGCCAGGCTCCACGTTCAAGATCGTGTTGACCGCGGGCGCGCTCGAGGCCGGCGTGGTCGACGAGCACGAAGTCTTCGTCAGCAGCGGCGTCCTCAAGGTTGGCGCGCACACGATCAGGGAGGCGCACGGACGGTCGTATCCTCGGCAGACGCTCGCCGAGATCATCCGAAACTCCTCGAACGTGGGCGCGGCCATGATCGCGACCCGGTTGGGGAAGCAGCGGTTCTACGAGACCATCCGGCGGTTCGGGTTCGGCGCACCACTGGGTATCGATCTCCCGGGAGAGGCGGCCGGGCTGGTTCCACCGCCAACCCAATGGCTGGGACCGGGCCTGCAGACGATTGGTTTCGGCCAGGGCATCTCCGCCACCCCGCTGCAGATCCTCGCCGCCGCCGCGGCGCTGGCCAATGATGGGACGCTGGTTCGACCGCGGGTGCTACGGGCGGTGCGCGATTCAGAGGGCCGGTCGGTGGCCGTGCCCGGTCCGGAGCCGGTGCGGCAAGCCGTCCCGCCACAGGTCGCGCACAAGGTCATGGAACTGATGGAAGGTGCCGTCACGAACGGCACCGGCACCGCCGCC
>JBGPNN010000326.1:0-3106 GCA_041487495.1 bacterium
ACAATCTGCTGATCAGACGTGATTTATGGCCAATCTGGGGTTCGTGGGGCTCGGTGTGATGGGCAGCCGTATGGTCAAACGGCTGCTGGCCGCCGGGCACACCGTCACGGGTTACAACCGGACGCAATCGAAGGCGCAGGGGCTGTTGGACCTGGGTATGCGCTGGGCCGAGTCGCCTCGCGCCGCAGCCGCGTCGGCCGATGTCACGTTCTCGATGGTAACCGACACGGCGGCACTGCATGCCGTGACCGGCGGCCCCGATGGCATCCTGGCGGGGCTTGGGCCGGGGAAGATCTACGTGGACATGAGCACGCTCAGCCCGGCCGCGAGTCGAGCGTTGGCGGCGCAGGCGGCCGAACGCGGCGCGCGAATGCTGGACGCGCCGGTCTCCGGCAGCGTGAGCACCCTCGAGCAGGGAAAACTATCGATCATGGCCGCCGGCGACCGCGAGGCCTTCGAGAACATCAAGCCTATCCTGCAGGTCATCGGGCCGAAGGTGAACTACGTCGGCGCCAACGGGCTGGCGGTCACGATGAAGATCGCGACGAACCTCAGCCTGGCGGTGCAGATGCTCGCGTTCTCTGAAGGCGTGCTGCTGGCCGAACGGAGCGGGATCCCGCGCGCCACCGCGGTGGAGGTCCTGCTCAACAGTGTCATCGCCTCCCCGATGGTCGCCTACCGCGGGCCGTTCGTCTTGAAGATGCCGGACGAAGCCTGGTTTGATTGCGGCATGATGCAGAAAGACATGCAGCTGGCCCTGGAACTGGGACGGCAGGTGGGCGTCCCGCTGCCGACGACCGCGCTGACCAACGAGATGCTGACCGCGGCTCGGGCCACGGGGCTGGGTCACAAAGATTTCGCGGTCCTGTTCGAAGTACTCGCCAGGATGGCGGGTACCGGGGGAGCATGATGAACGGGTCGTGGCTGCGCATGTACCGCCAGATGCTGACGATCCGCCTCTTCGAAGAACAGGTCAACGAACTGTACACCAGCGCCCGGATGCCGGGGCTCGCGCACTTGTACATCGGCGAAGAGGCGGTTGCGGTCGGGGTCTGCGAGGCCCTGCGGCGCGATGACTATATCACCAGCACGCACCGCGGGCACGGGCACTGCCTGGCGAAGGGCGCCACGGTGGATCGGATGTTTGCCGAGCTGCTCGGCAAAGCCGCGGGGTACTGCCGCGGCAAGGGTGGATCGATGCACATTGCCGATCCCGAAGTCGGCAACCTGGGCGCCAATGCGATCGTCGGCGGCAGCGCCGGGATCGCCACCGGGGCCGCGCTGTCGGCGAAGATGCGCGGCAGCGATCAGGTGGCCGTGTGCTTCTTCGGCGAAGGCGCGCTGGGACAAGGCGTCCTCTATGAAGTGATGAACATGGCGTCACTGTGGCGCCTGCCGGTCATCTACGTCTGCGAGAACAACCAGTACAACGAGTACACCCCGGTGGCCGAGACGACGGCCGGGACGATGCGTGCCCGCCCCGGAGCGTTCGCGATCCCGGCGGTCGAGGTCGACGGGCAGGACGTGCGCACGGTCCACGGCGCCGCGCGGGACGCGGTGGCGCGCGCGCGGAGCGGCGACGGACCGGTGTTTCTGATCTGCCAGACCTACCGCTTCCGTGGGCACCACGTCGGCGACATCAACCGCGCGTACTATCGCTCCAAAGACGAGGAGCAGCAGTGGATGACCGAGCGCGATCCACTGAAGATCATGGCCCGCTGGCTCGTGGATCAGCGCCTGGCCGACGAGGCGGCGCTCGGCTCGATCGAGGCGGACGTACGTGACGGTGTCGCGCGGGGCCTGGACTTCGCGCTGAACGCGCCCTATCCGGATTTGAGCGAGGTCGACCGGCATGTCTATGTCTAGCACCATGATCGGTGGCCGCGAGATCACGTTCGGGCAGGCGATCCGCGAGGCGCTGACCGAAGAGATGCGCCGCGATCCCCGCGTGTTTGTCATGGGTGAGGATGTGGCGGAAGCGGGGACGCCGTTCAAGGTGCTTGCGGGTCTCGTGGACGAATTCGGTCGAGACCGGGTGATCGACACGCCGATCTCCGAGGCCGGCTTCACCGGCATCGGTGTTGGCGCCGCCATGACCGGGATGCGGCCCGTGGTCGACATCATGTTCGGCGATTTCATCACCCTGGCCATGGATCAGATCGTGAACCAGGCGGCCAAGGTCCACTACATGTCGGGCGGCAAGTTACATGTGCCGATGGTGGTGCGGACAACCCTTGGCGCCTCGCGGCGCTCCGCCGCCCAGCACAGCCAGAGCCTCCACGCATGGGTGAGCCACATCCCCGGCCTGAAGGTGGTCCTCCCCTCCACGCCTTACGACGCGAAGGGTCTGCTGAAGACCGCGATCCGCGACGACAACCCCGTGATCTTTTTCGAAGACAAGATGATGTTCACGCTCAAAGGCGTGGTGCCGGACGGCGAGTACACGATTCCCCTCGGCGTGGCCGACATCAAGCGCGCGGGGGAGGACATCACGATCGTGGCGACCAGCAGCATGGTCCACGTGGCGCTGGCCGCGGCGGACCTGTTGCGGCAGGCGGGTCTCAGTGCGGAGGTCATCGATCCCCGCACCACGTTTCCGCTCGACAGCCAGACGCTCATTGAGTCGGCCCGGAAGACCGGCCGCGCCCTCGTGGTCGATGAGGGGTACCAGCGCTACGGGGCGGCGGGTGAGATCGCGGCGGTGATCGCCGACGGCGCCTTCTACGACCTGGACGCGCCGGTCAAGCGGATTGGCGCGATGGACGTTCCGGTGCCGTTTTCGCCGGTGCTCGAAGACCTGACAGTGCCGACCGCGGACGCCGTGGCCGCGATGGCCAGGACGCTCTGCGGGCGGGTCTAGGCCCAGCGCGCGGGGAGGGAGCACGATGGGACTGAAATCCTTCGGCCTGATGGCGGTGGATTGGGAAGAGCGGGTCAACATGGAGCGGCTGCGGACGGAGCGGCTGGCGCGGGTCAAGCGGTTCCTCAAGCAGTCGGCGCTTGGGGCGCTGTTGTGCTTCGACATGAACAACGTGCGGTATATCACCTCGACGCACATTGGGACCTGGGCGATGGACAAGCTCGTACGGTTCACGCTGCTGCCCCA
>JBGPNN010000327.1:0-3106 GCA_041487495.1 bacterium
CGGCTTCCTTGGCCCTCCGATAAAGCTGCTCGTCCAGCGTGGTGCCCACCTTGCGCTTCACAACCTCAATATACTAGTTATCAAGATACTTGTCTAGATATCTCGACAAATGGCGACAGGACTCCGTATCGCACTACACGGTGGACGATGCGCTCACAAGAGGGTTGCGATACGTTCAGCGGCTCGACGAGCCGCGCCGGTGGCGACCGGACGGGATCGGACTTCGGATCCCAGCGCCCGAACCAGCGCTCTTGCGAGGTCTTCCGGCGATGTGTCCGCGTAGTTCATCCGGGTTCCGGCCCCGTAGTAGTCAAGCCGGTGCGCGACGTGATGTGTCTGTTCCCAGTGCTTTTGCAGAGGAAAGTATACGAAGGGGCGACGCGCGGCGACCAGTTCCATCGTCGTGCTCAGCCCGCCCTGCACCACCGCCGTATCGGCGCAGGCCAGGTGCTGAAATAGATTGTGCACATATGGCCGTTTTTCCAACCCGTCGGCCTCGGGTAGATCGTCGGGGTTGATCCGCGGGCCGGTGACCATCACCGTCCTCGCCTCCGGCAGACACCGCCGCACCAGCGGCACCGCGTCCGCCACTTTGCGCAGAAGATCACGCCCCACCGCCGTTCCGCCCACAGCCGCGAACAGCAGCGGATAGCCCGACCCGTAGCCCAATCGCTCCCGCACGGCGCGCGTGTCCTGATACGCCGCCGGATCGAATGGAAGGATGTATCCCACCGGCTCGAACCATCGGCGCGCCCAATCTCGGATCTTCGGGAGCCCATGACCGAAGTGCGCGTCCGGCAACTCATCGTAGTCGCCGACAAACAGCGACAGGTCGCGTAGCCGCGGAAAGCGTGCCCGATGCTCGATCATTTCCGCATTGTAGTCGGCGCAGAGTTCCGCCTCCCGCGGGTCGGGGTCCGGGTCGACCGGCAAGAAGCCGATCACGTCGGTCATGAACACGTACGGCGCGCTCTTCAGTTCGGGGTTCTCGTGAAGATAGTAGTCGATCTCCCACGACTCGTCCCCGATCCAGAGATCGTACGGCGTCTCCCGTGTCGCGTCGTGAAAGAGCATGAAATTGTGCAAGAAGATCTCGTCCATGCGCCTGAACGCGTAGAACGCGTGCAGTTCATGGCGCGACGACTCGTCTTCCCAGTGGGCAGATTCCGACGCCTGCAGCCGGCTCTGCGGATGGATCGTCTCCCCGGCGGCTTCGAGCACGTGTGTCACTGGGTGCTGCGCCCACCAGTGGATCTCCAGGCCGGGCACGAGCGCCCGTAGCTCGCGGGCGACGGCCAAGTCGCGCTGGATGTGCCCCAGACCGATCGGCGACGAGACGAACAGCGCCCGGCGCGGCCGCGTGGGCGCAGGGTGCCAGGACGTTTGCCGCGGCTGCGGCGCGGCGAAGAATTCCCTGACCAGCAGGTTTGCCTTCACCGCGGCACGCAGGTTGGGCGCGTGGCCAGAAGCCTCGAAGGTCACCATGCGCGACTGGGGCAGACGATCGTGCATGGCGCGTCCCCCGTCATACGGAATCAGGAGATCGTCGATCCCATGGAGGATCAGCACCGGGCAGCGAACGCGCTCGGCGGCGTCACGGGAATCTGCCAGCGCCCAGCCATACTCCCGCGCAGCGGCCAGAACGTCGGCGCTCGTCTCATGCGCCCATTCCCATCCGTCCTCCTTGGGTTTGGTGGAGTGGGGTTCAACGAACACACTGTCCCAAAAGCCGCGAACGTAGGCATCGTAGTCCGCGCGCATCAACGTGAGGCTCTCGGCCATTTCCGGGGTCACGCCCCCGCCGGCGGAGATACGTCCGCCGATGATCACGACGCCCGAAACGCGATCAGGATATCGGGCGGCCAAATGCAGGCAGGTCTGGGTGCCGGCCGAGATGGTCACCAGCCCGCATCGTTCAACACCGAGATCGTCGAGGACGGCGATGGCGTCACCGACGAGCGAATTGATACCATAATCGGTTTTGGGTCTGTCAGATTTACCGTTCCCTCGCGGATCGTACACGATGGTGCGAAAGTGGTGAGCGAGAAACGGAACCTGCATCTTCCACATTCGGCTGTGGACGATTTGGTAGGGAGGCACGAACAGCAGAGCCTGTGCGCCTTCTCCGGCGATCTCGTAGTACAGCCGCACCCCGTTGTTGACCGCGTACCCGGAGGATTCAGGCTGCCGCGCGCGCATCAGCCAAGCCTACTCGTGCCGCCGTGCCCAGAGGACGTTGACGATCCTCCACTGATCCCCGAGACGAGCCAGGTGGAGGTAGTCGACAAACGGCTGCGAGAGGACCTTTACGCATGCCATGTCCCGGAATACATCGAGGACGGTGATCTGCTGCATTCGCTCCGCCTCAGGGGTCACCGTACCCTCCCCTTTCATGGTCGCAGCCACCATTGCGGTGGTGCCCACGCTGCGCACCTGCCACATCCCGACCGGATCTTCGACGACTCTCCGTTTGACCAGCTCTGGATGGAGACAGCGGCGCATACGTTCGACATCCCCCGTATACCAGCCCTCGATGTAGTCGGTGCTCGTGCGGGTGATCGCGTCCAAATCCTCGTGCGTAGTGCTGAACTCGGACGTGCCGGTCTGCGCTCCCATATCTCCCCTCCCCCCGGGCCAGATTCTCTTCCACGTTCACACGGTTGACCCTGTGATCCGCAGGATCATCATCGTCGCCGCCAGCAGCAGCGCGGCGCCGACCGGCAGGACCAACCGCCGTCCCCACGGCGCGGCTTTCTCGGCGGCCATCACGGCGCCGAGCGCGAGCATCCAGCCCAGGTTCACGCCGCCGACGAAGACCATCAGCAGCATCAACGTCCAGCAGCACCCGAGGCAGAACAGGCCGTGATGGACCCCCAAGCGTAGCGCGTTCGTACCGTCCGAGCCACCGGCGTGTGAGCCATCGCGCCAGTGCTCGGCCAGGAAGCTCATGGGCGAGCGGCACGCGTCCAGGCACCGCTCCTTGAGGGGCGTGAACTGGTAGATCCCGGCCAGGGCCAGCACCCCGACGCCGAGATACGCGGCGTTCGTCGCGAGCAGAGGGATGCGCCCGATGACCGTATCCAGGACGCTTTCGAGCACGTACACG
>JBGPNN010000328.1:0-3088 GCA_041487495.1 bacterium
GAGGTCCCGGTCGTCGGGGTCGTACCTCCGCAGTTGATGGGGGCCGGCAGCGGGCTGTCGAGCGACAGTGGGGTGCTCGACATTCAAACTGGCGACCCGGGACTGCTGAAGGCCAGCGGATTGGGCACGCTTCGGCTGGGGGACATCGTGGCGTTCCAGGATTGTGACGCCACGTTCAACAGCGGCTTCCACAAGGGTGCGGTCAGCGTCGGGGTCGTTGCACAAGGCGACAGCCAGCGGGCAGGATTCGGCCCCGGCGTCACGATCCTGATCACGTCCCGGCAGGGCGCCATCCGTCCGGTCGTGCGGCCCGGGGTGAACATCGCGGATCTGTTGAGCCTGTCATGATCGCCGACCTGGTCATTCGCGGAGGCACGCTCGTGACCGCGCAGGGCGAGACGCGGGCGGCGCTCGCGATCGCCGGTGGGCGCATCGCCGCGGTCGATCGCGACGACGCGATGCCGCAGGCCCGCGAGACGGTCGACGGTGCCGGGCTGCACGTCCTGCCGGGGTTGATTGACACCCACGTGCACCTGCGGGACCCTGGGAAGATCGAGCGCGAGGATTGGTTCACCGGGACCCAGGCGGCGGCCGCGGCCGGCGTCACGACCATCCTGGAAATGCCCATCGCCATCCCGCCAACGCACACGGCGGCCACCCTCCGCGACCGGGTGGCGCACGTCCAGCCGCGATCGGTCGTCGACTTCGCACTGTACGCGGGCGCCAGCGGCGAGAACCTGGACGAGCTCCAGCCAATGGCATCGGCCGGCGCCGTGGCCTTCAAGACCTTTAGGACCCGCGCCGTCAAGGGGCGCGAGAACGAGTTTGTCGGGATCTGCTGCCCGGACGCGGGGAAGATGCTTGAGGTCATGGAGCGCACCGCGCCGACGGGTCTGCTGCACGTGGTGCACGCCGAGGACCAGCAGATCCTCGACGTCACCGAAGACCGCGCCCGCCGGACGGGCCGGCATGACGGCCGGGCCCATGCGCTGGCGCGGCCTGAGATCGCGGAAACCGCGTCGGTCGCCCAGTGCATCGCCCTGGCGCAGGCGACCGGGTCGCGCCTGCAGATCGCGCACATGAGTTCCGCGGCCGCGATCGACCTGGTCGCGCGGGCCAAGGATGCCGGCCTGCGCGTCACCGCGGAGACGTGCCCGCATTACCTGATGTTCACGGACGAGGCGCTGGCGCAGTGGGGACCGTACGCGAAGTGCAATCCCCCGCTGCGCCCGCAGGAGACGCAAGACCGGCTGTGGGAGGCGGTGCGGTCGGGCATCATCGACGTCGTCGGCACCGATCACTCGCCGTACCTGGTCGAAGAAAAGGCGCCGCACACCGACAACATCTGGGCTGCGCCGGCGGGGATGCCGGGGTTGGAAGAGTTCCTCCCGCTCATGCTCACCGCGGTCCACCGAGGGCGTCTCGCACTGCCCGAGCTGGTCCGTCTGACGTGCGAGAATCCGGCGCGGTTGTTCGGCCTCTGGCCCCGGAAGGGCCATTTGGGGATCGGCGCCGATGCCGACATCGTCCTGGTGGATCGCCGTGCCGAGCGTGTCCACGACCACCGGACGCTCTACACCAAGGCGCGCGACGTCGCGCTGATGTACGATGGCACGCGGCTGCACGGCCTACCGGTGATGACACTCGTCCGGGGCCGGGTTGTCATGCGGGACGGCAAGGTCACGGGCGAGGCGGGTTGGGGACAGTGGGTGAAACCGCAGTAAGGAGGCTCTGATGATCACAGGGATCAAGCATCTCGCCATCGCCGTGCGCAACGTCGATGAGGCCCTCAAGAAATACCAGGACGTCCTGGGAGTCCGCGACGTCACGCGCCACCAGTTTGAGAAGGCCCGCGCGAATGAGGCTCACTTCACGCTCAGCGGCGTACAGATCCAGCTCTGCCAGTCCTGGGAGGCCGACGGGCGCTTCGCCCGGTACATCGCCACGCACGGCGACGAAGGTGTCCACCACGTCTGCTACACGGTCGACAACATCGAGCAGGCGCTGGCGGCGGCGATCGCGCGCGGCGCCACACTGAAACCCTGCGCCGCCTGCAAGGTCCTTGGGTCTCACAAACACTCCGAAGGCTGGGTCGCCTTTCTGGAAGACAAGCTCGCCGGGACGGAGACGGAGTTCATGCAGGTCTACAAGCCCGGTGAAGGACCGGACGCCGGCCCGCGGAAGATGTAACAGGCTAGAGCCTTCAACGTCGAAGGAGGGTGAGGCAGATGCGCAGGCTCCCTGTAGTCTTGCTGGTCGTCCTCGCGCTGCTCGTGCCCGCGATCACCACCAGCGGCCAACCCGCGACCGACACGCTCACGTGGGGCGAGGACTTTGAGCTGATCATCCTGGACCCCCGCGTGACGCAGTCGCGCCACGAAGCCCAGGTGATTATGCAGATCTTCGACACGCTCGTCTTCCTGGACACCGACGGCAAACTCTATCCGGGCCTGGCCGAATCGTGGGAGTATTCCAAAGACGGCAGGAGCATCACGTTCCACCTCCGGAAGGGTGTCAAATTCCACGACGGCACGCCCTTCAACGCCGAGGCGGTGAAGTTTACCTTCGACTCGATCCAGGATCCGAAGCTCGGCTCCCAGGGCGCGATCGACTTCCTCGGCCCCTACGAGTCGACGACGGTCATCGATCCCAACACGGTGAAGGTGACCTGGCAGAAACCTTTTGCCGCGGCGCTGACTAATCTGAGCAACCCGTGGCTGCTCGGCATCGTCTCGCCGACGGCGGTCAAGAAACTCGGCGACGTTGGCTTTGCCAACGCGCCCGTGGGCACCGGACCGTTCAAGTTCGTCGAATCCGTCCCGCGCGTACGCGTGGTGCTGGAGCGAAACGACCAGTACAACTGGGCGCCCAAGGCCTTCAAGCATCAGGGTCCACCCCGCGTGAGGCGTCTGGTCTTCCGGGTGATTCCGGATGCGTCAACGCGGGTCGCGGCTCTGGAGCGTGGCGAGATCGATGTCGCGGACGCCATGCCGCCCGTCGACGTCCGGCGCTTCAAGGGCAGCCGGGACTTCGACGTGATGATCGGCGACGTGGCCGGAATGCCGTTCTCCTACCTCTTCAACACCAC
>JBGPNN010000329.1:0-3084 GCA_041487495.1 bacterium
AGGCCACGATGTCCCCCAGCCGAAGCGTGTCCAATCCGCTGGCCTTCAGCAGTCCCGGGTCTCCAGTTTGAATGTCGAGCACGCCACCGTCGCTCGACAGCCCGCTGCCGGCCCCCATCAGCTCCGGAGGTACGACCCCGACGACCGGGACCTCAAGCGCGCCACCGCGCGCCACGATACCCCATCGGTCCGCCAGGCGCGGTGAGAGGTTCTTGGCGACGACGCCCGGCGCGTCGGCGAACTCGAGGCCGACGCCGTGGGCCCGGACGAGGATCCGATCGCCGATGATCATCTTGTCCAGCGCCCCGGTCTCAAAGTGGATGATGACGTGCTCCGACCATCGGCCGCTCTTACCGGTAACGGTGCCATGCGCACCGCGGGCATCTCCCGACATGACCACGGCCTCGTTCCCCACGCAGGCCAGCGTGTGCAACGCGACGTGCGCGCCTTCCTCGCGATTCTTGATCGACACGCCGGGGTGCACGTTTTCCGCGACCCACCCCAATGCCGCATCCCCGACGCGGACGTTGTAGACGATCCCGCCTAGGGACGGCACGATGACGGGCTGGCCGTCCTTCGCGATGATGTGCGGCATCGCCGGGAGCGCCGGCATGCGGGGCGCCACGATGTCCCCGGCCACGGAGATGGCGACGAGGCGCTCCTGATTAGTTGCGACCATTCGGGTCTCCTTCCTGGTCTATGCGGCGAAGGCGCCGCAGTTCATGTAACGAGCGATGTTGGCGTTGGGATCGAGCACGGGCTCGATGTGCGGCGTCGGGCATGACATCACGGTGACGCAACCGGGCCCATGCCCCAACATCCATGAGTTGCCGTGAGGGATCACGCCGATGGCCACGGCGCCCTTCTTATACCCACGGCCGGTCGAATGGTCGGCGTCGGTGACCGCAATGACATCGCTGATGCGCAGGCGATCGAGCCCGAACTCCGCCACCGTGGCCGGGTCGTTGGAGCAGATGTCCTGATCCACGTACTCGGGATTGAGTTCCCATCCCGAGCCCATGATGCGCGACGGCACGATGTGCGTCACCGGCACGCGCAGCACGCCGTTGCCGGCCTCGGTGATACCCATTTGGTCCAGCAGCCTGGGATCGAGTTTCCACACCTTGATGTGGGGATAGTCCAGCAGTCGGAGCCCCGTGCCCCACGCCGCGATCTGCACGCGGTCGTTCGGGCACATCTGCGCCATGTCGTCCTCGGAGAAGTCGACGATGAACCGCGCGTGCTCGCCCATGACCACGCCGCGGGCCCCCCTGGCCTCACCGGAGATCACCCTGGCGTCGTTGCCCAGGTTGGTCAGGTAGTGAAGCGCGTGGTGTTCTTGAGAGTCCGGCGCGTCGACGCACACCGCGGGTTCGAGGTGGTCGGCGGCCCAGCCAAACGCCGGACATCCAGGCCGGGCGTTGTAGACAATGCCCGCCATGCCGATCGGGACAAAGGGTTCGCCGCCGGCCTTCACGCGGTGTGGGCCGCGGGCCATCGTGGGCGGCGCGATCACGCCGGCCACGGCCATCTTCACGAGATGATCGCGGTTGGTGCGGAGCATGCGCGTGTTTCCCTCCAGGCGCTTCGGCCCAGCAATGTGTGATGACGTGCATCCGCGAGAGAACGGGCTCTCGTGAAGTTCTATGGCGTGAAGGCGAATCTCCTCCCTTTTCCGAAGAGATAGGCGGGTGAATGGTATGGCGATCACCAGAGGACATGTCCGCGCGGCGCGACTGTCTGACGTCCAGGCGGCCGGATGCCTTCCGGTGCAGGTTGACGGTCATACCATTGCGCTCTTCGCGCGAGATGGGCGGATCTTCGCGGTCGACAACCGCTGCCCGCACATGGGCTTCCCGCTGCACCGCGGCACGGTGCAGGACGGCATCCTCACCTGTCACTGGCACCACGCGCGGTTCGACCTGGTCACCGGCGGCACGTTCGATCCGTGGGCCGACGACGTCCGCGTCTTCCCCGTGGAGGTCCGCGACGGCGAGGTGTGGGTGGATCTCGCGCAACATGGAGGCACCGCCGCGCATCACCGGCACCGTCTCGGCGAGGGGTTGGAACGGAACATCTCGCTCGTGATTGCCAAAACCGCGATCGCGCTGGTCGGGAGCGGCGAAGACCCCGCGGTCCCGTTCCGTATCGGCCTGGAATTCGGCACGCGCTACCGGCGCGAGGGGTGGAGCCAGGGGCTGACCATCCACGGCTGCATGATGAACCTGATCCCCGCGCTCGACGCGGAGGATCGGCCGCTGGCACTCTATCACGGCCTCTCCGCCGTCGCGGCGAACAGCGATGGCATGGCACCGCGCTTTCCGCTGACGCCGTTGCCGGGGTCCGCGACGGACATGGCCACGCTCAAGCGCTGGTTCCGCCGCTTCGTGGAAGTGCGCGACGCGGAGGGGGCCGAGCGCTGCATCGTCTCGGCGGTGGAGTCGGGCGCCGACCACCGCGCGCTCGCGGATATGCTCTTCGCCGCGGCGACGGACCATCGGTACATCACCATCGGCCACGTGCTGGACTTCATCAACAAGGCTTTCGAAGCACTCGACGGCGCCGGATGGAAGCACGCGGAACTCACGCTGTCCAGCCTGGCGCCGATCTTCGCCGAAGCCGACCGAATGGAAGAGTCAAACCAATGGCGCAACCCCGTCGATCTGGTCGAGATCCTGGAAGGCGCGTTCGAGGAACTGCCCAGGGCGCTGGAGGCGGGGCGGCCGCAACGGACGGACCGGGCCCAGGCTCGGGGGGCGTGGGCAGGCCGCGCGCGGTTGATCCCCGTGCTGCTCGGCGAGAACGCTCCGGCCATCGCGGAGGCGCTGCTGCAGGCGCTTCGCGAGGGGGCCAGCGAGGACGACCTGGCCGGCGCCGTCACGTACGCCGCGGCCCTGCGCATCGCGCAGTTCCCCACCAGCAACGAGTTTGGCGACTGGGACACGGCGCTGCACACATTCACGTTCGCCAACGCCGTCCATCAAGGGCTGCGACGGGCGCCGTCCAGCGAGCTGCTGCGCGGGATCTTCGACGCGGCGGCGAGCGTCTATCTCGATCGCTTCCTGAATGTGCCTCCGGTGCGGC
>JBGPNN010000330.1:0-3080 GCA_041487495.1 bacterium
CCATCAGCGCCCTCTGGCGCCTGGGCGCGAACAAACCTCGCCGCTGACGAGATGGAAGCCGGGCGGACGCGGGAGCCGACTCAGTGGAAGTGCTTGGCGGCACCTTCCACGGCGGCCGGGATGGCCTCGGCGTCCGTCTGATCCAGCGTCACGCTCCACGTCCGCCGGCCGAGCGCCTCGACGGCCGCACACGTCGCCCGCGCCGCCTCGTGGCGCTCGAGGTACGTGATGGCGACATGCGCCCCCGCGCTGGCGAGCACCCGGGCAATCGCCGTCCCGAGAAGACCGGTACCACCGGCAACGAGAGCTACACGATCCTTGAGGTCCATGGCCGTCAGCTTATCATGCAGCCCCCGCGCGGACATCGCGCAAACCCCGCGTCTGGCAGGATTCCTGTGGTGATTGGCATTGCCGCCAGGTCGAACGCATGCGACAAAGAGTCATGGGACGGCGAGACACCCATCGGTCCTTCCCCCCTTCGCCCCAGCCGCTCCGCGTCGTGCTGCTGACCATGCCGTGCACGGAAGCAGTCGACGTGGTCGGCGCCCTCGACGTCTTCCTGGCCACGAACATCATCCTGAAAACGACGAGCGGGCGCGGGCCCGCCTACGCACCCGAAATCGTGAGCGCGGAGAGCGGAGTCGTCTGTGCGTGGCCCGGTCTCCAGCTCGTGGCCGACCGGCCATACGAGAGCATCGATGGGCCGATCGACACGCTCATCGTGGGGCCGTTCGACGACCCGGATCTCGCGCGGCGCGACAGACGGCTCCTCGCCTGGCTGCGCCGCGTCGCCAGGCGCAGCCGCCGCGTCGTCAGCTTCTGTAGCGGCGCGTTCCTGCTCGCCGAGGCCGGTCTCCTCGACGGCCGGCGGGCGACCACGCACTGGACGTTCTGTGCAGAGCTCACGCGCCGCTATCCGCGGGTAACGGTGGATCCCGAGCCGATCTACGTGCGCGACCGCGGCACCTACACCTCCGCCGGAAGCACGGCAAGCATGGATCTCGTCCTCGGCCTCGTCGAGGAGGATCTTGGCCGGCGCGTTGCCAATGCGGTTGCGCTGCGGCTCGTCCTGTTCCTCAAGCGCCCGGGCGGTCAGGCGCAGATGAGCGTCCAGCTCTCGACGCAGCTCGCGGAGCGGCAGCCGCTGCGCGATCTTCAGGCCTGGGTCGCCGACCATCCGGGCGAAGACCTGGACATCCAGACACTGGCCCATCGCGTCGCCATGAGTCCCCGGAACTTCTTCCGCGTCTTTTCGCGCGAGGTGGGCGTTACCCCCGCCCGGTTCGTGGAGCGCGCGCGGGTCGAGGCCGCGCGGCGCCTCCTCGAGGAGACCGCACGCGGGGTTAACGATATCGCAGCGCGCTGCGGATTCGGGAGTGCCGAGACGATGCGCGGGGCTTTCCAGCGTGTCCTCCGCGTGAGTCCCTTGGGTTACCGGACACGGCTGGCGGCCACGGGCAACGGCCATCGGGCACTCGCGGCAAGGATGCATTCGTAGAGCGCGTGACTGGGAGGAGAGAACGTCATGAATGAGCGTCGAGTCCTCACCACCAAGGGAACGGAGCGCGTCCTCCCTGACGCGCTGATCGACAAGTTTGCGACCGGCCTTCGGGGCGAACTCGTCCGCCCGAGTGACCAGGCCTACGACGCCGCGCGCCGCGTCTGGAACGGGATGGTCGACAAGCGCCCGGCGCTGATCGCGCGCTGTGCCGGAACGGCCGACGTCATCGACACCGTCCGCTTCGCGAGAGACCACGATCTACTCGTGTCCGTGCGCGGCGGAGGCCACAACTATGCGGGGAAATCGGTCTGCGATGGTGGCCTGATGATCGACTTGTCGCCGATGAAGGGCATTCACGTGGATCCGGCCCGGAAAACCGCCCGGGCTCAGGCGGGATTGAGGCTGGGGGAGTTCGACCGTGAAACGCAAGCCTTCGGCTTGGCGACGACGCTCGGGGTCAACACCGACACCGGGATCGCCGGCCTGACGCTGGGGGGCGGCTACGGATGGCTCGGCGGAAAGTATGGCCTCGCCTGCGATAACCTGATATCGGTCGACGTCGTCACGACCGACGGCCGTGTCGTCACGGCCAGCGCAAGCGAGAACAACGACCTCTTCTGGGGCGTGCGGGGGGCCGGGGCCAACCTGGGAATCGTGGTATCGTTCGAGTACCGGCTGCATCCGGTGGGTCCCGTGCTCGGCGGCATGGTTCTCTATCCGATCACCCGTGGCAAGGAGGCGCTACGGCTCTTTGACGAGTTCTCCGCCACCTGCCCCGATGACGTGAGCACCGCCGGGCTGCTCGTGACCGCACCGGACGGCAACCCGGCCGTCGCCATCGCCGCCTGTTACTGCGGACCGCTCGACCAAGGAGAGAAGATCCTGCGGCCGCTCCGGACGGCCGTTCAGCCGATGGCCGACCTCATCGCGCCCCAGCCCTACGTTCAGATCCAGACCCTCTTCGATCAGGCCTGGCCTCCTGGGCGCCGCTATTACAACAAGTCGAGCATCGTTCGCCATCTCACCGACGGCGCGATCGATATGCTCCTCGCCTTCACCCGCGCCATGCCCACGCCTGTCAGTGCCTTCGCCCTCCAGCAGTTGCACGGTCAGGCGAGCCGAGTGCCCGCCACCGAGACGGCGTTCCCGCACCGCTACGATCATTTCAGCGCGTACGTCCATCCGGCAACGGACGACCCGGCCGAATCCGAAAAGATCATTCGCTGGGGCCGGGAATGCTGGGAGGCGATGCAGCCCTTCGCGGACCGTGCGGTGTACGTCAACGCACTCGAGGACGCACTGGACGAGGGCCAGCATCGAGTGCGCGAGGCGTACGGCCCAAACTACGACCGGCTGCTCGCCCTGAAGAAGAAATACGACCCGACCAACTTCCTCGCTGGCAATCAGAACGTCAGATGACGCCCCAGACCCTCAGGTGAGGGGGCACAGCGGTCAGGCGGCCAGCGCGGCTGCCCTGACTTAATCGAGGACCGCCAGCAATTCGTCCAGCTGCGCTGAGGTGAAGAGCCCGTCGGGTCCGATCGGTGTCACGTCGGTGAACGGCGACTCGTAGAGCAGC
>JBGPNN010000331.1:0-3054 GCA_041487495.1 bacterium
AGAAGAAACTGGGCTGCAGGCGATAGAACGCCGCCTGGTTGCCCGTTACCCCACGCATGATCGCTTCCATGTCGAGGCCGCGGGAGACCGCCTGACGCGCCTTCACGTTGTTAAACGGCGCCCGGTTGGCATTGAGCTGCAGGATCACCTGCGTGAAGGGTTTGATGACGACGGGCATGAGGGTCGCCGAGGACTGCAGCCGATCGTAGGAGGCCGGGGCGACCGACATCGCGTAGTCTACGTCGCCGCGCTCGAGCGCGGCCATGCGGGTCGCGCTTTCGAGGATCGAGATGATGCGGACCTCATCCACCCCGGCCTGGCGGTCTCCGGCCAGGCCTGTCGACGGTCCACGCCGGTCCCGCGAATAGTCGGGGAAACGCCGCAAGATGATCTGCTGATCGCGCTGCCACTCCGCCAGCCGGAACGGCCCCGTGCCGATCAAGTTCGGCGGCTGGATGGGGTCCTTGGCGCCCTCGACGATTTCTTTGGGCATGATCCCTAGCAGCGCGACCGGGTTGGCCATCGCGCCCACAAACGAGCCCTGAGGTTCCTTCAGCGTGATCCGCACCGTCAGCGGGTCGACGACGGTCACGGCCTGCACGGCGGCCAGGTCACCGCGCCGGGCGCTGAATTGTACGAACCGGTCGATCGACGCCTTCACATCGTCGGCGGTCAGCGTCTTGCCGTTGTGGAACTTCACACCCGACCGCAGTTTGAATGTGTAGTCGAGGCCCGTGGGGCTCACCGTCCAACTCTCGGCGAGTTGTGGGACGACGCCGTAATCCTCGCCGATGTTGACCAGCCCTTCGAACACGTGCCCCGCAAGCTCACGCAGCGAGAACGCCGTGCCCATGTGGGGGTCGAGCCACGGCAGATTGGTGTCGGTGGCAACGCGCAGGATCTTGGGGGGTTGCGGCGCCTGCGCCATCACTGGGACGCTGCAGGCCGCCAGGACCAGCAGCACGACGGCAACGCTCAACCGGCGGTACATATGTATCCCTCCTCTAAACGTCTCACCGGGAGCCCGAGGCCACCGGTGGACCCGCACTGACACCATCGTCGATGCTCCATGTTGCGAAGGCGACGATCAGCTGCTCGAGTCGGGTGACGGCGGCCTCGACGAACCTCCGCCCCTTGTCCGGTGTCGCCAGCGTCGGATCGCCCACCACCCCGCGCCGCGTGATGTCCTCGAAGCGCGTGCCGATTTTGACCGGTCCGCCTGGCAGCGTCATGTCGATCGCAAACCACCCGGGAATGGCGGGGGGATATTCGGCCTGGATGCGGTCGGTGCGGACAAGCCCACCTTCGAGATGCATCACCGCGGAGGTCTCGAACTCACAGGCATGCCCCATGCCGCCCGATGGCGATTCCCGGATGCTGTTGAACTCGTCGCGTGCCAGGTCCCAGTAGTCCGCCGTGGCCACCAGGACTTTGTGGCGGTCGCGCACCCGGGTGACCGTGAGGTGAAGCGGATCCGTGTTTCCCCCATGGCCGTTGATGATCAGCAATTTCCGGAAGCCGGTCTGGATCAGGCTCTCCAGGAGTTCCGTGATAACCTGCTGGTAAGTATCAATAGACAGCGTGAGGCTGAAGTAGCCCGAGTGGTGTGTCGACAGCCCCGTCCAGACCGTCGGCGCCAGCAGGACATCGACCCGTGCGCTGGCGCGCCGAACCGCCTCCTCCGTGATAGCCGTCACCAGGAGGGTGTCGGTCTTGACGGGGAGGTGCGGCCCGTGCTGCTCGAGAGAACCGGTCGGGAGGACGACGACCGGATTCCCCGCCGCGCGCGCGCGGATATCTTCCCAGGTGAGGTCTGCCAGGCGCATCAATCGTCCCAACTTCGACGCCCGACAGGGGCAGGCCCTGCTAGACGAGAACGTGACAGGGTGAGAGGCGCGCGGTGCACGATCTGCGGCCGCCCCGCCGAGCCCATTGAGCATCGGTGTGGCTGCGGCGGGCGGATTTCCTTCGATTACGCCTACGACGACCTGCGGGGCTGGACACCGGCGGGAACGGGGCTCGGCCGGTACGACAAATTACTGCCGGCGTACGATGCGGTCGTACAGATGGGCGAAGGCAACACGCCGCTGGTGGCAAGCCGCCGTATTGGCCCAGACTTGGGCATCCGGCTGTACTTCAAACTGGAGTCGTTGAATCCCACCGGATCGTACAAAGACCGCATCGCATCCGTCGGCGCCGCGCTGGCCCGCGCGCACCAGCGGCCGGCGCTCATCGCGACATCGTCAGGGAACGCGGGCGCGGCGATCGCCGCATACGCCGCCCGGGCCGGGCTCGGCGCGGTGCTGGTCGTGCCCGAGGAGGTCCCCGCGGCCAAGCTCGCGCAGATCCGCGCGTACGGCGCGGTCGTCGTGGCTGTGCGCGGTGTGCTATCGGGCCCGCGGGCGTCCCGCCGGATGTTCGACGCCGTGGAAGGAGCCGCCGATGAGCGTGGCTGGCTTCCGATGATCACGGCGTACCGGTACGCGCCCGCGGCGATGGAGGGTGTCAAGACGCTTTCGTTCGAGATCGTCGAGACGCTGGGCGCCGCGCCCGACCGCGTCTATGTGCCGGCCGGCGGCGGTGGTCTGCTGGCCGCGACCTGGCGGGGATTCACCGAGGCGGCTGCCCTCGGCTGGGTGACAGGGACGCCGCGGATGATCGCCGTGCAGCCCGAAGGGTGCGCGCCCATCGTGCGGGCCGCCTTGCGCCTTCCGCCTGACACCGACGCGGTGACGACCGCGGTCTCGGGCCTCCAGGTTGCCGATCCTCCTGACAGTGATCTCGCACTGGAGGCGATCGACGCGTCGCAGGGATCGGCCGTCGCGGTGTCCGACGACGCGGTCTGGGAGGCCCAGCGGGCCCTGGCCCGTGATGAAGGCATCTACGCGGAGCCGGCCGGCGCCGCATCGCTCGCCGGACTCATCGCCGACGCGTCGGCGAAGCGCATGCCGCCCGGCGCCGTGGCCGTGTGCCTGGTGACGGGGACAGGATTCAAGGCCCCCGGGGGATTCGAGGCGACCGGGGCGCCACTCACGCTTGATCTGGCCGACCTGG
>JBGPNN010000332.1:0-2956 GCA_041487495.1 bacterium
AACCCCGCCTCGGCGTCGGCGACGAACGGGACGTACCAGTCGATCGCTTCCTCGCCCCGGGCGTGGTGAATCTCGTCGGCGCGGCGCAGGGCGCGCTGCAGCCGGCGCACCAACGCCGGAACTGAATCGGACGGATACAGACTCTGGTCGGGATACATCTGGCCGGCGGTGTTGGCGTCGGCGGCGACCTGCCAGCCGCTGACGTAGATCGCCTGGAGACCCGCCTGGACCTCCTGCACGGCCTGGTTGCCGGTGACCGCGGACAGCGCGGCGACGTACGGCTCGTCATGCATCAAGCGCCACAGCTTCTCGGCTCCCACTTCGGCCAGCGTGTAGCTGATGTCGAGCGAGCCCTTGAGACGCCAGACGTCTTCGGCGGTGTAGGGGCGGGTGATGCCCTTCCAGCGGGCCCCAGTCGCCCATCGTCGCTCCAACTCGGCCTGAAATTGCTGCTTGCTCATGCGATCCCCCCGTCCTTCAGGCGATGTAGTCATACGCGATAGTCGTCAGGAACTCCGGGAAGTCCGTCCCCGTCATCATCCGGTCAAAGAGTGTCGACGCGAGATCGAACTTCCCGGAGTCGTACCGATCCGGTCCCAGCTGCTCATGCAGCTTGTCGAGCTCGTCTGCCATGGTCTGTCGCACCAACTCGGTGGTAACCCGGCGCCCATCCGCAAGCTTCGCGCCATGCCTGATCCATTGCCAGACCTGGGTGCGGGAAATCTCCGCCGTCGCGGCATCTTCCATGAGGTTGTAGATCGGCACGCATCCCGTGCCGCGCAGCCAGGCCTCGAGATACTGGATGCCCACGTCGATGTTGGTGCGCAGTCCCTGAAACGTGATGGCACCGTCCGGCACGGCGAGCAAATCGGCGGCGGCGACGCGCACATCGTCGCGCGCCACCTGGAGTTGGTGGGAGGCCGCCATCCGGGCATCGAAGACCCCTCTGGCCACCGGCACCAGCCCTGGATGCGCAACCCAGGTGCCGTCATGCCCGGCATTGACCTCCCGTAGCTTGTCCTGCGTCACCTTGGCGATCGCGGCCGTATTGGCCTCGGGATCGTTCTTGATCGGGATCTGGGCCGCCATGCCGCCCATCGCGTGGATGTGCCGGCGATGACAGGTCTGGATCAGCAAATCGACGTATGCTTTGAGGAATGGCCGGTCCATCGTGACGGCGGCACGATCCGGCATCAGGAACGCGGGGTCGGTGCGGAATTTCTTGATGAAGCTGAAGATGTAATCCCACCGCCCGCAGTTCAGTCCGGCCGAGTGATCACGCAGCTCCCACAGGATTTCATGCATCTCGAACGCGGCGAGGATCGTCTCGACGAGCGCGGTCGCGCGGATCGTTCCGCGGGGAATGCCCAGCGCGTCCTGTGCCAGCACGAACACCTCGTTCCAGAGGCGGGCCTCGAGGTGGCTCTCCATTTTGGGGAGATAGAAATACGGCCCCGTGCCGCGGCGAATCAGCGCTTCCGCGTTATGGAAGAAGAACAACGCGAAGTCGAACAGGGATGCCGAGACCGGGCGCCCATCCACGCGCACGTGCTTCTCGTCGAGATGCCAGCCGCGTGGGCGGACCATCAATGTCGCGACCGAGTCGCCCAGGGCGTATCGTTTCCCCTCGGGGCTCTCATAGTCGATCGTGCCGCGCACGGCGTCGTAGAGATTGGCCTGCCCTTCGAGCGTGCCGCGCCAGGTGGGCGCGTGCGAATCCTCGAAGTCGGCCATGAACACCCGCGCGCCCGAATTCAACGCGTTGATGATCATCTTGCGGTCCACGGGCCCCGTGATCTCCACTCGGCGGTCCAGCAGGTCCTTGGGGATCGGGGCGACCGTCCAGGTGGCTTCGCGAATGGCGCGAGTCTGAGACAGGAAGTCCGGGCGCTCACCATCCGTGATGCGACGCTGACGGGCCGCGCGGGCCGCGAGCAGCTCATGGCGGCGATCCTCGCAGGCGCGCGCCAGACGCGCCACCAGTCCCAACGCTTCCGGCGTGAGGATTCGTGCGGCGAGATCGTCCATCGGTCCCAGGATTTCAACGCCGGGAACGGCGCTGGGCGCCCCAGGTAGGGCGGTCGCGACGGGAGAAGTGATGGTCATGGAGACTCGGGCTTGTTGGGCAAGTGTCGTGCCTTCCCCTGAGGTGGGCTCGCATCACGAACGGCGATGCCAATTGCCTACAGGCGTGGACCGGATGACACGCGATGAGCCTAGTGCCCATGTAACAGTACTATTTTTGTTGCAGAAATACCACAATATTGGAGGAGAGTTCATGCCGCTACCACGGCGCGTATGAGGTCAGGCTGGGACGGCGGGACGAAGATTGGCCGAAGTGGTACCAGGTCGCTCTCTGCCCTTCCTCATTGTCTCGCGATCCGACGGCGTGCCGGTCGGGAGCACGCGCTACGGCAAAATCGACCGCCACAATCGGCGGGTGGAAATCGGCTGGACCTGGGTGGCCCCACGATGGCAGCGCACCCCCATCAACACCGAGGCAGAGCTGCTCTTGGTCCGGCTGTCGCTCCCCCTCCGCACCCGTGGCGAATCAGCCATGCCGAAGCGGAATTGTGATCAATGACCAAGCCGCCAAGTCCCAAGCCCATCGCATCCTAGCCCGCTCAAGCCGCAATCGCTCAAGGGCATAGGTCTTGCGCTAGGAGGGGCTACCTCCGGGGAAGTCGGGATTTGGCGGGGGCTGCGGCTCTGAGGGGGAATCGATGGCGGTAG
Organism: bacterium; assembly: GCA_041487495.1. Classification (GTDB taxonomy): domain Bacteria; phylum Sysuimicrobiota; class Sysuimicrobiia; order Sysuimicrobiales; family Humicultoraceae; genus JBGPNN01. The sequence continues at coordinate 2,734 of JBGPNN010000332.1, forward strand.
GCAGGCGCAGTGGACCAGATCGGCGCGCGGACGACCGCCGCGACAGCACGGAGCGGCGGTTGCAAGTCGTTCCGGTGGCCGTCGAGCGTCGCAGCGGGCTCGATCGCCGCATGGAGCTCGACCGGCGCTCCAGTCTAGACCGCCGCGTGATCGCCGAACGTCGCCAGAGCGTGCGACCGCCCTCACGCGAGCGGACACGAGTGTAGGGCATCCCCGTTACGGG
>JBGPNN010000333.1:0-2951 GCA_041487495.1 bacterium
AGTGGTGCCGGGAGGGGGATTTGAACCCCCACGGGAAACCCCACACGCCCCTCAAGCGTGCGCGTCTGCCAAATTCCGCCATCCCGGCAGTCGAACGAAGCGAGTTCATTATAGGGACGCCGTTGCGAGGGTGTCAAACCCTGCCCCGCTCCAGTGCGTCCTTCATCCAAGCGTAGTCGAGCGGCGCCAGCAGCACGATGTCCCCCCTGATCCAGATCCGCGCCACACATGGTTGGGAAATCCCGTTGGGGTCGGCTAAACCGAGCACCGGGGCCGCGGGTCTGGGTATATGGAAGGATGGAGAGACCCACTGGAGGCGCCATGCGATTCTCAAGTCAGCGGATCCTGCTTGTCATCGTCATCACGGCGCTGGCCATTCCCGGCGCCCAGGTCCTCACCGGCTGGTCCCGGCACCCGGCGGCCGCCGCGCCGGCCGAGCGGCCGAACATCATCTTCATCCTGACCGATGACCTGGACGCCAAATCTATCAGCGTCATGCCGCAACTGAAAGCCCTGATCGCGGATCAGGGCGTCACGTTCTCCAACTTCTTTGTGACGGACTCGCTCTGTTGCCCCTCCCGCTCGTCGATCCTGCGTGGGCAGTACGTGCACAATCATCGGGTCCTGTCGAACGCGCCGCCCAACGGCAGTTACTCGCGATTCTACGAACTCGGGCACGAGAGCTCGACGATCGGTGTATGGCTGAAGAGCGCGGGGTACCGGACCGGATTCATGGGCAAGTACCTCAACGGTTACCCGGGCAGGACCGTCAGTGACACGCACGTCCCGCCGGGATGGGACGAATGGGACAGCCCGACCACCGGCAGCGCCTACGGCAACTTCAACTACCGGATGAACGAGAACGGCAGGATCGTCACGTACGGCCGCAATCCCGATGATTACTTCACGGACGTTGCGGCCCGCAAGGCAATCGAGTTCATCCGCCGGTCCACGCGGGACGGGACGCCCTTCTTCCTCTATCTCGCCACGTACGCGCCGCATCAACCGGCGACGCCGGCGCCCCGCCACCAGAACCAGTTTGCGAACGTCACCGCACCGCGGTCGCCGTCGTTCAACGAGGCCGACGTGAGCGACAAGCCCGGATGGGTCAAGCGGCTGCCGCCGCTCTCTCCGCGGCAGACCGCGCAGATCGACGAGCTCTACCGCAAGCGGCTGCAGTCCTTACAGGCCGTCGACGAACTGATTGCGGCCCTAGTCGGCGAGTTGCAGGTGAGCGGGCAACTGGCGCGGACGTACCTCGTCTTCAGTTCGGACAACGGCTTCCACCTGGGTGAGCATCGACTGCTCGTCGGCAAGAACACGGCGTACGAAGAGGACATCCGCGTGCCGCTGATCGTGCGCGGCCCTGGGATCCCGGCCCGGCAAATGGTGGACCACCTGGCCGTCAACATCGACCTGGCGCCGACGTTCGCGGAACTCGCCGGGGCCGCCGTGCCTGCCTTCGTTGACGGCCGGTCGCTGGTGCCGCTGCTCAGAGCGGATGCGCCCGGGCCGGATCGGTGGCGGCAGGCGTTCCTGGTCGAGCGGTATGCGGTCGCTCCGGATGCCGAGTCGGCGACCGGAGCGGAACGCGCCACCGCCGCGTCGCGGCCTCGCGCGCAGGGTCGCGCGCTGGAATTCTTTGGGATCCGGACGCGGGACGGCGTGTATGTCGAGTATTCGACGGGCGAGCGCGAATTGTACGATCTCCAGAAGGATGCGTACGAACTGGACAACCTGGCAGGTCCGGCGTCGCGCGACCTGCTCGCGCGGTTGAGCGCGCGGGTGGCGGACCTCAAACGATGCGCGGGGCCCGCGTGCCGGACGGCCGAGGACGGCCGATAACATATCGCGGCAAACAGTAAGGGCGCGGGGTTGACCCGCGCCCTGCTAATCTCGTCCGTTCTAACTCTGCTATCTCACGAAGACCAGAAAGACTCCCGTCAGGACGAACAACAGCGAGAACGCCGCGGTCACACGGATCATCAGCGTCTCACGAGGTCGCGGGCCGTGGAACATCCGGGCGCTGCCACCGATGGCACCGAGCCCCTCCCCCTTCGGACCCTGAAGAAGGATGATGCCAACCAGCGCCAGCGCGACGACCATGTGCACGATCAACAACATATTTGACACTCGTCTATGCTATCACCCGGAGCGGGGAGAATCAACCGACGCGGGTCCGCTGTCCTGGCTCGACCTGGATAGAGCTACCGCGCGGCCGTAGACCGGCGTCAGCCAGCCGCGATACGCCGGCTTCTCTCCGCGGACAACGGCAAAGTAGCAGTCCTGGATCGCCTTCGTCAACGGTCCCGGGCGGGTTCCATCACCCAGGGCGAGGCGGTCGATCGATAGGAGGGGCGTAATCTCCCAGCCACTCCCGCAGAGGAAGGCCTCGTCGGCCATATAGAGCTCCGTCCGATCGATGTCGCGTTCAACCGGCTCGCACCCCAGCTCTTTGCGAAACAGCTCGAGGAGCGTGGCTCGCGTCACCGACTCCAGAATATCGGCTGTCACCGGCGGTGTGATCGGCACTCCGCGGCGCACCACAAAGCAGCACGCGCCCGGCGCCTCGGCCAGCTTCCCCCGGGAGTTCATCAGCAACGCGCCCTCGTAGCCGTTCATCTTTGCCTCGAGGGTGGCCAGCCGCCCATTCTGATAGTTGGCTGAACACTTGATGCGCGGCGGCATGCTCCCGTCGGCGATGCGGATCCAGGACGAAACGCAGGCGGCGATCCCCGTCTTGACGCTCTCGTAGCGCGTGCGCGCACCAACCGCCAGCCCCACGGGACCCGTCGCATCCATGCCACCGTCGGCCTCGACGTACGCGGTCTGGCGGATGTGGACATCCTCACGGTACTCGTTCTTGCGCAGGACATCGAGAATGGACGTGGCGATCTGTTCTCGCGTGAACGTGTGCTCCATCCGCATCATGCGCAGCGATTGGTAGAGCC
>JBGPNN010000334.1:0-2935 GCA_041487495.1 bacterium
CTGGGGGGATATGCGCATCCTGAGCAATAATCACCAATGATGGAGGTATGACGATGCACGAGGGTGACCACAACATTCTCGAAGAGGAGCACGACCACAAACACCCGCACACGCATCCTCATGGACATGACCACGCGCATGCGGCTGCGCCAGAGCAGGCCCGCACGCTGGGCCCCCGCGTCATCGCCGCCGTCATCGTGGGCGCCGCAGTGGTGGCGTTTGTGATCTGGCGACTGATGTAGCCGACCATGGCCACCGCTACATCCGGAGCCTCAGTAGGCAGCCCCCGCTCAGCTCGCGTTGACACTCCGACCCAGGCCCTACGGCGCCGTCTGCTCCGCCGTGGGATCGTCCCCGGCGGTCTGCTCCTGCTGATCCTGCTCGCGCTCGTTCCCGGCCTCGATCGCTTGCTTGGATTCGACTTCGCCCTTGCGCCGATGCTGTTTGGCGGAGCCCTGATCACCTACCCGACCCTGGTGACGATGATGGAAAAGCGCCGGGTGACGGCGGGGACGCTCGTCGTGATCGCCATCGTGGGGTCGGCCTACGTCGGCGAGTACCTCGCGGCCGCGGTGGTCGCGTTCATGATGCTCGCCGGGGAATTTCTCGAAGACGTCACGCTGGAACGGACACGCAACGCGGTCCGCGAGTTGGTCCGCCTGACGCCCGACGTCGCCTCGGTTGATCGTGAGGGTACTTGGGTCCAGGTACCTCTCGGGGACGTGGGGCTGGGTGATCGTGTCCTGGTACGGCCGGGAGAGCGGGTGCCGGTGGATGGTATCATCCTCTCGGGCGAGGCCTCGATGGCTGAAGCGTCGATCACCGGGGAGTCCATGCCGGTTGACAAGACGACGGGCGCCCGCGTGTTTGCCGGCACGACGAGCCAGAGCGGCGCCATCGTCGTTGGCACCGATCGCGTTGGCCGCGACACGATGCTCGGCCGGATCATCCAGATCGTGCATTTGGCTCAGACGCAGAAGGGCGCCACGCAGAAGATCGCCGACCGGTTCGCCGTCTACTTCACGCCGGCGATCCTCTCTATAGGGGCCCTCGTGTGGTTGCTGACGCACGACCTGCTCCGGGTCATGGCCGTGTTCGTGATTGCCTGTCCGTGCGCGCTCGTCCTCGCGACACCGACCGCCGTGATCGCGAGCGTGGGTAATGCCGCGCGCCGGGGAGGGTTGATCAAAGGTGGCACCACGCTTGAGATGGCGGGCCGTGTAACGACGGTCGCCTTTGACAAGACGGGCACACTCACGCGGGGACATCCTGAGGTCGTGGCGGTGGAGGGCTTGAACGGCCGGCCTGCTTCCGAGGTTCTGCAGATGGCCGGCGTAGCCGAGGTCCGCTCTGAGCATCCGCTCGCGCGGGCGATTGTTGAGCATGCCCGCGCGGCCGGCCTCGCCCCGTCCGACCCCGACCAGTTCACCATGACCTTCGGACGCGGCGTCGAGGCCCAATGGGCGGGGCGCCGCATCGAGGTGGGCAACCATCGATTGCTGGGCGAGCACGACCCTGCCGCCCCCGCGCTGGCAGCGCACGAACAACAGGGCCGCACGGCGCTCCTGGTGAGAGTCGACGGGATCCCCTGGGGCGTGATCGCGCTCGCTGATGCGGTTCGGCCGCAGGCGCGCGCAGTGGTCGAGCGGCTGCGCAGTTTGGGGATCCGGCGGGTGGTGATGCTGACCGGCGACCACGCGGTCACCGCACAGTCGATTGGGCGGGAGGTCGGCATCACAGACGTCCGCGCGGGGTTGCTCCCCGAACAGAAGCTGGAGGTCGTCCGTGAGCTGCAGGCCGCCGGGGAGGTCGTTGCGATGGTCGGTGACGGGGTGAACGATGCCCCCGCGCTGGTCCTGGCGGATGTCGGCGTGGCCATGGGCGCAGCTGGGACAGACGTGGCACTCGAGTCGGCCGACATCGCGCTAATGGGTGATGATCTCACGCTGCTGCCCGAGATCTTGACACTGTCCCGCCGGGCGCTCGGCATCGTCCGCCAAAACATCTGGGTCTTCGCCGTCACCGTCAACCTCGCCGGCATCATCCTGGCCGGCAGCGGGATCCTGTCGCCCATCGGCGCGGCGATCGTCCACAACGTCTCTTCCCTCTTCGTCGTCATGAACTCGGGGCGGCTGCTCACCTTCCGAACGCGAAGCGCACAAGAACAGCTGCCGGCGCCCGCCCTGCAGCCCACGAACTGATTCCAGACGACCGTGTGGATGGGAGGTTGAGATCATAGGCTCGTAGGGAACTCTTGCCCGGTTCCATAATCGAGGCTGGGGGGATAGATATGCAGAGCAGGTTGGTGTACGTCGCCATCGCCACCGCCGTGATGCTCTCGCTGGTTGGCTCCTACGGCTCTCCACCTTCTGGGGCGGCACCGGTAAAGCCCGACATCACTCGGGGCGGCACCCTCACCATGTCGCTGGGGCCCGACTTCGTGACCTTCGACCCCTGGTACGATGTCAACGCGTACGAGTTCAGAAGCACCATCTACGAGGCGCCCATTCGTCCAAACAAAGAAGGCACCAAGTACGAACCGTGGCTGGCGGAGAAAGTGGAGGAAAGCAGCGACGGCCTCGCCGTGACGCTGTACATGCGCAAGGGCGTGAAGTTCCACAACGGCCGGGAACTGACCGCGGATGATGTCGTCTGGTCGGTCAATCGCGCGATGGACAGTAAGATCGGGCACCACCTCAATGATCGTTTCAAGCTGGCGACGGGTGTGACCAAGATCGACACGTACACCGCGAAGATTACCTACAAGGAGCGCGATCCGTCCAAGTACGTCGGCATCAACAATCTGTTCCTATACCCCAAAGAGGCCGTGCAGGATATCGCCAAGAAACCGGTCGGCACAGGGCCCTTTAAGTTCGACGAATGGGTACCCGGTGACCACCTCGCGCTGTCGCGGTTCAATGGCTATTGGCGGAAG
>JBGPNN010000335.1:0-2908 GCA_041487495.1 bacterium
CTTCCTTACTTCCTTACTTCTTCTTTGCATCATCCGCTTCTTTGAGCCGGGCGCCGCGGAGAATGTCGCCCAGCGCGTAATTCCCCTCATGGCAGGCGTACTCGTACAAGTGCTCCTGCGTCGCCGGCCACGTGTACTCGCCGGTCCACGGCCGCGCCCACGTCGTCGGATCCTCGATGGTGAATCGGTAGAGCAAGGTATCCGCGTTGACGCGCGAGAAGCGTTCAATCACGTGCAGGTTGTCGCTCGACCCGCGGAACCGGGTCTTGTCCGTGAAGTTGGTGGTGTCGACCACCAGCGTGTCGCCCTCCCAGTGCCCGACCGAGTCCCCCATCCACTTGCGGATGTGCTTCGGGAGGTGCTCACCGCCCATGCGGACGACGCGGGCGTCGTGGACCATCTCGGTGAGAATCATCACGGAGGTCGGCGTCTGCACGATCTGGTGGAGGTTGTTGTAGAAGTAGTTCGGCAGCGCCGGCGGCCCCGACGTCGAGCCGAAGCCCAGGAGACATCGCTCGCCGAGCGGGCGGCGCTCCGGGTCGTCATACGCGCCTCCGCGCTCGAAGCCCGGATCGTTTTCCCGGACGACCTCGTCCGACGTCGTCCTCACGACACGCGCCGCGTTGCGCTGGCGCGCCTCCGGCGTCACCGATGGAACGCGGCCATCCGGCGGATCTACGACGATGGAGGTTCGCTTCTTGCCGTCGATGATCGTGTATTGCGATCCCGAATCAATCCAGAAGCTGTTGTAGCCGCCGACATTTCCTGCGGGGCCGGGAGAGCCGTCGCCACCCTTGGGCGGCGCGTCCCGGTCGCCCTTGATCGGCGCCGCCAACAGATCCTTTTGCTTCGCGATCTGCTTTTCGAGCTTGGCGGCCTCTTCTTCAGACATCACCGCGGGCGTCCCGGGCGACCGCTCCATCGGCGTCAGCGTCGCGAGGTCGTAGGTGCCCTGCAGATCCGGATGGCCGTCCGCCATGCGAGGGATGCCAGCCGCTTTCGCCGGCCTGGCAGCCTTTGACGCCGTTGCAGGAGCCTGACTCGCGACGTGCGCGGCGCTCAGCGACACCACGACGATGGCCGCGACCAGGCCGCCGATCACCGCCGATAATCTCTTACGCATCGAATACCCTCCTGCTTATCGGCTGAGCGGCTTCTTGCGCCACTGACCGTACAACAACTCCTCGACGAACTCCACGCACTTGAAGTCCATGAGCTGCGCGTTCTTCTCCTGACGCCGATAGAGGGGCAGGCTGATCTTCCACGGGCGGGTGAAGACCTTGGGGTCTTCGATCGTCGCCTCGTACGAGAGGACGTCGGGGCTGGTGCGCCGGTAGCGCTCCACGACATGGAGCGCATCGCTGTGGTAGTTGCCGGCTCGATCGAACCAGGTTTGATCGTTGAAGCCCGTCACGTCGATGACCAGCGCGTCTCCTTCCCAACGGCCGACCGATTGGCCCATCCAAGAGTCTATCGGAGCGGGGCCGGGATCCTTCAAATAGATGTTGCGAACCGCGCCCGCGTACTCGTAGGCGAAGAAGATCGCCTTCGAGCTTTGAAAAATCTGGAACGGATAGGGCATGTAGGTGGCGCGCGGCACGCCCGGGAGGTAGCACTTGATTTCCGGGTCGGCGGTGAGCCAGTTGTCCTGGTTCTCCTTCTTCTTCGCGAGCGCCGACGGTTGGTACGGGATGTCGTCGCCCTCGACCACGCCAAGCCCGGGCGGCACCGAGCCCACCGCGCCGAGCGCGAGCACCGGTACGGCGGGAACAGGGCCGTAGGGGCCGGCCCGGAGCGCCATGGCCGGCCTCGCCATATGCGACTGAATGTCGTAGTGGGCCTCGCTGATCGCCTGCCAGATGCCGCTCAAATCGGGTTTGCCGTCGGCTGCGCGCGGCCCGCCGCCGGCTGGCACTTGACTGGCCACGGGCATCGTTGCGATCCAGAGAACGGCGACGGCGGCGGCGCCACCCAGCGCAGTCGCAAGGTTTCTCAGCACATGACGCATTTGACAGGCACCTCTTTCGCGTCGAATATACGGCAACCACTTTGGATGTTCAAGGCTCGTGGTGTTTGGAGTCACTGATGCGCACCTCCCTCTGGCTCGCGGCCGCCTCGGCACTGTTGGTGTCCGGCTGCTCGGGCGGGCCACCGCCGCCACCGTTCAAACCGATCGCCGACGTCAAGCAGCTCATGCAAGGCCCCATCGATCCCAACGCGGACGCGATCTGGGACGCGACCGGCTGGATCGACACCGCCGCCGGGACCGTGGAACGGCGGCCGAAGACTCAAGCGGAATGGGATGCCGTTCGAAACAGCGCCATCACGCTGACGGAGGCGGGCAACCTCCTGATGATGGTGCCGCGCGCCAAGGACGGCGACGAGTGGATGAAGCGATCGCAGGAGCTCATCGACACGGGCTTCGCGGCCTGGAAGGCGGCTGAAGCGAAGAACGTCGATCAGCTGTTCACGGTCGGCGGGGATATCTACGAAGCCTGCTCGCACTGCCACCGCGAGTACATGGACGCGATCAAAAACGCCAACAAGTAGCGACCAGATGTAGTGCAGACCTTGAGGTCTGTCCGACACGGCAGGCCTGAAGGCCTGCACTACACCGGATTCCGCCTTACCTCGTGCTCGACCAGAACAGCAGCCGGTTCGCCGTGCCGCTCGGAATCCCGCTCAGGTGATTCAGCGTCGCCGCCGCCACGATCGCATTTCTGACCGCGGCGGGCGTTGCCGTGGGGTTGTTCTGCAGGAATCGGGCGGAGACGCCAGTGACGTGCGGCGTGGCCATCGAGGTCCCGCTGATGGTGTTGATGGCCGTGTTGCTGGTGTTCCACGAGGACGTGATGCTCGAACCGGGCGCGAAGATATCCACCACGCTCCCGAAGTTGGAGAACGACGA
>JBGPNN010000336.1:0-2875 GCA_041487495.1 bacterium
ACCGCGCGGTGGACTCACTGCGGCTGGAGAAAGGCTACCGGTACTGGAGCGCGGACATCACGCCCGAGTACACACCGCTGGAATCCGGCCAGGCGTTCTGCGTGAAACTGGACAAGGGCGACTTCCAGGGCCGCGACGCACTTGTGAAGCAGAAGACCGAAGGGCTGAAGCGGAAGCTCTGCTGCCTGGTGATGACCGAGCCCACCGCGGTAGCCCTGGGGAACGAGCCGGTTTTCGAAGACGGCCGGGTCGTCAGCCGGGTGACGAGCGGTGGCTATGGGTACTTCGTCGGTGAGAGTATTGCGTACACGTACCTGCCGGTGAACATCTCGAGCCCAGGGACCGCGTTCGAGATCGAGGTCGACGGGAAACGCGTCCGGGCGACGGTGCAGCGCGACCCGCGCCACGACCCGACCAACATGCGGGTCAAAGGATGAAAGGTGATCGCTCTTTGTAGGATTGACGTTATAGCGTTAAGACGTTAGGATGAGATTGTGATGAAGACAGCAGCGAGAAGAGCGACAGTGTACCTTGACTCCCATCTCCACCGGGCCCTCAAGTTGAAAGCGGTCGAGACTGACCGGTCTGTCTCCTATCTGGTCAACGATGCCGTGCGCTTGACTCTACTCGAAGACGCAGAGGATTTGGCGGCGTTCGAAGAGAGGGCCCGAGAACCAGACCTGGCGTTTGAGGACTTCCTCAAAGGTTTGAAGAAGCGTGGCAGCTTATAGGCTCCTGATCAAGCCCTCGGCGGCGAAGGAGCTTGAAGCGGTCCCTAAGCAAGATCGTGAGCGGATCATCAAGCGCGTACTGGCGCTGTCAAGGAATCCTAGACCTCCGGGATGCGAGAAGCTGTCAGGAGAGGACAAGTTTCGGATACGACAGGGTGCGTGCCGCGTCGTCTATGCGGTCGACAATGAAGCCCGGAGCATTCGCATCGTGAAGATCGGACACCGCCGCCACGTGTATCGCTGAGGGTCACCTGGCCGCCGGCACGGGCACCCGCACACCCATCTCCGCCAGCACGTCACGGATCGCGGCCAGGGCGCCGCGCATGTCGGCCTCCGTCAGCCGCCCGATGCAGCCGATGCGGAACGAGTCAACCTTCGTGAGCTTCCCCGGGTAGATCAGGTAGCCCCGCTGCGCCAGTTTATCGTAGAAGACCTTGAAATCAAAACGCGGGTCACCGGGCGCGTGGAATGTCACAATGATCGGCGCCTGCAACACGTCAGGCAAGAGCGGCCGGAAGCCCATCTCCCACATGCCTTCGATCAGCACCTGACAGTTCCGGCGATACCGCGCTCCCCGGCCGGTCACGCCCCCCTCGGCCGCGTGCTCGTCTAGGGCCGCATCGAACGCGGCCAGGACGTGCGTCGGCGGCGTGAAGCGCCACTGCTGGGTCTTCTCCATGAACACCCATTGATCGTGCAGGTCGAGCGAGAGCGAGTGCGCGTTCCCGGCTGCGCCCTCGAGGGCCGATTTGCGGCAGATCACAAACGTCGCCCCGGGAACTCCTTCGATACACTTGTTGAACGACGACGCGAGCGCGTCAAACGCGATCTCGCGGGCATCGCACGGAATAGCCCCGAAGGCGCTCATCGCATCAATCAAGAGCCGCCGCCCGGTAGCCGCCACGACCGCGGCAATCTCGGCCAGTGGGTTGAGGATCCCCGACGTCGTCTCGCAGTGTACGACCACAACATGGGTGATGGCGGGATCGGTGGCGAGCTGCGCGGCCACCGCCTTGGGATCGACCGGCGTGTCCTCCGGGGTCTCCAGCGCCGCACACGCCCGGCCCATGATCTTCGCCATCTTCACCATCCGGTGGCCGTAGGCCCCGTTGATCAAGATCAGCAATTTGCCGGTGCGGGGGACGAACGTCCCCAGCATGGCCTCGACCGCGAAGGTCCCGGAGCCCTGGAGCAGCACGGCGACGTGGGTTCCCGTCCCACCGGCCAGGTTCACCAGGCGTTCCCGTACCCGCGCGTTCATTGCGATGAAGGCGCCGTCGCGCGAACCCCAGTCGCGCAGCATCGCTTCTTTCGTCGTCCGCGAGGTGGTCAGCGGTCCGGGGGTGAGCAGCAGGGGCTCCATGTACTACCTCCTCCGCCAGGCCTGCGTCCGGCGGTCGAGGACGCGCGTGATCGCCAGATGCACGACCCGCACCGCGGCGGATGTGATGACGATCATCACGCCCATCGCCGCCGCGGCCGCCGTTTGCCCGGCATCATCCATGTTGACGATGGCGATCGACGCCAGCTTGGTGCTCGGGACATAGATAAAGATGGCCGCCGAGACCGTCGTCATGGCATTGACGAACATGTACACGCTGATGCTGAGAATCGTGGGTAGACAGACGGGAATCGTCACTTTCCACAGCGTGCGGTAGAAGGGAGCCTTGAGTGAGGCCGACACGGCCTCAAAATCACTATCCAGTTGCTTCAGCGCCGTGGTGGCCGTGAGATGGCTGACCGTGTAGTAATGGGCCACGGTATTGATTACCAGAATGCCCAGCGTGCCGTACAGGAATCCCAGTGGGTTCCTCGGGTCGTTGAAGAAGAAGATGTACCCCAGACCGAGCACCAGCCCTGGGACGGCCAGCGGCAGCATGGCAAAGAGCTGGGCAAGCGCGCGGACAAGGGGAAAGCCGCGGGTCTTCTCCAGCAGGTAGGCGCCGCCGAAGATGACCGCGGTGCCAATGACGGCCGTCCACGCGGCCAACCGGAGCGAGTTGAAGTACGATGACCATCCCTGGGCGTCGAAGTTCGTGAAGGCATAGTTTCGCAACGACATGCTGAGATCATACGGCCAGAACTTGATGAACGATCCCCAGGCCGCCACCGCCAGCAGGCTGACCACCGGCACGAGGATCACG
>JBGPNN010000337.1:0-2862 GCA_041487495.1 bacterium
ACTGACTCCTGAGGTAGGCGCGTGAGAGTTTCATATACGCGTAGGTCAATACGGTGATGACCGCCGTGATGAACATGCTCATGGCCATCGCCTGCGACCGGGCGTCGAGGTCCACGTCCGCGTAGGCGCGATACGCGACGACCGGTAACGTGACGGGGAATGTGGCGCCCAGCAAGAATGGGATCTCGAACGCCCCGAACGAAAAGGCAAAGACGATGACCGACGCCGAGAGGATGCCCGGCATCATCAGCGGCAGGAGGACATGCCGGAACCGCTGCCAGCGGTCGGCGCCCAGGCTCGCGGCCAGTTCTTCGTAGTCGGTGCCGAGCGACTGCAGCACGGCCAGCACGATGACCCCGATGAAGACCGTTTCCTTCCAGACGTACTCGAGGACGACGCCGATCCCGCGGGGATCGAACACGAGCGCCGGAAAGTCGGATGGGACCTCGATCCACCCGAACACGCGGGCGACACGGGCCAGCAGGCCGCTCTGCGTGAGCAGCATGATGATCGCCACACCGCCGACCAGGTGCGGGATGGGCAGGTTCAACTGGAAGATGAACATGACCAGCCGCCGGCCGGCGAACGTCTGCCGGAGTACCAGGGCGCAGACCACGGCCAGCACCGTGGCGATCAGCGTGGCGGCCAGCGCCACCTGAAACGTCAGGAGCATCGACCGCCAGAACTCGGAGTTCGAGAACACCGCGGCGTAGGCGTCGAGGTTGAACTCGTGTTTGCCGATGATGGGCATGTAGTTGAAACTCTGGACGAGACCCAGCACGAGCCCGCCCAGGAACAAGAAGATGATCACGGCGAGCGCTGGAGCCAGCATGATCCAGATGCGCAGCCGTTCGAACATCATCACGCTCCTACAGGACTAGGCCTCGTCGCCCTCGCCGGCCGGGACCTCGGGATGACGCGGGTGTCTGCGGGTGTCTAAGGAGGGGGCGCCCGATCGAGCGCCCCCCGCGTGCTCAGCGCTGCAAGACGTTGGTGATCCAGTCCTTCTCGATGCGGGTCAGCCAGGTGGCCTGCAGTTCAGGGAGCTTCTTTCGGCCCAGAATCTCGGGTGACAGCGTGGCTTCGTGCCGCGGCAGGGTAGAGAACTTGTCCTGCCATACTTTGGGCAGCTTGTGGATGGCGAGCGGCGTCACCTGACCGAGGACGTCGGGCTTGCCCGCCTCGAACTGGGCTTCGGGTGAGATCAGGAAGTTGGCCACCACCATCGCGCCCGCCTTGTTGGGTGAGTTGAAGGGGATCGCCACGTAGTTGGTGTTGCCGATCGTGCCCGTGTCAAAGACGAAGGTGCGCGCCGACCGCGGGTACCGCCCTGTGGCGATCATGTTCGCTGCCCGCCCCGGGCCGTAGGTCATGTTGAACCAGACTTCGCCGTCGGCGAAGAGATCGAGGTGCTTCGGAGACGACTCAGGGTAGGTCGTGCCGCGTCGCCACAGCGCCGGCTTGATATCGTTGAGGGCCTTCCAGGCCTTGGGCGCGACCTCGCTGTAAACGGTCTCGTTGAAGGGCCCGAGCAGGCGCTTGGGCCCGCCCGCCGCCCAGTAAAAGATATGACGGACGAAGACGCTGCCGGTGAAGTCCGGCGGCGCCGGATACGTGAACCGCCCCTGGTTCGCGCGCATCCACGTGAACAGCGCGTCGATCGTCACCGGCGGGCTCGAAACTTTGGCACTGTCGTACTCCATCACGAATTGTGCGGAGCCCCACGGCGACTCGTAATACTGTACCGGATAGCCGAAATCATAACCGACGGACGGGTCGTCCCAGTCGATCCACTTGGCTGTTGGCGTCAGATCGGACCAGGGGCCAAAGAGCATGTTCCCCTCGCGCATGGTCCGGAAGTTTTCTCCGTTGACCCAGGTGAGATCGACGGAGCCGTCCTTCAGTTTCCCCGCCTGCTTCTCGCCGAGCACCTTGTTGACCACCTGCACGGTGTCGGTGACCGGCACCTGCTTCAGTTCGACGCCGTAGAGAATCTTCACCGTGCGGGCCACGAAGTCGTTGATATAGGTATTCCGCGTAGCCGACCCGCCCCACATGTGGAAGTAGACGGTCTGGCCGCGTGCTTCGGCGACGATCTCCTCCCACGACATCGAGCGATACCGCTCCTCAAACGGCCTGGCCGGGGCGGCATTGGGCACCGAGCTGATCAAGGCGACCGCCAGGAGCGCGACGATCGTTCCGAACGCGATCTTGCGGCTCAACACGATATCACGTCCTCCGCATCGAGTTTCATGTTTTGAGTTGTAGGTGTAATCGAAAGAGGGGGTTCGGGACGGGCGCGGCGAATTCCTCCGGCCCGATGATACGCGAGGTTGACGTCGACGGCGTCGTAATCGGCGCTAGTTATTATCCATTGATGCACGATCCCGAGGACTGGGAGCGTGACGTCCGGCTCATGCGTGAACATGGGTTCACCGTCGTCCGCACCATCGAGTTGATGAACTCCTGGGACCGCATCGAGCCCCGGGAAGGCGTGTATGCCTTCGGGTTTGTCGATCGGTTCATGGACATCCTCCAGCGCCACGAGATGCAGGCGCTGCTGGGCGACGGCGCCGCCTGCCCCCCGGCCTGGCTCGCGCTCACCTACCCCGAGTCCCGCATCCTCTCGCGGGACGGCGTCCTCCACGACTTTCAGGGCCGGTGGGGGTGGGCCTGCCCGGATCACCCGCACTACACCGCCGCGATGGATCGCTACCAGACCGCGCTCGTCGAGCGGTACCGTGGCCACCCGGCGCTCTTCGGCTGGCAGATCCATAACGAGGTCGGGCTGCCGGCGCGCGCGCGGTGGGGAACCGGGGCCCCGGACATCTATTGCTACTGCACGCACAGCCGGGCGCGCTA
>JBGPNN010000338.1:0-2857 GCA_041487495.1 bacterium
ACAGGATGATCAGATTGAGCCCCAACCAGAATTCGGGGACGGACACCGCGGCCAGGGTCACAAACGTAAGCGACTGGTCGATCCACGAGCCGCGGCGCAGCGCGGATACCACACCTGTTGGAATGCCGACCGACAACGCCACCGTCTCAGCGAGCAACATCAACAGCAACGTGGGTTCGATCCGTTCGAGGACGGCCGCCGTAACAGGTTTGTGGATGAAGATGGAATCGCCGAGATTGCCGCGCACGGCCAGGGCGACCCAGCGCATGTACTGCGCGGGAAAGGGAAGATCCAGACCCAGCCGCTTGCGCATGGCCTGGACGTCCTCTTCCCGCGCTTCGAGACCCAGCATCGCGCCCGCCGGGTCGCCCGGCACCAGCCGCGTGACGACAAACGAGATCACGCTGACGACGCCGAGCACGATCACCAGCGCCGCCAGGCGGCGCGCGAGGTACTGCGACATACGAGCGAACTACGCGATCGTCTGCCTCACTCCATCGTCACGCCCCAGAAGGGGGGCAAGTATTGTTTCTGCACGTTCTTCACGTTTGACCGCCAGCCGCGCAGCGAGAAGTAGTCACCCAGTTTGATGCTGGTCACCTGCTCGTAGAAGACACGCTGGACGTTGTCAAAGGCGGCCTTGCGGTCCTTCGGGTTGGCGCTGGCGTTCATCGCGTCGAGAGACCGGTCCATCTCGGGGTTGGCGAACCAGCCCCAGTTGCCGGACTGCGAATGATAGTTCTGCGCGAAAATCGAGGGGTCGGGCAGCGAGCCCCACGAGGTGATCAGCATGTGCCACTGGTCGCGCCGGCCGCGGCGCTGCACCATGGTGGGCCAGTCGGGGGTTTGCAGATCGACGTTGATTCCGGCTTCTTCAAGTTGCGCCTTGATCGGCACGCCCGCGTTGAAGAATTGTTGGAACGACGGGCTCGCCATCAGGATGAGCGGCTCACCGCGGTATCCGGCTTCCGTGAGCAACTGTTTCGCCCGGGCGAGGTTTCGCTGGTTGTACAGGGACTTCGCCGAGTCCGAGTGCCAGATGGTCTCCTTGTACATCATGCTGGCATCGAGGCGGTAAAACGCCTGGGTGCCGGCGGCCGCAAACATGATGACGTTGTGATCCAGCGCCGCCTGGATGGCCTGCCGCATCTTGAGGTTCGAGACCGGCGCCATCGTGTGGTTGAAGAAGACGCCGATCCACGAGTCGGGTTTCACGACCCACATCGTGAGGTTTGGCGTGCGCACCAGCCGGGCGTAGTCGTCGTTGTTGAGGTTGAGCGCGACATCCACGTCACCCGCTGCTAAACCCGCCGAACGGACGGCCGGCTCCAGGATGATCCTGAACTGGATCTGCCGGACAAGCGGCTTGCGCTCGCCGGCGAGACCGCTGGTCGGCCCGCCGCGGGACGTGTACCCGTCGAAACGCTCGACCAGGATGTATTGGTCCGGCCGCCACTCGACGAACTTGTAGGGCCCGGTCCCGATGTAGGTCTTCATCTCGTTGGCGGGGATATCGGCCTGTTCGGCCGGCAGGACCACCATCGAAAACGACTGGTTGGCCAGGTTGGCGATGAACGCGCCAAACGGGCGGCTCAATTTGACCTGCACGGTGTGCGTGCCGGTCTTCTCGGTGCTGACCATGACCGCGCCCGTGGTCCGGCCGCCGGGCGACACCTTGCGCCACCGGTTCATAGACGCGATCACGTCATCGGCCGTCATTTCCTTGCCGGTGTGGAACTTGACGCCCTTGCGCAGGTTGAACGTGTAGGTGAGGTTGTCAGACGAGATCGTGTACGTATCGACCAGCACCGGCACGATCTCGTTCTTGGCGTCGAACGCAAAGAGTTGCTCCCAAATATGCAGAGCTGGGACGATCGATACGTAGCTGCTGTTCGCCTGCCAGTCCAGGCTCGGCGGTGATCCCTGCAGAGCTACTCGCAGAGGTCGGTCGACCGGCGCCGCCGGCGCCGGAGTACCCATGCCCACGGCGACCAGGAGCCCCAGCAAGACAATACAGGTGCGGAACGCCAGTCCGCGCATTCCGACTCACCCCTCAGTGGATCGTTTGTCTGCCTGCCAGCCCCATTGTGTTCTCTCTTGTACGGGGTCTCCCTTCCAGATCATGCAGGCGCGGAGCGAGCCTCGCTGGTATATATGGTGCATGTTGCGGCGGGTCGGCATCGATGTCGGGGGCACATTCACGGATCTTGTGGCGTTGGACGAGCACGGCACGATCCACCGGGCGAAGCGTCCCTCGACTCCGGCGGCACCCAGTGAAGCGCTACACGCCGTCCTGGCCGATCTTGGGCCGATGGCCCGGCGTCTCGACGTCGCGATCCTCGGGACGACCGTCGCCACGAACGCGGTCATCGAGCGCAAGGGCGCGCGCGTCTGCTTCCTGACAACCGAGGGGTTCGAGGACGTCCCGTTTATCCAGCGGATCAACAAGCAAGAACTCTACAACCTCGACTGGGTCAAGCCCAAACCCCTTGTCCGCCGGCAGGACTCCCTGGGCGTGCGCGAGCGCGTGGACGCTCAGGGACGACCGGTCACAATCCTGGATCGGACACAACTTGCCGTGGTGATCGATGAGATCGGCAAGCGGGTCTCGAGCGGCGAATGCGAGGCCGTTGCCGTCAGCCTGATCTTCTCCTATCTCAACCCGGAGCACGAACTGATGATCGAGCAACAGTTGGCCGACGCGCTCCCGACCCTGCTGGTGTCGCGTTCCAGCGCGGTGTGCCCCACGTGGCGGGAATTCGAGCGCGGAAGCACGACGATCGCCGACGCGTATGTCAGACCGGCCGTCCAGACGTATGTACGGGACGTGCTGGCGGTGTTCTCCGAGCGTGCCACA
>JBGPNN010000339.1:0-2848 GCA_041487495.1 bacterium
CCCCTTCTACTTCTACCTTACCTTACGCGCTGAAGGTCCGACTCCTTCGACTGGAGCACTGGCCGACGCCACAGGTAACGGTGCTTCCAGAAATAGTATGCAAGCGCCAAGCCGTGTCTCAGGGTTAGCAGGCCGGGGCGCCGCCGGGTGATCCGTTGTTCATGATGCACGGCCACGGCCGCCGGTAGGTAGTAGACGGCCCAGCCGGCCTGCCAGGCGCGCAGGCAAAAGTCGACGTCCTCGGGTCCGTAGAACATGCGCTCGTCGAGCGGGCCGATGCGCTCGATGACGTCCCGGCGAATCAGTTGGCAGGCGCCGATCACGTAGTCCACCGGCTGCGCGATGGTCCGATCAATGTCGTGCATTTCCTCGTCCGCCGCCGGCGCGATCGCCCGGCGCAGCCTCAGCGGCAACTGTCGAAGCACTTTGCCCTGCAACGTGGGAAACTGCCGACAAGAAAACTGCACGATTCCGTCGGGGGAGATCAGTTTCGGGCCGACGACTCCAACCCCCGGTCTGGCATCCATGAACCGGACCATCTCTCCCAGGCTGCCCGGTGCCATCTCCGCGTCGCTGTCGAGAAACAGGATATAGCGCGCGTGGGAGTCGCGCACGCCCCGATTGCGCGCCCGCGCAACCCCCTGGTTGGTCGAGTTCCGGATCACGCCGGCGTCGGGCACGGCGGCAGCGACCATGGCCAAGGACTGGTCCGAGGACCCGTTATCGACGACAATGACCTCTGTCGGAATGCCCTCGCGTTCCTTCTGCAGCGCGGCCAGACCCCTCCCGACGTGTCGTGCAGAGTTCCACGTCAGGATGACGGCGGACACCTGTGGCGTCATGAGATCCCTGACGAACGGTGACCCAACGTCCCTCGCGCGACCAGCGAGGCAAACAAGACCTCGTACTGTTGCACGATCACGTCCCACTCCAACGCGCGTCTTTGGAATTCTTGCCCGGCCCGACCGAGGGCGCGCCGACGTCCTTCGTCCGCGAGGAGCCCACGCACGGCATCCGCCATCTCGGCGGGACCTCGAGCCACGAGTCCACCAGGAAGGATCCGGGCGTTGCCCACGTCGTACGAGACGAAGGGCACGCCCGCCGCCATCGCCTCCACCAAGACGAGGGGCGCGGCCTCAAACCTGGAGGGCAGCAGCACCACGTGGGCGTCTAGTAACGCCGACACCACGTCTATCCGGGGTATGCTGCTTAGGACCACTAACCGCGGCTCGAGCCGCGCGGCCCGCGCACAGGCATCCCAACAGCTTCCCCACCCGCCGGGGTCCTCCCCGATCGCCACGAGAGTCGTATCGGGTTCTCGCAGGGCGTGGAGCACCCGCAGCAGGTCGGCGTGACCCTTCACGCGGTGGTGATTTCCCACGTGCAGTAAGAGGTGGCGGGTCTTGATATTGTACCGCGATCGAAACGGGGGGACCCCGGCAAATTCGGCGGCATCCGCCCCATTGGAGATGACCACCTGCTGCCCGCGTCCATACCGCCGCCCAAACGCCGCATCAGCGCCGCCTTCATGGTGGTAGAGGAGCGCGTCATACGCACGAATCCGATCCCGGAGCATCCGGAAATAGCCCGCGTAGAGCGCACGGCGGATCCCATACCGCCCCGAGAACCCGCAGGTCGCCAGCACACTCGCCGCATTGAGTTGCTGCAGGATGGGAAGCGCCGCATCGGTTGGCCAGGCCTGCGCCGCGTAGTTCATGACGATGTCGAACTGTCCCAGCCGCAGCCAGTCCTGGTAGCGCGATACCTCGCCGGTCATGCCCCGGACATAGTTGCCACGGATGCGGAATGGCGCAATCTGGACCCCGTTGACGCGATCCTCGGTCCTAGCCGGGTCCCAGGACGTGGCCACCACAACCTCATGTCCGCGTCGGCTCAGTCCTTCCGAAATCCGCTGCACGACCCGCTCCGCGCCACCGACGTGGGGATCGTAGAATTCAACCGTGTGGAGGATCCGCACACGTGGCATGTTCTCCCAGGACGCGCCGGTCGCCTGCGCCAGACTACCGGAACAACCCAGCCTGACGGAAAATCCCGGCAAACCGCTGCTCGTATGTGTGGTCACGCAACACCCGTCGGTAGCCGGCCTCCCGGACTGCGTCGGCCTCCGCGGGGTGGTCCATGGCCCACCGGATTTTCGCGACCAGGTCGTCGAAATTCTCGTAGACGAGCGTTTCTGCACCAAGCTGATAGTACTCGCCTAGGGCTTCCACGCGCTGCGTCAACAGCAGCGCCCGGCACGCGGGTACCTCGAAGTCGCGCCCTTTGATCTGATCAACGCCACCCGTGACCGCGTTGGAGAGGTTGAGGTTGACCGCGGATTCGTTGATGATCTCGACAGCCCGGCGCGTCGAGAGCTTGCCGCTCGGCCAGCCGTAGCCCCACGCCTCGGCCAGGATCCCCGCCCGGCGAATGGCGTTCAAGACCGCGCTGCGGTCGCCGTGCGGTTGCCCGATGAAGGTGACGTCGAATCGCCGGGATCGGCCGAGCGGCCGGTACAGGCGATGGTTGACGCCCCACTGCGATCGGAGCACGTTCGTTATCCCACGCTCGTGATACTTCACCACCGCCCGGGGATCGGTCGTAATCGCCCAGGTGAACCTGGGCGCCCACCGCCTCGAGAACGACTCGAACCGCCAGTGGTCGTCGGTAAACCAGTTGATGGTCACACAGCCCAGCCGGCGGACTTCTTCCACGGCAGCCTCGGTGAAATCGTCCTTGAACAGGACGAAGAAGGCGGCATCGGGGCGCACCCGAAAGGCCAGTTCAACGAGCAACTCGCTGGCCATCGCCTTCCCCAACCGCTTGATGAGCGTCAGCGAATCGAACC
>JBGPNN010000340.1:0-2834 GCA_041487495.1 bacterium
CGCCGCGTCTTCCACCACGAACAAGTTCCGGCGCTTGGCGATCGACAGCACGGGCTCCATGTCCACCGGATGACCATATAGGTGGACGACCACGATGCCCTTGGTACGGGGCGTGATGTGTCGTTCGAGAAGCCCGGGATCCATATTCCAGGTCTCCGGCTCCGCGTCCACGAATACCGGCCGGGCGCCGCAGTACATCACGGCGTTAGCGGTGGCCACGAACGTCAGTGTTGGCACCAACACCTCGTCCCCGGGACCCACACCGAGCGCCAGCAGGGCCAGGTGCAACGCGACCGTCCCGTTCGAGCAGGCCAGCGCGTGGCGGACCCCGCAGAATTCACCGAAGGCCGTCTCGAACCGCTCAAGGTACTTCCCGCTGGAGGAGATCCACGTGGACTGCAGGCAGTCCATCACGTACTGCCGCTCGTTGCCCGCAAGCACGGGCGCGGCCACCGGGATGAGCCGTGTCTCGGTCAACGGGCCGGCTCCACGGGTGCCGCGATGGCCTTCCGGTCTCGCATCCAGTCCCAGCTCAGCAGCCATTGGTCCTCCTCGGAGAGCGGCAGGCCTGCGGCCCGCCGGTAGACGGCACGGTAGGCCCTGGCGCTGCGGTCCCAGCTGAAGTCGGCCAGACGCCGCGTGCCTCTCTGGCGGAGGCTTTCCCGCAGATCCGGGTTCGTAGTCATCTCCCCCACGGCGGCCGCGATGGCCTCCACCGCCAGCGGGTCGAAGATGAGCGCGGCGTCGCCGGCCTGATCGGGCAGCGACGTCACGTTGGAACACGCCACTGGCGCACCGTCGTGCCAGGCTTCGAAGAGCGGGCCGCTGGCCGCTTCGAACAGCGTGGGAATCACCACGAACTGCGACAGTCGATAGAGCGCGCGCAGGTCCTCTCCCGGTACCATGCCGACAAACACGACTTGGTCACGCAGCCGCAGCTCGTCGAGCCGGCGCTCGATCCGCGGCCAGAACTCGTTCAGAAATCCCGTGCAGACCAGCCGCACGCGGAGGTGCTCCCGGTCGCGCAGCCGCGCCAGGGCTTCCAGGAGCCGGATGTGGTTCTTGTGCGGCCACGTCATGGATGGGTAGAGTGCAAACGGCTCCATCAGGGAGTAGCGTCCGCGCACACGATCCAGAACCTCGGGTGACGGGTCGGGGTACGCCTGTGTCGGCGGCGCCCAGGGAATCACCTGCACCTTTTGAGGATCGACCCCGTAGTGCCGGACCACGTCCTCTTTGACCCATGCAGACGCCACCGCGACCGTGTGGGCGAGCCGGCATCCTGCGGGATAGGTGCCTGCGCGCCACGCTAGGATCTCGGGCGAAAAGAACTCGGGATAGTGCAGGTGCTGCAAGTCGTGGGGATTGTAGACTGCCGGAAGCCCGGAAATCACGAACTCCTGATAAGGAAAGTGAATGACTTCACAACCCAGCCGTTCGTAGAAGCCGTCGGACATCGACACGCTCGCCCCCGGCACGCCGCGCCCCCGCATCGCTACCATGCGGCCCCGCACCATCCGCGCTGCCGGCCGGAGCGGTCCAAGGAGACCCTTCAACCATCGGAGCCGCGGAGTGGGACCTCGCACGAAGCGCTCGTTGGACCCCAGGTACGGCGCCAGCCAGTCCGGATCCTGAGAGGGTCCAATGATCACGAACTCCTCAGGCCCGTCGAGGGATCCCAGTGATTTGATCAGACCGACGAGGACGGTTTCGACGCCGCCGGCTCCGCCTCCCGGAACGATCTGGGCGTTGATCGCCACGCGGAGGGAGGTTGTCACCTCAGATCCTTGACCATGATGATCTTCCGATCGGACTCGCCGTCAACTACGACCTCCTGGCGCCCGGTTTCCGCAAAGTCCAGCGACGCGTACAGCGCAAGCGCCCCGGTGTTACTCGCGTAGACGGACAGCCGGAGGCTCGGTGCGCCACACCGCCTGGCCTCTGCGATCGAGAATTCGGTCATCCGTCTGCCCAGGCCGTGACCCCGATACCGGTGATCCACCAGGACCCCGTAGCTAGGGACCTCGTACCCCTCGTCCCACCCACGTAGCATGCACATCGCCCGGATTCGGCCTTCTTCGGTTGCAACATAGTAGCGATCTCGCCGATCGCCGTGTGCGATCTGGTGGGCGGTCTCCGCGATGAGCGGAAACGGGTGGAAGTGTTGCGTCACCTCGGGCCTGTTGTTCTCCTCAAAGAAGCGGACGAGGTCGGCAAAGTCGCTCCTCCGGATCTCACGGACGGTGATCTGAGGCGGCGCCCTCACAGGGTCAACTCGCGGAACACGGAGAGATAACCTTCGGCTGCGCGCAGCCCGAACACGACCTCACACGCGCCGCTCCGCCACGATCATGAGCCAGCATCCGATGCTAGCAGCATCCTCCCGATGAGTGAATAGGCGACGCAAGAACGCGGTCGTGGGACGTGGCATCATTCGCCCAAGATTTCCACCATGCCGAAGGTGTAGCAAGGGCCACAGCGGTGCGAGATGTACCTTGCTCCAAAGGTCCCGATTTGAAATGAATTCCGCTGCCGCTGTTACACCGTACCTCTGAATATCCCTTACCACCATCCCTCGTGCCTCCAATCGATGACGCCATTGCTCCGGAGACAGCAGATTGACGTGATTGTGCAGACGGTGATACGCGTTCCATACCTGGCTGCCCAACAGGCGTCCCAGCCATCCGATGGGTTCTCGAAATCGCTCCGATGGAACCAGCGTCACGAGCACGCCGCCGGGAAGCATCACCCTCACGATCTCCCCGAGCACCGCGTCGAGATCGTTCATGTGCTCCATCGCACCGTTGCAATACACGGTTCGAAAGGTCCCTCTC
>JBGPNN010000341.1:0-2819 GCA_041487495.1 bacterium
CGGGTGGAGCGGGACGGCGCGGAGCGTGACGTCCCGGTGGCGGACCTCGCCGTGGGCGAGACCGTGATTGTCCGTCCCGGTCAGCAGATTCCCGTTGACGGCGTCGTCACCGGCGGCCAGGCGACGGTCGACCAGGCGGCGATTACCGGCGAATCCATGCCGGTCGAGGCCGGTCCGGGTGCCAAGGTGTTCGCGGCCACGGTCGCGCGCCTCGGGAGTCTGCGCGTCCGGGCTACCCACGTTGGGCGGGACACCACCTTTGGTCGCGTCATCGCGCTGGTCGAAGACGCCGAAGCCCACCGCGCGGACGTGCAGCGGATCGCGGATCGGTTCGCGGGATACTATCTGCCGGTGGTGCTCGCGGTAGCAATCCTGACGTTCCTCATCCGCCGGGATGCGCTCGCGACGGCGGCCGTGCTAGTCGTGGCCTGTTCGTGCTCGTTCGCGCTCGCGACACCCATCGCGCTGCTGGCGTCCATTGGCGCGGGTGCGAAACGGGGTGTGCTCATCAAGGGTGGCAAGTATCTGGAGACCCTGGCCCGCGCGGACGTGGTGCTCATCGATAAGACCGGCACGCTCACCCTCGGCCGTCCCCGCATCGTCGACGTCGTGCCGCTCAATGGGGCGTCGGCTAACGATCTGCTGACCCTGGCGGCCTCGGCCGAGCGGTACTCCGAGCATCCTCTGGCTGAAGCGGTCCGGGCTGCGGCGAAGGATCGCGGTCTCTCCCTGATCGACGCGCAGCAGTTCGAGGCGATCCCGGGCCTTGGCGTGCGCGCGTCCGTCGACGGTGTCACCATCACGGTCGGCAGTCACCGGCTGGTGTCTTCTGCCGACGATCCTGCCGCGGCGGTCCTGGAAGCGCAGGGTAAGACGCTGCTCTTCGTGGCTCGCGGTGACCGGCCGATCGGTATTCTGGCGGCCGCGGATACGCTGCGGGCCGAAGTGCCTCAGGCCCTGGCCGAGGTGCGCGCGCTTGGAATCGGGCACATTGAACTGCTCACGGGCGACAACGAGCGCACCGCGGCTGCCCTAGCGCAGCGCCTCCGCGTACCGTATCGCGCGAACCTGCTCCCCGAGGACAAGATCGCCATCGTGAAAGCCTACCAGGCCCAAGGGCACCGGGTGGTCATGGTAGGCGATGGCGTCAACGATGCTCCCGCGTTGGCTCAAGCCGATGTTGGCATCGCCATGGGGGCCGCCGGCACCGACGTCGCGATCGAAGCCGCCCACGTCGCCCTCATGCGCGAGGACTGGATGCTCGTCCCGGAAGTGTTCCGGATCGCGCGGCGGACGATGCGGGTGGTCCGGATGAACATAGGGTTTACGGCGGTGTTCAACATCGTGGGGCTCTCCCTGGCGTCACTAGGATTTCTGCCGCCCATCCTGGCCGCCGCCGCGCAGTCACTCCCCGATCTTGGTATCCTGGCCAACTCCTCGCGCCTACTCCGCACGAACGACCGCGGCAGGTTCACGGCGCGTGGTCAGCCTCCGTTCGGAGAACCGGCAGACCCATGATCTCGGCCCTCTGCGCGTTCCCACTCGTATCCCGAACTCCTTCGAAGAATCCGCCCCCACGCGGGGAATGACTCGTGCGTGAAGACGACGGTCGCGCGGGTTGGGACGGCGTTGGCGAACAGGCGGTCGCGTGACGCGCGCATCACGGCCGGGTCCCGGTTAGGCGACATCCAATCCGGATGCTCGATCTCACACCTGTGGTGGAAGAGATCCCCGACATAATAGAATCGATCGTCGTCTGATCGGACGTGGACGACGCAATGCCCCGGCGTCTCCCCCGGCGCCTGCATCATGCCGACGCCTGGGGCCACTTCCCGTTCGCCGTCGACCAGGTGAAGCAGCCCCGTCCGGTCAATGGTCCCCAGCCGCGTGACCAGTTCGGAGCCGGGGTCACTTCGCCTGGGATTGTGCTCCCAATCCTGACGCCCGATGAAGTGGCGGGCCCCCGGAAACCGCGCGGCATGTCGTCCGTCCCGATCAACGGTGACCCCGGCAAAGTGATCGTCGTGGGCATGCGTGATCAGCACGTGCGTGACGTCCTCGGCCCGGACGCCGAGGGCCGCCAAGGCCGCCATCATGCCCGGTGTGCGCGTGTAGCTCGGCCACTTCGCGGCGAAGGCAGCATCCCAGGGCGATGCGGGATCGTCGAACCCCGGGTCGATCACAATGGACGCGGCGCCTAGACTAACGTGCGCGAAGTTGAACCCGATCCTGATACGTCCCTCGGTATCGGCATCCCCCAGGCACCGCCGCCAGGCGTCTTCGGGTACCTGGAATCTCGGCGCCCACAGACACGAGCCCTCTGAAAAGACGGTAACGGTCGCAGCGCCGATTCGACGAGAGGAGATGTACATCTGCGGCCCTCCATGACCCGTTGTCGCTATGTCCACGGTACGGGATTCGTCAAGGTCTGGTGAAGTTCCCCGGAACTTCGTTGCCGGGCGGGCGGTCGTGCCTCGTCGGCCGCAGGCGTAGGATCAGCCGGTGGTGGGCATATACATCCCGGTGGGGTGGGACCATGCCGGATTCCACCCCAAATGCCGGAGGGAGTGCTCGGATGAGCCCTGATCTCGCGGCGGACGTTGCCCGCGTCCTGGCCGCTCTGCACGATGAAGGTGCGTGGTTTCGCCACGGCCTGACCGATCACCGCATCGTCGAAGTGGCCGGTCTCAGCATCGATCGCGTTGTCGCCGCGCGTCGTGAGGCCCAGGAACGAGGCCTCGTCGAACGGGTGTCCCGCGGGAGTGAGATGATGAACCTGCTCACCCCGTTGGGTGTGGCCCGCGTTCGCACGGTACACG
>JBGPNN010000342.1:0-2814 GCA_041487495.1 bacterium
ATCTGCCCGTTCGCCTCGATGGCCTTCATCGTAGTCTCGTTCCACTGGAGGACCTCGTTGGCGGTGGGTTGAGCGAGGGCGAGACTCAACAGACCGCCGACCACTCCGAGGGTCGCGACAGCGATACCGAAGATTCGAGAGCCACGTTTCATGGGCGATCCTCCCTTTGCCACGGGCCGTTCACAGCAATCACGGGTTCTTGGCCTCCCAGTCGCGCGCGGCGTCGACCACCGACTCGAAGACCGCGCCGTACTTGAGCAGCGCCGCCTTGATGGCAGGATCCATCTCCTTGTAGAGCCCCACATCGTCGAGCGGCATCTTGTCCTCGCGCACCGCACGCATGATGCGCTTGATCTCGCCCGCCGCATGCACGGGCGTCTGCATCAGGAGGAGGCGCTTCATCGCCGTGTAGTTGTCGGGGGCGTGGCATTCGTGGCAGGTGCCCTTGCGCAACTCGCCCGCCAGATCCTTGAACGTGTCTTCGAGCTGGCCCAGGTACGGGTTGTTGCTGCGCATCAAGCCCGCGAAGAGGGTCGGGCGGGGTTGGCTCTGCCCATTGGCGTCCGTCCACATCCATTTGCCGTCGAAGGCTGGCCGGGTGTACGGCGCGCTGCTCAGGCGGGGATCGGACTTGCCTCGGGCTGAGAATTGGATGACCAAAATCTTGACCTTGGCCGGATCGATCCAGATGGTCAGCTCGTTGGCGCCTTGATAGGCTGCCCACTTCTTGGCGTCGTGCCAGAACGGGTACGGATACTGCCCAGGGTCCAGCGCGTTGCGGAACAAGGCTGGCACCCGAGCGCGATAGAGCCTTTCCGTGGGATCGAAGCCAATCTCGTACTCCCCGGTAAACATGAACATCGGCATATACAGTCCCGACAGGACGTCGGATGCGAACTGGGTGAGGTTTGTGTCCCTGAGTCGTCTGCCGTCGGGACTCGGGCGCCCCCAGAGCACCACCGGCGCGAGGCCCTTCCGGAACGCCGAGTCCCCGTACAGCGCGGCTCGGCAGCGATCGAGGGCGCCTTGGTCGGCGGGGCTCGTGAGCGGGCACACGGTCGCCGTCTGGCGGATCAACGTGCCAATGGAGTGCTCGACAGCGTCCCGCTGAGAATCCTGCGCGGCGGCCCCGACCGCCATCGCAGAAGCTACAGCCCCGACGCTCAGCCAAACAATGTGGCGCACGCGTTTCTGCCCGCGCCGCTGGATGCATCCCCACGCGATCGGCACGATCCCGCTGATCGCCGTCTCCTACGGTCGGTACGGCTGCAGATACTGGGCGAAGGCCTGCCGACCGATTTGCTCACCCTGGGTGATGCCCGCCACTGTCGAGTTCCGGAAGTGGATCCCGGAGTACACGCGCGAGTCGCCGTTCTCTTCTTGGGCCTCGCTGAAGCCCTTGAACGACCGGGTGATCCCCGCGAACGGCGGGCCGCTCGTCATCGTGAAGCTCAGCTGATCGGTGCCGAAGAAGCGAGACATCACTACCGCCACCGCCCCGCCGAGCACGCTGTGCGTGGAGGGATAGTCGGGGAGCGGCGGTGTGTTCATGAAGGTTTCCCAGGCGGGATCTCCCGCCGTCGCGTCGTTCCCGTCCGAATCGCCCGCCCGAATGGCCGTGACCGGCCGCCAGAAGTTGTAGAGGTAGCGGGTATCGGCCCCGGCGATGTATCCGTCGGCCATCGCGGCGTTCAGGAGGCCGAAGAGACGAGCATGCTCCCAGCGGTCGAGCCCGCGTTGGGCGACAATGACGCGGGCGATCCGATTCCAGCCCTGGGCCGACCCTTCGTACCAGAACCGCGCGATCTCCGACTGGGCGGCGGTCCGCACCGTGCTCTGCTTGCCTCCGAGCCGCTTCACCTCGTTGTAGTCTCGCGTGTAGATTTCGTTCGCGAGCAACGGCGGCGGCGGTAGCCGGAACTGCCAGGGCGCGCGCATCGTGAACGGCGTCATCTGCCCCCATTGCGGGAGCATGGCCGGCCAGTTCCCGGCGGCCAGGGCCGCGTCGGGGATCGGCGGGTTCGCCGGCACGGGGTTCGGGTGCGGCCGCCACTGTCCCGGTTGTGTCCCCGGCGTGTATGCCACCTTGTCGGTGGCGCCGTCGGCCTTCCGGAGAGTCAGCATGGCCGCGGCCGCCGCCTGCCCCGCGGCAATGCCGTCCTGCTTCGCCCGGCCGTCCGGGATCTTCGCGAGCGCGGCCGCATAGGCGGCTTCTGCCCGCTCTTTCCCCTTGGCCTGCTGCTCCGGCGTGCCAAAGCCCGCCAGCGCGCCCACGAGAACCTCACGCATGGCCGCGGCTACGGCGGCACCAGATGCTGCGCCGGGCTCCGATCGCCTGTCGTACAGGTACGGTTCGTAGCGCCGGTCGATCGCATTGAGCGTGTCGTGGACAGCCAGGTGGGCCATCGCAAGCCCGCGAGTCATCACGACCGGGTTCTGGCCGCCAAGGGCGAGGACGTCGATGGCGATCACGTTCCAGTCGGTGACCTCGTCGGCGCGAGCCGGCACGATACCGGCGACGGCCGTGAGCCCACAGAGCGTGAGGATCAGGAAGGCAAGTCCGAGCAACCGAGGTCGTCGTCCGTCCATGGGGAACCTCCGGAAGGGATCTCCGTACTTCACGAGACTATCAACGTGACGTAACCTACCATACTCGGACGCCGGCCGCCCAGGAGCCTGAGGCACAGCGCCTGGGCTGGTGATACCCTCTACTTCGCCCGCGACGGATACACGATGATGAAGTTGGCCTGGTTCGGCATCTTCACCTTCGGCAGCGTCTGCGCGTTCATCTCGTCGCCCTCGCCGATGATCCCG
>JBGPNN010000343.1:0-2800 GCA_041487495.1 bacterium
CGGCGCAGCCGGCCCAACGAGATTACGGCCATGCGCGCAGCCGGGCCTGGAACGCGGGGGCGCGGCGTCCGTCACGGCGCGCCGCGCCACCCGTCGTCACGACCGTATCGAAACGCAAATTGCTACCGGCGGATCTCCTGCTGCCACTTGTTGCGGAGCTGGGTCGCGTTCTGAATGGCCCAGGCCCGGTCGTACTTCACGAACTTGAGCTGTTCGAATGGTGTGGCGCCCATCGGCACCGGTACGTCACCCCGCACCGGATAGCGGAACCCGTACTTGGCATTGATGTCCTGCGGGTACCGCGTCATCAGAAAGTCGACGTAGGCCTTCGCACCGTCGGGATTGGGCCCGCCCTTGATGATCGAGACCGCACCGATCTCAAACGCCGTGTCGGGCGGCACGATTGTCTCAAGGGGTTGCTGGGCGGCCAGCCGTGCGCCGATACCCTCGTGCGCCCACTGCATCGCCACGATCCCCTCACCCCGTGCCATCAGCGTGATGGTCCCGGGCGCGGTCGGCGTGTACTGCGACGCGTTGCCGTTCAGCGCGCGGAGGTACTGCCAGGCGCGGTCCTCGCCGAGACGGAAGATCTGCGCCGCGACGAAAATGTAGCCGCCGCCGGTCGTGATCGGGCTCGGCATGATGAACTGCCCGCGGAACTCCGGCTTCAGCAGATCATCCCAGTTGGCGGGTTTGGCGATACGGCGGGGCGCCATGTCGCGATCCCAGCGATCGGTGTTGATGATGATCCCGAGCGCCCCAAGGTACCAGCCGGTCCAGTAGCCGTTCGGGTCGAGGTACGTCGGGTTGACCTTGGCGTCCGCGGCGCCGGGTGACTTGTACGCCATGAGCAGCCCCTCGGTGGCGAGCGGGGCGTGGATGTCCGCGGACCCGCCCACAAAGATGTCCGCGCGGGGCCGGGCCTTCTCTGCCAGGATGCGGGCCGCCAGCGTGCCGGCCGCGGCGACATTGATCGATTCGACCTGGATCCCTGTACGCTTGGTGAACTCCTTGCTGACGAGGCCGGTCTCAAGGTCCGGCAGCGCCGAGTACACGACGATCTTGGACTGCTGGGCCTGACCCACGGAGCCAAGCCCGGTCACCATCAGTCCCAGCAGGAGGATCGTGACGATGAAGCGTTTCATCCTCTTCCCTCCTCGGATACAAGCACGTGTCGACTGGTTTCGCGCCCAACCCCTACCGCCCCTGCGGGGCCAGGACGAACCGTTCGATCACCTCCTGGAGCCCGTGCTCATCGTTGCTCGGCGCGACGAAGTCCGCCCGCGCGCGCAGCGCTTCGGGCGCGTTGCCCATCGCCACGCCCACCCCCGCGTACTCGATCATCGCCAGGTCGTTGAGGTTGTCGCCGACCGCGATAATGACCTCCCGCGTGATCCCCAACCGCTCGGCTACCATGCGGAGCGCCACCCCCTTGTTCACGCCCGGTGGCAGGATCTCCAGGTAATGAACTTCCGAGAAGACGTGGTTGATGCGGTACGGGAGGGCGTCGATCTCGCCCACCACGGCCTCCAGGACCGGTCGATCGCCGATGATGAGGATCTTCATCGGATCGACCGTCAGCCACTCGACCAGATCACCGACGGCCTCGGCGCGGAGGCCGTCCTTACGCTGGTAGATCGCGGTGGATTCGTTCATCGCGGGAATGTACACGTGGTCGTCGACGTACAGATGGGGCTGCGCGGCCGGGTGCCCTCGCAGGATCCGCAGGACGTCCTTCGCGTGCCGCATCGGCAGCGGCGTGCGCATCCAGACGTCGTCCCGCGCAAAGTCGTAGACCATCCCGCCGTTGTAGAGGATCACCGGCGGATCGGCTCCCAGTCCTTCGACGTACTGCCGCGCCGAGGTCCAGATCCGGCCGGTGGCCAGACAGACGCGGACGCCCCGGGCCTGCGCCTCACGGACCGCGTCGCGGACGGGACGGGTGATCTCGCTTCGGGCGTTGACCAGCGTCCCGTCGATATCGACCACGACCAGGCGATAGGTCATCGACAACGCGCTATCCTTCGAGGGGCAGGGTGATTGTCTGCCCCGTCCGGGCGGCCCGGTAGACGGCTTCGACCAGTTCCGTGGCGCGGTACCCGTCCTCCGCCGTCACGGCGGGTGGCCGTTCGCCAAGGGCGGCGTCGATGAACAACCGATCCTCTTCGACATACCCGCACTTGAGTTCAAAGGCCATCTGGAAACAGTCGATGGCTTCGACCTGGTCGCGCATGCCGGGGCTGAACGAGGCCCGCTCGAGCTCTTCGGTGACGACCGTGCAGTGAGGCCCGTACACTTCGACGCGCTCGTAGGGGAACATCCACGATGTGTGTGCGACGCTGGTGATTGATGCCACCACGCCGCTGTTGAACGTGAACAGCATCACGAACCCGTCGAGTTCCTGGTACGCGCTCTGCCGGGCATGTCCGGCGACCGTCGCCACTTCCCCGAAGAGGAACCGGCCCATATCGAACAGATGCACCGGTGTCTCGTAGAGATAGCCTCCGGTCACGGCTGCGTTGCCGGTCCACGGCGGCTGCACCAGCTCACCCCGGTTGTGCTTCATCTGCGCCAGGCGGGGCGCCAGGCGGCCGTCGTCGATGCGCTCCTTCACGAACCTGTAGACATTGGCAAAGCGCCGGTTGAAGCCGATCTGGTAAATGCCCTTCGCCCGGCGGGCTGCATCGCGGATCGTGCGCGCGCCGTCCAGCGACGTCGCCATGGGCTTCTCCGAGAAGACATGCACCCCGGCCTCCAGCGCGCTCACCACCGGCTGGACGTGCTGTGCGTTGGGCGTACA
>JBGPNN010000344.1:0-2800 GCA_041487495.1 bacterium
ATGACTCTCGTTGTCCGGACGCGCTCCGACCCGGCGGCCTTCGCTCCGATGTTACGCCGCGCTGTCTGGGGCGTGGACAAAGACCAACCCATCACTGCTGTCCACACCATGAACCAACTAATCGCCGAGTCCGGCGCCAATTTCCGCATCATGAACATTCTCATGGGCACCTTCGCGGGTTTGGGGCTGGCTTTGGCAGCGGTGGGGGTCTTCGGGGTGATGGCCTATACGGTGGCGCAGCGCACCCATGAAATTGGAATCCGCATGGCGCTGGGCGCCCAGAGAAGCGAAGTCCTGAGAATGGTGGTGAGGAAAGGAATGGTCCTTGGGGCGCTCGGGGTCGCGACTGGCCTCGCGCTGGCGGTTCCATTAGTGTGGCTGAAGCTAGGACTTGTGAATGACGAAGTCCTGCCATTCGATCAACGCGGCCCCGTTTTTCTGGCCGCTGTGTTTTTGATTTCGATTGCCGCGCTCCTGGCGAGTTACATTCCTGCACGCCGGGCGACGAAGGTCGATCCCATGGTCGCGTTGCGATGTGAGTGAAAACTCGTCGGCGGGGAGTCGTCCTCCACAAGCGCCGTTAGAGTTTGAGAGTTGATGCTCAATTGGTGAAACCAGCATAGGAACCCAAACTAATTTCGTTTAAGGAGGTTCAAAACCATGGACAGTCTGAAAAAGCGATTGGTGATCTTCGTTACCCTGGTGGCACTGGCTTTGTTCGGATCGTTACTTGTGGCGCAGCAGACGCCCCATACCTGTGAGAAGGCGTGCCTGGCGCAGTATATTGCTGATGTGAAGGCCTGTCACGGTGATGCAACGTGCCTGGCCGTCGCCCGCGAGTCAGCGAAGACCTGCATCGAGAGGTGCACCCCTTAAGGGCTCTTAGTGGCGCGATTCCCCGCACAACTCATCGGGAGTCGCGCCACCACTCCATTTCGATCCTTTCGGTCCCTGATCGACGTCCCGCCTTCACACTCCGCGTCGCGGTTCGATCGGCGAACTCGCATGACAAAAGGAGCTGGTTTTGCACACGATCACGGTATCGATCCAGGGAAGTGTGATTGTCGCCGAGAGCGTAGAGGTAGATGACGCAGCGATCCGGCCATAATGCATGACGTAGGCACGACCCCACTCCTATTCACGTTTACACGTCTGACTCCATCTCCCTCCAACGGACCTGACGTTCACGAACTCCCTGTACTACTCGCATCGCAGCGCCAGTGTCGGCGGGATCCGGGATGCTCTGCGCGCGGGCACGTAGGCCGCCAGCATGGTCACCAGGACCATCGCCGGCACGAGGATGAGATACACCCAGATGTCGACGCCGCCGGCGTTGAACAACATGGAATTCATCAGGTGCTCGACGGCGACTCCCATGACCAGTCCGATCGCCGTTCCCCATCCCACCAGCGCGAGGCCCTTGCCCATCATCAAACGCAGCACGTCCAGGGGCCGCGCGCCGATGGCGATGCGAATGCCGATCTCGTGCGTTCTGCGGCTCACGTTGTAGGCGACCAGCCCGTACAGGCCGGCGATGGCGAGGAGAAGGCCCACGCCTCCAAGGGTGCCGACCAGCTCCACCGCCACGCGCGGCCCCTCCACGGAGTGGTACCGGTACAGGTCCTCATACGTCCGCGTCTCCAGCATCGGCATGTTCGCATCGAGCTTCCGGACGACCGCCTTCACGGGCTTGACCAACTCCAGCGGATCGCCGCTCGACCTCAACATCAGGACCATGCGCGCGACCGGATGCTGGGCCACCGGCAGGTACACGAAATCCGTCGCCCTGCCGACGGTGTCGCCGTACTTGACGTTCGGCGCGACGCCGACGATCTCGACGGGCGCCCCGGTGGCGCTTTCGAGGCGAATGCGCTTGCCCACCGCGTCGGCGCCCGGCCAATAGTGTTGCGCGAACTGCTCGTTGACGACGGCGACCCGCGGCGCATCCTCGGTATCGGACGCTAGGAAGCCGCGCCCGCGCTGCATCGGGATCCCCATCGTCTCGAAGTACCCCTCATCGACGGTGTCCATCGTGGACGTGAAATTCTCGCGATCGCGCGGAATCACAAATCCGTCCGGCACAAAGGCGATGCGTTCGAAGTCGCCCAGGCCGAGCGGCGGATTCTGCATGAGGGTCGCACTCTGGACTCCGGGCGTTTCCCGCACCCGACCGGTCAGGAGCTCGTAGAAGTGCCGGGTCTGGGCCGCGTCGTACTGCACGAGGCGCGGATCGAACCTCACCATCAGCAGGTGGTCCTTCGCGAACCCGGTTTCCTCGAGCAGGCTGTGCTGGAAACCGCGGACCATCAGGAAGGACGCCGCGAGGAGCATCAGGGACATGGCAATCTGCGCCACCACCAGCGCATTGCGGCCCCAGAGGCGCTTGCGCCCGCTTGCGGACTCGTCTCCCTCGCCCGCCTTCAGCCCCCTGACCAGGTCCAGGCGCGTGCTCTGCAGCGCCGGAGCCAGGCCGCACAGGAGCGCGCTCAGGACGGACAACGCGAGGCTCGCCAGCAGCAGGCGCGTGTCCATTCGAAACGGGATCTGGACGGGCAACTCGGTCGGGATGCTGAACGTGCTCATGGCCTTGATGCCGCAATACCCGATGGCGACCCCGCCCAATCCGCCCAGCAACGCGAGCACCAGGCTCTCGGTCATGAGCAGCCGGATCAGCCGGAAGCGCCCCGCGCCGATCGCCAGCCGGATGGCGATCTCGCGCGTCCGCGTGCCGGCGCGGCTCAGGAGAAGTCCGGCGGCGTTGGTGCACGCCACCAGCAGCACGACGAGCGCGAGGACCGAG
>JBGPNN010000345.1:0-2681 GCA_041487495.1 bacterium
ACGCAACGATCAAGAGCTTGTTGGATAGAGCGACTCAATTGCTCGAAGATATCAAGAAACCGACGCCGAAGAAGGAGGAGATGCTGCCGCACATAAGAAGCCTCCTCGACGAGGCTTGCTCTATCGCGACGGCGCTTCATGAGAGGCGCGAAAAGGCCGAGGACAGAAAGAAGTTGAAAGAGAAGCTCCTCCGATGCGGTTACACCGCAGGAGGGGCAGTCATGATATTCGCTAACGCTTCTGCATGGGCACTTTCCATCGGTCTATCAACGGCGGGCTCAGCTGTCTCTGGTGCGGCCGGAACCGCCCTGATCACGTACGGTCTTACTCCGAAATAGGGCCAAGCACATAACGAACGGTTGCAGCGGAGCCGGCGGGCAGGGGGACACGTTGACCGGTTCGCGCCGTCGTTGCTAGAATGGGCGGCGGTTGAGCATCGGAGCACCCGTCCCTGAGACGGTGCTCCTTTTGTGTGCCGATGCCGAAGACAGCGCGCGCGCTGACATTCCAAGAGATGATCCTGGCCCTCGATCACTTCTGGGGCGCGCACGGCTGTGTGCTCGAAGAGGCCTACGATGTTGAAGTCGGCGCCGGCACGATGCATCCCGCGACGTTCTTTCGGTCGCTGGGGCCCGACCCGTGGCGTGTCGCCTACGTGCAGCCAAGCCGCCGCCCCGTCGACGGCCGCTACGGTGAGAATCCCAACCGCTTCTACAAGCATTACCAGTACCAGGTGATTCTCAAACCTGCGCCCCACGACGTCCAGGCGTTGTACCTGGAGAGTCTGGAGCGGCTCGGTCTGGTCCTGGCCCACCACGACGTGCGCTTCCTTGAAGACGACTGGGAAGCGCCCACGCTCGGCGCCTGGGGCGTGGGGTGGCAGATCTTCCTGGACGGCATGGAGATCACTCAGTTTACCTATTTCCAGCAGATGGCCGGCGTGGATCTCGACGTGATCTCGGTAGAGCTGACCTATGGTCTCGAGCGGCTGGCCATGTACCTGCAGCGGAAGCCCAGGGCGTTCGACATCGAGTGGGCGCCGGGCGTCACGTACGGGTCCCTCCGCAAGGTGGAGGAGCGCGAACACTCGGCGTATGGCTTCGAACACGCCGACCCCGACACGCTGCGCGTGCTGTTCGACGCGCACGAGGCGGACGCCAAGCGCCTGCTCGAGATCCCGCTCGTCATGCCCGCGTATGAAGCCGCGCTGAAGTGCTCGCATCTGTTCAACCTGCTCGATGCCCGCGGGGCGGTCAGCGTGGCACAGCGCGTCGAGTTCATGGGCCGCACCCGGACCCTCGCGCGCGGGGCCGCCGCCGCCTACCTCCAGCAACTGGCCACCCCGCGCTCCGGGGAGGACGCGCCGTGAGCGATCTGTTGTTGGAGATCGGGACCGAAGAGCTCCCGCCGCTCGCCATTGCACCGGTGCTTGAGCAGTTGCACGCGGATGCACGTGCCGTACTGCAGGCCGCACGTCTGGACGCCGGGGACGTGCACACGAGCGGCACGGTGCGGCGATTGGTCCTGATGGTCGGCGGGATCGCGGCGCGCCAGCGTGATCTGGTCACCGAGGTGCGGGGCCCCGCCGCGAAGGTGGCCTATGACGCGGAGGGGCGGCCGACGAGGGCGGCGGAGGGATTCGCCCGCTCCCAGGGCGTGCCGGTGGACGCCCTAAAGGTCCTGGACCGCGACGGCGGCCGCTACGTCGTGGCGGAGAAGCGCGAGGTGGGCCGCGCGGCGATCGCCGTCCTCCACGACGTGTTGCCCGGTCTGGTCGCGGGGCTCGTGTTTCCCAAGACGATGCGGTGGGAGTCCAGCGGCTTCCGATTCGGCCGGCCGATCCGCTGGATCGTCGGGTTGCTCGACAAGCGCGTCATCCCCCTGGAGATCGCCGGGGTCAAGGCCGGGCGCCGCACCTACGGTCATCGCTTTCTCGCGCCAAAGTCGGCGACCATTGCCGAGCCCGACGCGTACCGGCAGGTGGTGGCGCGGGCGCACGTCGTGCTTGACCCCGCCAGTCGCCGCGCCCGTATCACACAGACCGCGACGCGCCTGGCCTCGCAGATCGGCGGCCGGCCGGTATTGGATCACAGCCTGCTCGAGGAGCTAGTCTGGTCGATCGAACGGCCGACGCCCCTCCGCGGCGCGCTCGATCCCGAATTTGTCAAGGAGCTGCCGCGCGCGGTTCTCGTCGTGACGCTGCAGCACCATCAGAAGTACTTTGCGGTCGAGGACAGGCAGGGGACGCTGCTCCCGGCATTCGTGGCGGTGCGTGACGGTGGGTCGTCG
Organism: bacterium; assembly: GCA_041487495.1. GTDB lineage: Bacteria > Sysuimicrobiota > Sysuimicrobiia > Sysuimicrobiales > Humicultoraceae > JBGPNN01. The sequence goes on from JBGPNN010000345.1 coordinate 2,290, forward strand.
CACATGGGCACCGTGCGCACCGGACACGAGTGGGTCGTACGGGCACGGTTGGCGGATGCACGATTTTTCCTTGAAGAGGACCGGCGCGGCACGTTCGAGGCGTGGAACACGCAATTGGGACGTCTGGCGCACGCCGCCGGGCTAGGCTCGATGGCCGATCACAGGGACCGTCTCAGGCGCACCGCCAAGTGGCTGGCCGCGGAGGCCCATCTGGACCCGACCGATGCCGCGCACCTCGATCGCGCGGCGGCGCTGTGCAAGGCCGACCTGGTGACCGCGATGGTCGGTGAGTTCCCGGAACTGCAGGGCACGATGGGCGGGATCTATGCCCGTTGGGCGGGTGAGCCGGAGCCCGTGGCCGCCGCGATCGAGCAGCAATACCTGCCCCGAGG
>JBGPNN010000346.1:0-2632 GCA_041487495.1 bacterium
GCCACGTACTCGATCGTCATCGCGCCCTGCGGGGTGGCCATCTTCGAGCGAAAGGTGCGGGCCGATCCGAACTTCTCCTGGGCGCTACGGTATTCGGCCACCGCCTGGGGGTCGCCCTGCATTGCTCCGGCCGGTCCGGCCGTAGCGACAATGGGCACGACCAGCGCGACCGCGAGCAACACGGCGCAGATCCGGAGCATAGAGCGCACCACCTGTGTCTCGGAATCCGGCGAACACCACCGGTTACTTGAGATTTCGGGCGGCTGCTGCGGAATCCTCCGCGTCGCGTGAACCCCGAGGGGACGGGGAACCAGTCCGGCGCCGCGGATGCGCCCCCGCCGTCCCCTCTGCCCGGACCGCAAAGGCATCATCCTGCGGCGATCTCACAAGACTCTCACGCGGGGAACGGCTTCAGGCCGGCAGGGGGTGAGGGACAGCCGGTTGCACGTGGACCCGGCGCGCGACGTCGCGGCCGATGGCCCGCATCTGCCCCCGTGCCAACACCGTAATCGGCCCGTTGAGCGGGGCGATTTCCCTGACCTGTACTTCGACCCCGGGCGTCAGACCAATCGCGGCCAGATGTGCCACGACGGCGTCGTCCTCTTCGGGGATGTTGGCGATCACGGCCCGGCTCCATACCTCGAGCCCATCAAGGGTGGTGGAGGGTCCTGCCACATGAGGAGGCTCCTCACCGGGAATCGGCAGCCCGTGGGGGCAGGTGGTGGGATGCCCGAGCACTTCGGCCAGGCGCGTCTCCACCTGCGGGCTGATGACGTGCTCCATCTTGCAGGCCTCGGCGTAGACGTCGGGGAGGTCAATGTGCAGCACGTCGGTCAGCAGGCGCTCAGCTAGTCGTAGCCGGCGGACCACGCGCTCGGCGGTCTGCTGGCCCTCTGGGGTCAGGCGGTACCCGTGCTCAGTGCCAGACCGCAGCAATCCCTGCGACTCCAGGCGCTTGAGCATCTCGTATGAGGACGGCGAGGAGACCCCCATGTACTCCGCGACCTTGGAGATCGTGACGGGCGGGGCGGCCTGCGACAAGGAATAGACCGCCTTCAGGTACATCTCGATCCGCTCGGTTTTGGCGATGTCGTGGACCGTCATCGCCGGCACTCCCGGCACACGCCGCGGAACACGACATCCACGCCGCGAACCCAGAAGCCCTGACGCTGATCCGGCGGCAGGTCGATCGGACCGACAACCGCGTGCACGTCGCGCACCGTGCCACAGCGCACGCACACCGCGTGATGGTGTGGCTGGGGATTGGGATCAAACCGCGTGCTACCCGTGCCCAGGTCCAACTGCTGGATCGCGCCGATCTCGACCAACTCGTGGAGGATGGCATACACAGTGCGGAGCGACAGCGTGGGCATCGCGCCCTGCGCCCGGCGGTGCAGAACCTCTGCCGACGGGTGTTCGAGGTTGCCGTCCAGAAGGCGGCAGATCAGCGCGCGTTGAGGGGTCAGCCGCCGGCGGGACTGGTGGAATCGCCGTTCGAGATCGGTCCGCGGAATCTGCACCTGGCACCTAACAACGGTTGTTGTACGAGCCCCGGACAAGGCGTGCGGTACATAATTGTGAGGAACCTAACCCGGATTCGCCCAGTCTATACTGTTTGGATTGGATTCTCTAAACTTAAGAATAAGGATACCCTAAACCGCGAGTGATTCGCAAGTCCACGCTCAACCGCGAGGGAGGAAGCAACGGTGACCCAGTTCGCGCGATACGCGGTGCTCTTGGTGCTCTTGTTGGTAGCCATCCCGGCCGGACTGACTGCCGCGCCGCCGGGCAGGGTTCTCAACCTCTACTCGGCGCGCCACTACGATACCGATGAAACCCTCTTCGACGGGTTCACGGCGCGGACCGGGATCAAGGTCAACCTCATCGAGGGCGGTGAGGATCAACTCATCGAGCGCATCAAGGCCGAGGGCCGCAACAGCCCGGCGGACGTCCTGATCACGGTCGATGCGGGGCGGCTATGGCGGGCAGAGGAGGCCGGCCTGTTGCAGAAGATCACGTCGCCGGTCCTGAACAAGCGCGTGCCTGCCAGCCTACGAGATCCCAACGGTTATTGGTACGGCTTTGCGATGCGCGTGCGCGTGATCGCCCACTCGCGCGCCCGCGTCAATCCTTCCCAGCTGTCGACGTACGAAGACCTGGCCGACCCGAAGTGGCGGGGGAAGATCCTCGTCCGGAGCTCCACCCACGTGTACAACCAGTCGCTGGTCGGCTCATTGATCGCCGCCCATGGCGAAGCGCGGGTCGAACAATGGGCCCGCGGGATGGTGGCGAACTTTGCGCGACAGCCACAAGGCGGTGATACCGATCAGATCAAGGGGGTCGCAGCGGGTGAGGGCGACCTCGCTTTGATCAATCACTATTATTACGCGCGCCTGCTGAACTCGGGCCAGCCCGACGAGCGTGCGATCGCGGAGAAGGTGGGCCTATTCTATCCTAACCAGGCCCCGGGCCAGCGCGGGGTACATGTGAACATCAGCGGCGGAGGCGTCGTGGCATCGGCGCCCAACCGCGAGGCTGCGATCGCCTTCCTCGAGTACCTCGCCTCGGATGAGGCCCAGCGCCTCTTCGCGCGGGGCTCGTTCGAGTATCCGGCGGTCGCCGGTGTACCGAA
>JBGPNN010000347.1:0-2616 GCA_041487495.1 bacterium
ATGGCGATGCGGTCCGGCAGCACAAACCGGCGCCGCAACGTGAGCAGACCGACCAGCCCCCTAGACGCGATCTCCACGGGTCCAAGGACAAATTGCCCGCGCCGCTCAGGTGTCGGGTGGAGCTGTATCGTCGCGGCCCGCCCGGCCTCGAGCGCCGGCACGAGAGTCCTCGCGCGTGCGCCGGTCCACCCGTCTTCCACCACGAGAAACCGCGCGCCCCGCGCCGCTGAAATCGTTATCCCGACGTGAACCGGCTGGCCCTCCACGCCGCGCGGCGGCACCTGGCGTGTCACGGTGATCCCGCGGACCGATCGCGCCGCCGTGACCGCGCCGACGAGGACCAGCGCCACGAGCAGGGCGTCGAGGACAAACAGCAATCCTGACATCAGGTTCGTCGCCAGCAAGAAGATGGCCGCGGCGACGATCAGCAGGACGGTGCCTTCACGCGTCGGCACGAGGGACCTCGAAGATGGGCACGGGCACGGTGGCCAGGATCTGTGCGATGACGTCCTCGGCCGAGGGCGCGGCGCCCGCTTCCGGCCGGAGCAGCAAGCGATGCGCCATCACCGCGACCGCCAGCCTCTTGACGTCGTCGGGCGTGACGTACGCGCGCCCGAACAACGCGGCATGCGCCTGCGCGGCCCGCATCAATGCCAGGCTGCCACGCGGGCTACATCCCAGGGCAATGGCCGGATGTATCCGCGTCGCACCGGTGATACCCAGGACATAGTCGCGTACAGCGGCGCTTACGAAGACACCCGACGTCGCCTCCTGGACGGCCAGCAGGTCGGCCGGCGTCAGGACCGGCGTGACGGACTCGATCGGATGGCGGCCCAGATGCCCGGCCAGCATCGCACGTTCGGCGGCCAGCGGCGGATAGCCCAGCGACGTCGACACGGCGAAGCGGTCCAGTTGACCCTCCGGGAGCGGATACGTCCCGTGGTGTTCGGTTGGGTTGAGGGTGGCGATCAGGAAGAATGGGCGCGGTAGGCCACGCGCCTCGCCGTCAACGGTGACCTGCCACTCGTCCATCGGTTCGAGGAACGACGACTGCGTGCGGGGTGTGGTGCGATTGAGTTCGTCGACGAGGACGACGTTGGCAAAAATAGGCCCGGCGACGAAGCGCGACTCGTACGTCCGTGGATCGATGATCGCCGTCCCCAGGACGTCGGAGGGCAGCAGGTCGGGCGTGCACTGGATGCGGGTAAACTCGCCGCCGATCGACCGGGCCAGGGCCCGGGCCAGCATCGTCTTGCCCACACCCGGCACGTCGCGCAGCAGCACATGTCCGCGTGCGAGGAGCGCGGTCACCACGAGGTCGATGACCTCATCCTTGCCCAAAATGACCCGCGCAATACTCTCACGCAGACGGCCGGCGTGCTCCGCGATGTTCGCGACCGTTGCCACCGCTGCCCCCCATTCTCCGCGGCCGTCAGGCCCGCGGGGCTCTGTCCCTGGGCACGCTTACCCCGCGCCCTGGTGCCGCCATGTCCACATGTTGTGCACAACGTAATTCAACATCCCGCCGATCAGCACGCCGATCAGGTTGGCCAGCATGACCGCCACGCCCATGTGCGTCAGAAACCACAACAGACCGAGGTACACCGCCTGCCCCGCCCAGGTCGTCACGTAATACCTGCCCATACGCTGGAAGAAAACAGAGAGCCCATCCACGCGCCGGTCGGCCCATGTGTAGGCGTTGTTCAGGACGAAATTGGCGAGGGTTGCCATGGCGCCGGCAATTAAGCCCGCGCCCAAGATGGGCATGCTGAGGGAGTGGACGAGGAACCAAAACGCGATGGAGTTGACAACCACACCACCCGTGCCGACCAGCAAGAACTTCCACAGGCGCGAATCCTCGGGATTGCTGCCGACCAGCGCCGCAATCTGGCGCAGCAACTCGATCCCCTGCCGCGTCGTGGCTTTGCTGTGACCGCCCGCGCGCGCCTCAAAAACGTATGGGACATCGGTCACCCGTGCGCACCGCCCACGCACCAGGATTTCCAGCAGGATCTTAAACCCGATCGGCTGCAGGACGACGCCCTCAACCGCGGTGCGCCGCACCATGAAGTATCCCGAGAGCGGATCGCTGCTGCGCCGCGCGCCGCGCAGTAGTGCGCGGGCGAGCAGCCGCGTCGCCTGCGACACCGCCCGGCGCCACGCGCTCAGACCGGGCACGCCGGTCCCCAGGACATACCGCGAGGCGACCACGGCGTCGGCCGAGTCGTCGGCGAGCCGCCGGAGCATCCCCGGGAGCAGGCCCGGCGGATGCTGCAGGTCGGCGTCGATCACCGCGACCGCGTCCCCACGGCTGAGACCGATCCCGTCGATGACGGCACTGGCGAGACCATGCCCCTTATCGCGGTGTCGGACGACGATCCGCGGGTCCGCGCGCGCAGCCTCGGCAAGTGCCCGGTCGGTGCCGTCGGTGCTGTCGTCCACAAACACGAGTTCATAGTCGAGCCCATCCACGGCGGTGCGCATCGCGTCGAGGAGCCTGGACACATTGTCCCGCTCGTTCCGGGTCGGGATGACCACCGAGAGTGCAGGGTTCATGCCAACCTCCACGACTCTGCGCCGGAAATCACCGTGAACCCGAGGCGCTCGGCGGCTTCG
>JBGPNN010000348.1:0-2606 GCA_041487495.1 bacterium
ATGCCAAGATGGCGGCGGAACTGTTGAGGGCGATCGAGGCCAACAACCCGGATCACGGCGACAACGACTGAGTCTGCGCCTCTTGGGACGCCGGGTCCTCGCTCAGTGCCGGAGGCGCTGCGCCCCCGGGGCATCCGAGAAATCCTGTACGATGACAACGCCATACGGCCCACCGTCGATCACCGCGATCCCCACGAGGCCGAATTGCGGCGAAAGAATATTCCGCCGGTGGTCCGGGCTGGCCATCAGCGCCGCATGGGCCGCCCGGATATCTGGTGCGTAGGCCAGGTTCTCACCGACGAACCGGACACGGACGCGGTGCTCGAGAACACGCTGCGCCGGGGTGCGGCCGTCACGGGATTCGTGGGAAAGGTATCCATACTCGAACATCTCGAGACCGTGCGTGCGCGCCGCGCTACGCAACCGCGCGTGGGGCATCAGCGGTACCAACCCTGTGGCCACCCGCTCCTGGTTGATCAGGTTCAGGACCGTGAGTTCGAGGTCCGACCTGGCCTGCCCCGATGGGAGCCGGTAGGGGAGCGCGTACACGGCGAACGGCGACCGCCCCTGGGTCGGCAGGACCTGGCCCGGACCAGAAATGCTGAAGAGGACCGCCAGTGCCAGGGAACCCCATAACGCGCGGACGCCAGCGGCGCGGACCATCCAGGTCTCCTGCCGGCTTCCACGTCGGGTCGAAATGCGAACGGCCTACCCGGCTACCGGAGCAGGCCGTTCGTCTGGGAAGCCTGAGCAGTGAGGTTATGCCCAGGAGGGAAATGCGTTAGTCGATGGAGCCGCTATCCAGCCTCGCGCGCGGCGGTCCGACCGTCACGCGCAACCCGCGCCCCCAGCAGCGTCAGCTTGCGTTCGAGATCTTCGTACCCCCGCTCCAGGTTCTCCACACGCGAGATTTCCGTGTCACCCTCGGCCGCCAGGGAGGCGACCATCACGGCTGCGCCACCGCGGATATCCGGCGCCTCGACGGGCGCACCGGATAGGCGCGGCACCCCGGTCACGTGGACGCTCTCGCCTTCCACCTTGATGTCCGCGCCCATGCGCCGTAGTTCATCCGTGTAGGCGAATCGGGATTCAAAGACCGTCTCGCGGATCGTGGAGGACCCGCGGGCCAGCGCAAGCAGCGCGACCATCTGCGGGTGCAGGTCGGTGGCGAACCCCGGATAGGGGGCCGTGTCAACGTCGACGGCGCGCAACTCCCCCGTTGCGCGGACGCGCACGCCCTCAGTGTCGATGGTGACTTCGAGCCCGGCCTCTTGGAGTTTGGTCAGGAGCGGCGTGACGTGCTCAGGGATCATCCCCTCGACCAAGACGTCGCCGCTGGTCGCGGCCCCCGCGAGCAAGTACGTGCCGGCCTCGAGACGGTCGGGGATGATCGTGTACGCTCCCCCATGAAGCGCGGGAACCCCCTCCATCGTGATCGTGTCGGTCCCGGCGCCCTTGATCTTGGCACCCATTAGGTTCAAAAAGACGGCCGTGTCGACGACCTCGGGCTCGCGGGCCGCGTTCTGCAGCACCGTCGGGCCCTTGGCCATGCTCGCAGCCATCATCAGGTTAATCGTGGTGCCGACGCTGCTGCGGGGCACGTAGAAGGCCGCCCCGCGGAGGCGCCGCACCGACGCCTTCATGTATCCGTGCTCCGTGGCCACCTTCGCGCCCAGCGCCTGGAAGCCCCGCATGTGGAAGTCCACCGGCCGCGCCCCAATGGAGCAGCCGCCCGGCAGTGGGACCTGCGCCTTGCCCATCCGTCCGAGGAGCACGCCGGCCGTGTAGAACGAGGCCCGCATGCTGCGGCACAGGTCGTATGGCGCGATATGGCTGTGGATGCCGCGCGCGTCCATGGTGAGGCGACCGGCCACGAACGAGATCGTGGCGCCAAGCGCTTCCAGGATCTCAATCAGGGTGCTGACGTCCCGGCAGTGCGGGACGTTCTCAAGGGTGGAGACATCGGCCGCGAGCGCGGCCGCAGCGATGACGGCGAGGGAGCTGTTCTTCCCCCCGGCGACCTTGACCGCCCCGCGCAGCCGGCGGCCGCCGGAAATCACAAGCTTCTCCATTGAGTGCCCCCTGTCGACGGGGTCGGTCTGCTGCTAGGACGTACGGGCGCGCATGTGCGTCTCGACGTAGGCCCGCACCAGTTCCTCCAGCAACTGGAGGCGGTCGACCTGTCGAATGATCTTGCGCGCGTCCGCGTGGCTCGTCACGTACGTTGGATCTCCTGACAGGAGATACCCGACGATCTGATCGACGGCGTCGTACCCCCGCTCTTCCAGGGCGCGATACACCAGGGTCAGGATGTCTTGGACGCCCAGCGCACCAATCCCGTCCAGCCGAAAGACGCCTGTCCGCTCTCGCTCGTCCACGTCCATCACCTCCTCGTCCCCGCCGGGCCTCCCGAGGCCGCCACCCCAGGATCCCCGCAGGCCTTGCCGCCAGGCGTCCCATCTGGTGGGCCCGCCTGGCTTCGATCCAGGAACCGGCGCCTTATGAGGGCGCTGCTCTACCACTTGAGCTACGGGCCCGCCCAATAATTATAGCATCTGCGGGATGTCGCGGGCCTGCTGGCGCATCGTGTCGTTCTCATAGAGGAC
>JBGPNN010000349.1:0-2548 GCA_041487495.1 bacterium
CGCTGGCGTCGGCGCCATCCGGGATCATGAACTGAAAACGATCGGGAATCCCGGTCGGGTTGACGATCACCGGATGGAGCCCGCGCGCCCGCAACAGATGCCACAATCCGATCTCGCTCCCCACGCCGTCGCCGTCGGCGTTGACGTGGGTGGTCAGGACCACCCGCTGCCCCGGCTTGAAGACGGCAGCGACCTGGCGCGCCGCGGCGGCTCGGTCGGGAGGGATGGAGATGTGGGTTGGGGGCATAGCAAGAAGATAAGTACGTCAAGAAGGAGCGTCGAGGGAAATCATCCAGAGAAACCACGTCGAGGGGAACCGTGAAATCACAATTCCCCTCGACGTTGTTCCTCGACGACTACGCTTGATGGTCTACTTCTTCAATTCCTTCTGTAAGACCGAATGCTTCCGGCTGTACCCGAAGTAGATCGCGAAGCCGATGATCAGCCACACGACCAACCGGATCCAGGTATCGGCCGGCAGGGTGAGCATCAGGCCGGTGCAGCACAGGATGCCCATGATGGGCACGAAGGGCATCAGCGGCGTCCTGAACGGCCGGTCCAGATCGGGCCGCTTGCTCCGCAGGATCCACACGCCGGCACACACCAGGACGAACGCCAGCAGCGTCCCGATGTTGACCAATTGGCCGAGCAGCTGCAACGGCAGCAGCCCGGTCGCGAGCCCCACGGCGATCCCGGTGTAAATCGTGGACAGGTATGGCGTCCGGTAGGTGGGGTGCACCTTGCCGGCCCATTTGCCGAGCAGGCCGTCGCGCGACATCGAATAGAACACGCGCGACTGCCCGAGCAGCATCACGAGGATCACGGAGCCCAAACCGAGCACGGCGCCGACGTCGACCGACACCCGCACCCACCAGGGTGCGCCGACCTTCTGCATCGCGTACGCGACCGGGGCCGGCAGGTTGAGCTCGGTGTAGGGTACCATTCCCGTCAGCACCGCCGAAACGACGATGTACAGGATCGTGCAGATGGCCAGCGACCCGAGGATGCCGATGGGCATGTCCTTCTGCGGGTTCTTCGCCTCCTGCGCCGCGGTGGAGACCGCATCAAATCCGATGTACGCGAAGAACACGAGGCCAGCGCCGCGCAGCACGCCCGACCACCCGAACGTCCCCCATTCACCAGTATTCGGCGGGATAAACGGCTTCCAGTTCGCGGTGTTGATGTGGGCCAGGCCGACGGCCACCACCAGCAGCACGATCGTCACCTTCAGGATCACAATGAAGTTGTTCACCTTCGCCGACTCTTTAATCCCGATCACGAGGATCGTGGACATGATCGCCACGATGAACACGGCCGGCAGGTTGACGATCGTGCCAGTGAGGTTGAGCCCGGCATGGGCGCACCCGGGCGCGGCCATCGTGCCGACCTGGGCGGCCGTGCACCACAGGGTCGGCGAGGAAGCGAGTGCCGCCGGAATGTGGATGTTGAACAGGCCAAGCAGCGACACGAGGTGCCCCGACCAGCCGACGCCCACGGTGGCCGCGCCCGCGGCGTACTCGAGCACCAGATCCCACCCGATGATCCACGCGACGAGCTCGCCCATCGTGGCATACGAATAGGTGTAGGCGCTGCCGGCGACGGGAACGGCGGCCGCCATCTCGGCGTAGCACAGACCCGCAAAGGCACAGGCGATGCCCACCAGCGCCATCGAGATCGGTACCGCCGGGCCCGCGTGGAGCGCGGCGGCCTGACCAGTGAGCACGAAAATCCCGGCTCCGATGATGGCGCCGATACCCAGAGTGACGAGGTTGAGCGGGCCGAGCGCGCGTTTGAGCGAGGTCTCGCCGGTCGCATCCGCCTCGGCGCGCAGGGCGGTGATGGACTTGGTTGCCCACAAACTCATAAACGGGGTTCCCCTTCCAGGTGACAGATGGACCAGCAAACGGCTCGGCTAGACTAGGGTCCGGGCTGGGGGGTGTCAAGCATTAGAGGCTGTAGTTCGGCGCTTCCCGGGTGACGACGACGTCGTGCGGATGCGACTCGCGCAACCCCGCGGAGGTAATCCGGATGAATTCGGTCTCGGTCCGCAGCCCCGCGATATCATTCACGCCACAATAACCCATGCCGCTGCGCAGGCCGCCCACCATCTGGAACAAGACGTCGCCCACCGGTCCGCGGTAGGGAACGCGCCCTTCGATGCCTTCCGGGACGAGCTTCGACGGACTGACCTCCCCTTCCTGGAAATACCGGTCGGCCGAGCCCTCTTCCATCGCCGAGAGGCTGCCCATGCCGCGAATCACTTTGAAGCGGCGTCCTTCGAGCAGGAACGATTCGCCGGGACTCTCTTCGGTGCCGGCGAGCATCGAGCCCATCATGACGCTCTCCGCGCCGGCCGCGAGCGCTTTGACGACGTCGCCGGAGTACTTGATCCCGCCGTCGGCGATTACCGGCACGTCGCCGGCCCCGCGCACGGCATCTACGATGGCGGAGATCTGCGGGACGCCGACGCCGGTGACCACCCGGGTGGTGCAGCTCGAGCCCGGCCCGACACCCACTTTCACCGCGTCGACCCCGCGCTCGACCAGAC